>NZ_CP061725.1:6218114-6529020 GCF_014764405.1 Micromonospora craniellae | reverse complement strand
CCCAGCACCAGCTCCGGCCGGACGGCGGCGGCGATCAGGTCGTCGACGGCAGCGTCGTCCAGCCCGCCGGGAACCAGTCCCTGGGCGGCGGCCCGCACCTCGTCGGCGGTCCAGCCCTGCGGGTCACCGCCGCGCACCAGCCGACCCACCACCGAGTGCGCGGCCCGGAACGGCACACCGTGCCGGGTCAGGGCGTCGGCGGCGGCGGTCGTGGTGGCCCCGGAGGCGACGATCTCGGCCGCCGACGGCGGAGTCAACGGCGCGATCTCGGCGAGGAAGCCGCCGAGCAGGGCGAAGAACCGGTCCGCCCGGTCGTTGCTCTCCCAGAGCCGCACCTGCACGTCGGTGGTGGCGTTGTTCGAGTCCTCCCACCAGGCCGCGCCCACGTTGTTCAGCACCGCGGCGGCGTCGGCGGCGGCCTGCCCCGCGTACGACACCAGGTGCTCCAGCACCACCGGGTTGCGCTTCTGCGGCATGATGCTGCTGCCCTGGGTGAAGTCACCGGGCGTGGTCACCCACCGCCAGCTCAGCCAGTCCATCAGGGTACGGGCCAGCCGCGCCCCGGTGGCCAGCGCCTGGGCGTTGAGGGTGCCGACCCGCACCAGGTGGTCGGCGCCGGCCACCGCCTCGTACGAGTTGGTCACCAGGGCGGCGAAGCCGAGCAGCTCGGCCACCCGGGCGGGGGAGATGTCCAGGTCGGTGCCGGCGAACGCGCAGGAGCCCAGCGGCGAGACGTTGAGCGCCTCGATCAGGTCGGCGTACGCGACCGCCTCCCCGGCCACTGCCTCGGCGTACCCGGCCAGGGCGTGCCCGATGGTGGTCGGCTGGGCGGGACGCCGGTGGGTGTAGCCGGTGATCACCACGTCCGCGTACCGGTCCGCGGTGTCCAGCGCGACCGTCCCGGTGTCCAGCACCCGGTCGAGCACCCCGGTCAACTGGTCGCGCAGCAGCATCCGGAACACCCCGGCGTCGAGGTCGTTGCGGCTGCGCGCCATCTGCACGTCCAGCTCCGAGGTGGGTACCCCGCAGGCCGCCGCGAGCCGCTTCTCCACCAGGTAGTACGTGTCCTCGAAGGTGCCGTCGAAGGGCGGCGCGTCGGCCGGGTCGGCACGCAGCTCGGCCAGTCCGCGCAGCAACCGGGCGCCCCGCTCGGCGGGGATCAACCCCTGCTCGGTCAGCATCACCACGTGCGCCTGGCTGGCCCGCACCATCGCCGGGAACAGGTACCCGACGTGGTGGTCGTAGGTGGGACGCAGGTGGTGCCGCTGGTAGGTGGTCAGCGCGGGTGTGCTCATGACGGAGTTCCCTACTTCCTTCTCCAGGCCGGGTCGGCGCGGGGCCGGCCCGGACGGTCGGCCGGTCAGTCGTCGAGCCCGAGCAGGCGCTCGGCGTTACCGGCGAAGATCGCGCGCAGGTGGTCGTCGGGCAGGCCCAGTTCCCGGCAGATGCGCAGCTGGTCGTCGAGGTACCGGGTCACGTACCCGCGCGGGAACCACGACGAGTCGCTGCCGAACACGATCCGCTGCGGGCCGATGGTCTCGTAGCAGCGCCGGAACAGGTCCTCCAGAGTCAGCTTGTACGGCATCCACCGCACCCACTGGTTGGAGCCGGAGGTGTCGACGTGCACGTTCGGGCAGCCCCAGGCGGTGAAGAGTAGCTCCTGCACGTACTGCACGCCGAAGTGCGGCACCACCACCGGCAGCTCCGGGAACCGGCGGGCCATCCGGGCCAGCTCCTCCGGGCCGCCGTGGCGACCGAAGGTGAGGCCACCGGCGCTGCCGTAGTGCCCGATGTGGATCAGCACCGGCACGCCGAGCCGCTGGGCGGTGCCCCAGAGCGCATCGAGGTCCGGCCCGTCGAGCGGGCCGCGCAGCAACGGCGCGAACAGCTTCAAGCCGCGCAGGCCGCGCTCGGTGACCGCCCGTTCCAGCTCGGTGGCGGCGTCCGGGGCGTACGGGTCGTGGTGGGCGAAGCCGAGCAGCAGGTCCGGGTGCCGGTCGACCACGTCGGCCACCGCGTCGTTGCCGCCGCCGGTGACGAACACCGCCCGGCGTACGCCGACCCGGCGCAGCTCGTCGGCCCACCGGTCGGCCTCGTCCGGCCAGTGCGCGGCGGGCGGCTCCGGCTCCGGGAACGACCACGCCTGCCGCCACGCCCGCGCGTACGGGGCGGAGGCGGCGGCGCGGGCGGCCCGTTCGGGTGCCCCGCCGGGGTGCATCCCGGCGGCCTCCTCGCAGGCGTGGACCGTCTCGTCGGCGCCGATGCGGAAATGCAGGTGGAAGTCGACGACATCCAGTCCCCGGTCCACGGTCACCCCTCCTTCCGAGAAGGTGTCGGGTCGGTGGGCAGGGGATCGGCGGTGGGCGGCGCGGGTGGCGGTGCGGCGACCCAGGCGGCCACGATCTCCCGCAGCCGGGCCCCGGCGATGTGCCGGACCCGTTCGCCGGTCTCCACGTCGGCCAGCGAGATGTGCCCGGACCAGCCCTGCCACGGGTCGGGCCGGGACTCCACGAGCACGTACGGGTGCGGCACCGGCAGCTTCGGCTTCGGCGGCAGGTCCTCGACCGCGTCGAGGCGTACCGCGTCGGGGTCGAAGCCGAGCACGCCCGAGGTCTCGTACGCCCCGCCGTGCCCGCGCGCGGGCAGCTCGCCGTAGAGCTGGGTGGTCTCCGCCGGGGTCACCAACTGGAACCAGTTGACCAGCAGCAGGCTGGCCTGACGGCGGCCGGAGACCCACTCCATCGCGGCCCGCGCGGTGGACATGTTGGCGTCGTGCCCGTTGACGATCAGCAGGCGGGGGAAACTGGCCGCGACGATCCCCTCGATCACGTCGGCCAGGTAGCCGACCGCGATCTCCGGGCGGATCGCCACCGTCCCCGGCCACGGCCGGGTCTGCCCCGGGCAGGCCGCGTACGGCACGGCGGGGAAGAGGACGCCGCGCGGGCCCTCGCCGGTCGCGCCGCTCTCGGCGGCGAACCCCTCGGCCAGGATCAGGTCGGTGCCCAGCGGCAGGTGCGGGCCGTGCCACTCCACCGCGCCCACCGGCAGCACCGCGAAGTCCGCGGCGGCGGCCACCGCCGCCAGTTCGCCACCGGGCACCCGGCCGATCGGCAGCAGGCCCGACTCCGGCCAGCTCACGGTCACCTCGGTACGCGTCACGCCGTCCACTTCGCCGCCTCCCGGGACGCCGACCGGCCGCTCTGGAGCCGACCGGAGACCACCATCACCACGAAGATCAGCGCCACCTGGAGCATGCCGTACGCGGCGGCGGTGCCGACTTCGAACGAGTACATCCGGTTGTTGATCTCGACCGAGATCGGTGCCGTCTGCGACGTGTAGATCAGCACCGAGGCGACGAACTCGCCGACGCCGTTGACGAAGGCCAGCAGCGCGCCGGCCGCCACCCCGGGGATCATCAGCCGCAGGGTGACCGTGCCGAACGCCCGCCACCACGAGGCGCCCAGGTTGCGGGCCGCCTCCTCCAGCGAGGGGTCGATCTGCGCCAGCGTGGCCGAACTGGACCGGAACACCAGGGGCAGGAACCGCACGAAGTACGCCAGCGGCATGATCCAGAAGGTGCCGATCAGCACCTGCCCGAAGCTGAACGCGTTGCCGGTGCTGAACGCCGAGATCAGGTTGATCGCCACCACCGTGCCGGGCAGCGCCCACGCCAGCATGACCGCCACGTCCAGCAGCGCCCGGCCCCGGAAGTCCAACCGCCGCACCGCGTACGCGATGAGCACGCCGACCACCACACAGGCGACCGTGGCGATCAGGCTCATCTGCAACGAGTTGAGGATCGGCTGGAACGCCCTCGGGTCGGAGAAGATGGTGACGAAGTTCTGCCAGGTGTAGGCCGACGGGATCACCTGGGTGGTCCACGAGCCGTCCTCGGAGAACGCCACCAGCGCGATCGTGCCCACCGGCGCCAGCAGCACCACCGTGGCCAGGACCGAGGCGGCCAGCACGGCCCACTTGCCGAACGGGTTGGTGATCTCCCGCCGGTGCGCGGCGACCCCCTTGGACTGCGAGCGGTAGCTGCGCCGCCCCTCGTACCAGCGCATGCCGAGCAGGAACAGGATCGACACCACCGCCAGCACCGAGGCGTACGTGGAGGCCATCGGCAGGTCGCCGTTGGTGCGGTTGATGTAGATCTGCATGGTCATCGTGCGGTCCACGCCGAACAGCAGCGGAGCGGTGTACGACGCCAGCGAGGTCATGAACACCAGCAGCGAGGCCGAGACCAGCGCCGGGGTGAGCATCGGCAGCAGCACGGTACGCCACACCCGTACCCGGCCGGCGCCGAGGTTGTACGCGGCCTCCTCCACCGACGGGTCCATCCCGGACAGGGCGGCCGAGGCGGCGAGATAGAAGAACGGGTACATGGTGAAGGTGTGCACCACCAGCACCCCCGCGATGCCGGTGAACGGCAGCACCGGGCTCTCGGTGCCGAACAGCTGCTGGAGCCCGCGCGGCAGGATGCCGGTCTCGCTGTAGAGCAGCTGGAACGAGATGGCGCCGATCAGCGGCGGCAGCGCGGCCGGCACCAGGATGATCGCCTCGATCAACCGGCGACCGGGGAACTGGAAGCGCTTGAGCAGGAACGCCATCGCCACGCCGACGATCCCGCAGAACAGCACACTGGCCGCCGAGATGCCCAGCGAGGTGAGCAACGACGACCGGGCCACGCCCTCGCCGCGCAGGAACTCGGTGTAGTTGGCGACCCCGTCCACCCCGACGCTCTCCGCGAAGGTGGCGAACATCGGCTGGACCACGTACCCGAACAGGATCAGCGCCAGCGGGAACACCAGCGCGTACGGGAACCAGCGGGAACTGGCGCCACTGGCGAAGCGTCCGCCCAGCCGGGGACGGCGACCCTGTCCGGCCGGGGTCGGGTCCTCGGTGATCGGCGGGGCGGTGGCGGCGCTGGGTGCGGCCGTCACGGGTGCACCACCCACATACGCTCCCGGTTGAGCCGCAGCCCGATCCGGTCGCCGACGGCGACGCCCGCCGGCACGTCGATCGCGGCCACCTGCACCGACTCACCGGCCACGTCGACCACCAGGTTGGTGGCCATGCCGGTGAACTCCAGCTCGGTCACCTGGCCGGGCAGCGCACCCGCTTCGGTGGCCGAGGTGAGACCGATGTGCTCCGGGCGTACCGACACCAGCGCGCTCTCACCGGGGCGCAGGCCGTGCCCGGCCGGCGCGGCCACCGCGATCTCGGTGCCGTCCGGGCGGCCGACGGTGACCGTCTCGTCGGTGACCGCCACCACCGGCAGCGACAGCACGTTGCTGCGGCCGATGAAGCGGGCCACGAAGGCGTTGGCCGGCCGGTGGTAGATCTCCTGCGGGGCGCCGATCTGCTGCACCCGCCCGGACTCCATCACCGCGATCCGGTCCGACATCGCCATCGCCTCGGCCTGGTCGTGGGTGACGTAGATGGCGGTGGTGCCGCTCTCCTTCTGGATACGGCGGATCTCGGTGCGGGTCTCCTCGCGCAGCTTCGCGTCCAGGTTGGACAGCGGCTCGTCGAGCAGCAGCGTACGCGGACGGATGACCAGTGCCCGGGCCAGCGCGACACGCTGCTGCTGACCGCCGGAGAGCTGGTCGATGCGCCGCTCGCCGTATCCGTCCAGGTGCACCTGGCCCAGCGCCTCCTCGACCCGTCGCCGGGAATCGGCCCGCCCCACCTTGCGGATCTTCAGCCCGTACGCGACGTTCTGCGCCACCGACATGTGCGGGAACAGCGCGTAGTTCTGGAACACCATGCCGGTGTCGCGCTTGTTCGGCGGGCGGCGGGTCACGTCCTCGGCGCCGAAGCGGATCCGGCCGGAGGTCGGGAAGTAGAACCCGGCCACCATGCGCAGGGTGGTGGTCTTGCCGCAGCCGCTCGGGCCGAGCAGGGTGAAGAACTCACCGGCGGCGATGCTGATGTCGACATCGTCGACGGCCGCGGTGTCGCCGGCGCGGGCGAATCGCTTGCTCACCGACTCCAGCGTGACATCGATCATGATGTCCTCCTTCTCGTGCTGCCGGTCGTAGGTAAGGAAGGGACCCTTTCTAACGTCTGCGGTATAGGAAGGGTCCCTTCCTTACATCGGTCGGCCGGCCGGCGGCCGGGCCGGGTACGCGTACCCGGCCCGGTGCCGACGCGGTCAGCCCTTGTTCTTAATCTGGCTGTTCCAGTGGTTGATCCACTCGGTCTCGTGCTCGGCGATGACGTTCCAGTCGACGTTCATCGGGCGCAGGTCGAGCTGGGCCAGCCACTCCGGCTGGTCGGCGATCTCGATGGCGGGGATCTGGAAGAAGTCCTTGGCCAGGTCCGCCCGGAGCCCGTCGTCGAAGAGGAACTCGATGAACTTCTGCGCGCCCTCGGAGTTGCCGCCCTTGACCGCGGCGAGACCGTCGACCAGCACCGGCGCACCGGAGGTGGGCATCACGTAGCCGAAGGGCATGTTCGACTGGTTGGCCTGCAACAGCACGTCCTGCAGGTTCCAGGCGCTGAGCGTGCCCTGCTGGCGGGAGAGCTTCAGGTACAGGTCGGCCGGATTGGCCGCGTACGAGCCGGTGTTGGCGTCGAGGCGCTTGAGCCAGTCGTACCCGGGCTGCGGGTTGCTGCCGTCGGGGGAGAGGCGCTGGATCATCGAGGCGTAGATCGACCGCATGGTGCCGGACGCGGCCACGTCCCGGATGATGATCTTGTCTTTCCACTGCGGGTCGAGCAGGTCGTCCCAGTCCTTCGGGGCCTGCTCCGGGGCCAGCGCCGCGTTGTTGTACATGATGACCTCGGGCAGCAGGATCTCCCCGAACCAGCGGCCCTCGGCGTCCTTGTACTGCTCGTCCATGCTGTCGGCGAACGACGGCTGCCAGGGGGCCAGCAGGTCCTCGGCCGCACCCGCCGAGAGACCCTGCTGGGTGCCGCCCCACCACACGTCGGCCTGCGGGTTGGCCTTCTCGGCGCGGACCCGCTCCAGGATCTCCTGGGCGCCGATGTTGAGGATCTCGACCTTGCCCTGGTACTCGGGGTACTTCTCGGTGAACTTCTCCACCACGAAGTCGGTGACCTTCTTGTCCCGGGCGGTGTAGATGGTGAGCTGCGCAACGTCACCTGCGGCGTCGTCCGAACCGCCACCGCCGCAGGCGGTGCCGACGGCGAGCACGCTGGCGAGCGCTCCGGCCAGGAGAAGTCGTCGTTTCATGAGGTACCTCCGAGGGAAGGGATCAAGGGGTGGGTAGGAGTTGGGGTGTGCCGGCCGCCGCGGCGGCGAGGGCGTGACTGACCGCGCCGTGCAGCACCGCGCGGTCGCCGAGGACCGCCCGGCGTACCTCGGTGGCGGCGGGCGCGGAGGCGTCGACGAGCGTCTGGAGCCGCGCCACGGCGTCGTCGTCGAGCTGGGTGGCGGCGCCGCTGAGCAGGACCCGGCCCGGGTCGATCACGCAGGCGCAGGAGACGATCAGCCGGGACCAGGCGGTCAACACCTCGTCGAGGTACGCCGCCGCCCGCGCGTCGGTGCGGGCCAGCTCGACCAGGGCGGCCACCGGTGCGTCCGGCCGCCGGCCGGGGGCGAGCGCGACGACCCGTTCGGCGACGGCGTTCTCCGACCACCGGGCCTCGAACGGGCCGATCCCGTCGTGTCCCCGGTCGGTCGGGTCCAGCGGCAGGAAGCCCACCTCGCCGGCCGCGCCACCGGCGCCCCGGCGGACCTGCCCGTCCAGGACCAGTCCGGCGCCGATGCCGTCGGCGACGTGCAACAGCAGCAGGTCGGCCACGTCGCTGCCGGCCCCGGCGGCGTGTTCACCGGCGGCCATCAGGTTGACGTCGTTGTCCACCACGACCGGCACGCCGAGGTGTCGTTGGACTGATTCGCCTATCTGCCGGCCCTCGACCAGCCCCACCGAGGGGGCGAGCCGGACCGTGCCGCCCGAGGAGACGCCCGGCGCGGCGATCGCCACCCCGCGCAGCGCGGGAAGTCCGGCGCCGGCCAGTTCGGGTACGGAGCGGCAGATGGTCTCGACGATGTCGCCGGTGAGCCGGACCGCCCGGTGGGCGATGACGCTGCCGTCGCTGTCGGCGATCTCGCAGCTGATCCGGCTGGGTTCCAGCGACACCGCGGCGACCAGTTCGGCGCGCGGGTTGAACTCCAGCATGGCCCGGGGGCGGCCGGCCCGGGAGGTGCCCGGCCCGCGTTCGATCAGGTAGCCCTCGGCGATCAGTTCGCGGACGAGGGGAGTGAGTGTTGCGGGGCTCAACCCGGTCAACTCGGTCAGCTCGGCGCGGGAGAGCAGCCGTACCTGGCGGGCGGTGGAGATCACCGAGAGGCGCTTGATCTCCTTCGACCGCTCCCGGCTCACCGGGCTCGTTGGTGGCGTCACCACGTCAGTCACACTTCCTTCCTACGGCGAACGAACTATTGCGTCAAGTAACGAGTTGGTCTCGGGCGCCCGTCGACACCGCTGTGGCCTGGACATACGTCGAACCGTGAGGCGCCTGGAAGGGCCTGTTGCGGGAGGGGAAGGTGCGCAGGAAGAGGGGAAATAATTTGCTGTGCGTACAAATGAGGTGCGGGCGCCGCCGATCGTCCAGGACCGGCGCCACCGGTTGGCGGTGCGGGTGACGTGCCGGTCCGGTAGACAGCACTGCCAATGGGGTAGAAGGTGGAATCCGGGCGTTGCGGGCCACCGCCCGCCCGCCGAACCGCACCGCTTCGAGGAGGAGCCTGTATGCAGACCCGCCGTATCGGCGACGTCACCGTCGGCGCGATCGGGCTCGGCGGCATGCCGATGTCGATCGAGGGCCGTCCCGACGAACAGCGCTCGATCGCCACGATCCATGCCGCGCTGGACGCCGGGGTCACGCTGATCGACACCGCGGACGCCTACCACCTGGGCCCCGCCGACGCCGGTCACAACGAGTCGTTGATCGCCAGTGCCGTGGCGAGCTACGGCGGCGACACGTCCGACGTGCTGATCGCCACGAAGGGCGGCCACGTACGCCCCGGCGACGGCCTCTGGACGTTGAACGGCAGGCCCGAGCACCTCAAGGACGCCGTCGAGGCGTCGCTCAAGCGGCTCGGCGTCGAGGCGATCGACCTCTACCAGTTCCACCGCCCCGACCCGAACACCCCGTACGCGGACTCCATCGGCACGCTGCGGGACCTGCTCGACGCCGGGAAGATCCGGATGGCCGGCATCTCCAACGCCGACCCGGATCAGATCAGGCAGGCCAACGAGATCCTCGGCGGCCGACTGGTCAGCGTGCAGAACCAGTACTCTCCCGCCTTCCGTTCCAGCGAACCGGAGCTGGCGCTCTGCGCCGAACTCGGCATCGCCTTCCTACCCTGGAGTCCGCTCGGCGGCATCTCCAACGCCGCCGAGCTGGGCTCCCGGTTCGCAGTCTTCGCCGAGGTCGCCCGGGAACGCGGCGTCAGCCCGCAGCAGGTCTGCCTGGCCTGGATGCTGGCGAAGGCGCCCACGGTGATCCCGATCCCCGGCTCGTCGCGCCCGGAGACGATCCGGGACTCCGTCGGCGCGGCCGACTTGGAACTCTCGGCCGAGGACCTGGCCCGCCTCGACGCGGCCTGACCGATCGGCCCCCGCGAGCCCCGTCCTCCGGCTTCGGTGTGGAGGACGGGGCTCGCGGGGGCGCCACCGTCGGCGGCACCCGCCGGACGGTCTGGTTCGACCGTGGCGACAACCGACCGGCCGGCAATCCGGGCGGCGACTTCGCCAGCGGGCACCACAAGGGACAGTGCGCCGTCGGCGAGCACCTCGTCGGGGTCGCCTACCGTGCCTGGATCTGGTCACCCGGCAAGGAACCCGACGCCCTGATGTGCCGTAGCTGACCGAACGCGGCTCAGCTCACCCCGAGGGTGACGGCCAGCGAGAGGACCGTCGCCGGGGCGTCAGGATGGCGGATCGTGTCGGCGAGTACGTCCCGGGCTGCGGGCCGGTCGCGTACCTCGGCCGACGCGGTGCGATCGGCGTCGAGCAGCACCCGGGCGGCGTTTACCGGATCGTCGGTCTGGAGATAGGCCCGAGCGGCGTCGATCAGATGGGCGGCCCGGACCCCGGGCGGCAGCCACCGCCAGCCGTCGCGCCCGACGGCGTCCACGTGCCGGGCGACCGCCTCGTCGGCCGCACCCCGCTCCACGTCGACCGCGACCCGGGCGAGCGCGACGGCGGTCGGCCCGAAGCAGGTGTGATGGTGGTCCTGGCCGTCGCCGACCACGACGGCCAGTTCGGTGGCTTCGTCGACACGGACGGCGGCGGCCTTGTCGTCACCGTGCCGCGCGGCCGCGAGAGCCGCCTGCACCAGCAACGTCCCGCACAGCGACAGCGGTGACCCGTCGGCATCGTCCGGGTCGGTCGGCGCGATCCGGTACGCGGCGGCGAGTGCCGCCGTACCCGCCGCCCTGGCTCGACCGGTGGCACACAGCACGTGGCCCAACTGCACGGTGGCGGCGGCGACCAGCAGCGGATCACCCGGTGGCGACGGCCATGGCCCGGTCGGCGGCCAGCCAGGCCAGCTCGGTCTCGCCGAGCTTGACCAGCAGCGCCGCCGTCACCCGGTACGCCTCCACCAGCGGCACCCGCCCGGCCTGCGGATCGTGGGCGTGGCCGCGCTGCGCGCCGGCCAGCAGTTCGGGCACCATGCCGACCAGGACCGGGTACCGCGCATGCTGGAAACTGGTCCAGGCGTGCGCGACGTCGCGGGCCAGCCGCGCGGCAGACGGCACGTCGCGGTGCGCCGCCGGTCGGTCCAGCGCGATGTCGTACGCGGACAGCGTCGCCCGGATCCGCTCCACGCCCTCGATCCGCACCGCCACGTCGGCGGGGCGGGTGTCCCGGCCCAGCAACACCGCCCGGTCGATCCGCAGCACACCGGCGATCTCCTGGAGCGTGGAAACCCTGTCCAGCGCCCGCACCCCACGCTCGACCTTGTCCACCCAGCTCTTGGACTTGCCGAGCCGATCGGCGAACACCTGCTGCGACATTCTTCGCCGCGCCCGCCAGTACGCCACCCGCCGCCCGACCGGCACCTCACTCTCCACGCCGCCACCGGCCCTCCGGGAGTGCCCGGGTCGTCTCCTCCACCGGAATCCGCTCTGCCTCGGCCATGGCGAGGATCCGCTGCTTCGCTGTCTCGCGCTCCACTTGCTGAATTTGCTCGGCTGCGTTCTGCCGGGCGGTGTCACCGTGACTGCTCATGGCTACCTCCGCTGGTGTCACTCAGGCTTCTCGGTGTGACGGCGTCATCACAGAGGATGATTCCATAGGGCATCTGCTCCAGACAATTGTCTGGGGCGAGTGTCTGAGGGGGGCCATGGGTTGTTGGTGTTGGCCTTAGACTGTCCGACGTGGCGAGTCCGACGGCACGACGCAAGCTGGGCATCGAGCTGAGAGGGTTGCGTGAAGCAGCTGGTCTGAACATCGAACAGGCGGCAGGCACAGCCGGCATCTCCGACTCTCACCTGAGTCGTATCGAGCGGGGCCGAGTTGGCGTCCGGCCGCTGACGCTCAAAGCGCTGCTCCAACACTACGGTGCTGACGCCGAGGTCACCGAGCGGCTTGCCAAGACCGCTGCCGATACCACCAAGCGCGGAGATCGTGGCTGGTGGCAGCCGTACGCGGCGGCGATCTCGGAGAAGTACGCGAGCCTGATCGCCTTCGAGAGCGAAGCGAGCTCGGTCAGAGCCTTCGGCCCGATGATCGTGCCGGGACTGCTGCAAACCGAGGACTACGCCCGCGCTCTGCTGCAACGCGGTCCCGTCCGGCTCAAGGCCGACGAGATCGACACTCGCGTGGAGGTGCGAACCGCGCGGCAGGCCATCCTTGAACAGACTGATCCGCCGAGCCTGTGGGTGATTCTCGATGAGGGAGTCATCCGTCGCATGGTCGGCGGGCCGAAGGTGATGCGTCGCCAACTCCTACACCTTGTGGATGTCGCCACCAGGCCCACCGTTGACCTTCAGGTGATCGCTCACTCCACAGGCGCCCACGCCGGAACCCTCGGGCCGCTCGTGATCCTCGGTTTCCCGGAGGGCGAGGATGTCGTGTACTGCGAGACGTACGCGGGGGACCTCTATCCGGAAGCGGTAGCATCGTACGGCGACGTCTTCAACAGGTTGGCGCAGGATGCGGCGTCGACTGATCGCTCAATCGAAATGCTGCGAAGCGCCGCTGAGGAGATGACGTGAACGGTCTGACGCGGGACTGGAAGAAGTCGACCAGGAGCAACGGCAGCGATAGCTGCGTGGAGGCGCGGGCGCACGACGGCGGAGCGCAGATCCGAGACTCCAAGGACCGCAGCGGTCCTGTTCTCTCCTTCGACCGTGCGAGCTACGGGCACTTCCTCACTGGGCTGAGGGCCCGTCGTCAAGCAGTACTCGCGGATGTAGCCATGAGGTGATCGTGGGCTGGTGGTCGGATTGCAGGGGCGGGGCCTGTGGGTGGCTGAGCGTCAGGAGCCCGGCTTGAGCGGCGATGCTCGGTGAGCGGCGATCTTGCTGGGCCGTGGCGCACCTGCCGGTGATTCCTCACCGGTAGGCCGACAGCGGCTGCTGCGATCCGTTGACGCGCTCAGCTTGACAGGGCCCACACCTGTGACGCGGTTGGCTCCGCGATCGCCCTTGGCACTTCCGGCCGCGCTACCTGTCTGCCGGAAGGATCCGCCTGTCGGACGACGGTGATCCGAGGTGGGACCACTAGGCTCCTGCCCTGTGACACCTGATGTTCCCTGGCGCAGCGTCGAGCCGTTGCCCGAGCTGAACGGCGACATCGCCGAACTGCTCTCGGCGACCGACAGTCTCCGCATGGTCTGGGAGGACAACCTCCAACTCTCCACGGCGGAGGAGATCGAGGCGGCGCGCAAGCGCAGTCTGCGCCGCCACGCCATCGAGACGGGGATCATCGAGCGGCTCTACGACCTCGACTGGGGTGTGACCGAAGCGCTCGTCGCCGAAGGGCTGACCCTCGACGTCGCGGCGGGCGAGGGTGAGCTGACCGAGGACACGCTCGCCGTGATCCAGGACCAGTACACCGCGTTGGAGCACCTCGCCGAGACGGCGCGCGGAGGCTCGCCACTGTCCCTGCATTTCATCCGGGAACTACATGCGCTGGTCACCCGGCACCAACCCACCTTCGACGCGCAGGATCAGTTCGGGCGTGTCGTGCGGGCCACGCTGCGGCACGGTGACTGGAAGACCCAGGGGAACTCCGTCACGCGGGAGGACGGCACCCGCGTCCATTTCACGCCTCCCGAGCACGTCCAGACGGAGATGGAACGCCTCCTCGTCCTGTACGACGAGATGTCGGCGACGGTGCACCCGATCGTGCGGGGTGCCTGGCTGCACCACCGGTTCATCCGTATCCACCCGTTCGCCGACGGCAACGGACGCGTGGCGCGAGCCTTGACCCTGCTGGTGCTGCTCCAGGCCCACTACGCTCCGCTCGTGGTGGACCGGCGTCAACGCGGCGACTACATCGCCGCGCTCGATCACGCTAACGACGGCGACATCCGGCCACTGGTGCGCTTCTTCGCCCGGCTGGAACGGCAGGCACTGACGTCCGCGCTCACCGGCACCGTGGAAGTCGCACCCGCCGGGGCCGGGGCGGTGGACGTCGCCAGAGCCTACGCCGAACGCCTCCGAGGGTTGGTACACGCAGGAGACGGCCGGCCACGGCAGCAGACCAAAGAACTCGCCTTCGACGTGCACGCGCGGCTGACCGATTACATGCGGGGCGTGCGGGATCAGTTCCTGGAGGCGTTCCGCACCGCCGACCCCGCTGCGGAAGCCCTGGTGACGGAGGCGGCGCCGCCGAGCGAGCAAGCCGCGTACTGGCGGGCGCAACTCATCCGCACAGCGAACGCCGTGGACTTTTACACCAATCTGCGGGAAGGAAGCTGGTGGGTCCAGTTGCGGCTCACCGTACTCGGTCAGACCATGCGCCACGTCGTGGCGGTCCAAAAGGTCGGCCGGGGGGAGACGGGCGTACTCGCGGTCACCGCATTCGCTGAGACAGTCGAGAACCACGTACCCGGTGACCTGCCCCGGCGTACACCGTTGCTGAACCCCGGCCCCGACGACAGCGTCACCCTCATCCACACCGACTCGGCGGCAGATCGCTGGCAGGAGGTCTGCGAGTTCGTCGACCGGACCCTGGCAGCGAGCATCGCCGGTTTCAGCAACAGCCTGGGTTGAGGCCCACTCGCCAAGGCCCCTCTGCGCCTCGCGTCGCCGGGATGTTAGGAAGGGTCCCCTGCTATGCACCAGGCGTTAGCAGGGGACCCTTCCTTGCACCACTGCGCGCCCGAGGCACCAGCGCGAGTCAGCGGCGGTCGAGCTCCGACTGGAGGCGTTGCAGGAGCGTCTTGCGGGCCTTGCCGCCGCGTTCGCGTCGCAGCGCCGTCCTGAGCTGGTTCTTGTCGAGGTCGCGTACGAGTCGACTGGCCTCGGGAACCGTCAGCTCGGTGAGCCGCTCGGCCGAGGTGGCGGACCGACCACGTGGGGAGGTCGTCTCCTTGCGGGCGCGTTTGGCCGGGTCGGTGTTGGCGACGAACTGCCGACCGGTACGCGACGCCCGTCGCTTCTTGGTGTCGGTGTCGCGCTTCTGCTCGTCCGAGAGCTTCTCCCACGCCTTCTTCGGCAGGTATCGCGCGGTTTCGCCGTCCTTGCGGGCCCGGGTGGAGCCGGTGCTGGTCTGCCACTTCTCCGCGCCCCAGCGCTCCAACGACCGCTGCCGCGAGTCCTTCGGTCCCAGGAAGCCGCCGCCGCGCCGTTCGTACTCCTTGGTGAGCAGTTGCGACTTGCGGGCCGACCACTGACCGGGCCGGCCGCCCCGGTCGGAGGCCATGATCTCGGCCTTGATCTGCTCCCGGAGTTCCGGTTTCGTGTACCGCGCCATGCCGGGTCGTTACCCGAACGCGGCCCCGGTGAACGTGGCCGTCGGGGTCCGGTCCCGTCACCGGCGGGGCCACTCGCCGGCCTCTGCCATGCTTGGCAGGGTGACGACCGGCCATCCCCGCACCCATCGTCGTACCCGCCGTTTCTGGAAGCTCCTGCTCGCGCTCGGTGCTGTCGCGGCCTTGGGCGCGGTCGCCTACGTGGTGGTGCCGCAACTGCTGCCGCCGGGACCGCGCCCGCTGTTCCAGATGCCGGTGGGCTGCGGCGAGACGTGGCAGGTGGGCACCTACCCCGGCCACGGCGAGTACGACGTCGACTTCTTCCCCCTCGAAGGGGACCAGTGGGGGCAGCCGGTGCTCGCCTCGTATCAGGGCACCGTCACGGTGGCCGGCATCAACGGGTCGCTGGGTGGCCGTACCCCGGCGGACCCGGATGGTCCGCCGGGACGGGGCGGCGGCTACTGGGTGAAGATCGACCACGGCGGGCGGTGGGAGACGCAGTACCTGCACCTGCTCGAACCGCCGTTGGTCGAGGAGGGGCAGCGGGTCGCCCAGGGCGAGCAGATCGGGCGGATCGGCAGCACCGGCAACTCGGGCGCCCCGCACCTGCACTACGAGCAGCGGGTGGGCTGGCAGAAGGTGGAGACCTGGTTCGACGGTGTGCCGTCCGGCATCACCAGCGACGACGCCGAGTACACGATGAAGCTGACCAGCAACAACTGTCCCGACGGGCAGCCCTGAGGAAACTGCGGACGCGGCCGTGTCGCACCCCTCTGCTGGGATACCGGCATGGGTGTTCTGTACGACTACTTTCGCGCGGCCGACGACGCCGCAGCGGTCAGGCTGATGGCGGAGATCGACGGTGGGCCGGTGGCCCTCGCCGACGGGCGACCCGGGGTCGACGCGATCGACTGCAAGGGCATCGACCCGTCGGTGACGCTGGGGGAGCTGGTGGCTCTCGTGCGGGGTCCGGCCGAGGCTGGCGACCCGGTGAGAGACCGGCTGGTGTGGAGCGACGCCGAGGACGGCCCCTGGTTGACCGTGCTGGACGACGCGACGCGGGACACGCTGGCGTCGATCACCGCCGACCAGACGCCCGAGCTGTCGGCCCGGTGGGGACGCAGCGAGGAACTCGCCTGGGACGGGCCGCTCCCCGACGACCAGATGCAGCCGGTGATCGAGGAGGTCAGCGCGCTCGCCCGACGTGCCCGGGACGCCGACGAACACCTCTACTGCTGGTCCTGCCTCTGACTCCGACGCGACACGTGTCCTGCCGTCGGAGTCGTTTGCGGTTAGCGTGAGGTGTAGAAGGACATCTTTCAGTGGCCGGGAAAGAATCCAGGGGAGGACCATGTCCAGCACCAGATTCCGGTTGGCCGGCGCCACCTTCACCCTGATGCTCGTCGCAGTCGCGGGCTGCACCACGGGCGAGGGGGTCCACGTCGACGGGGCCGACGGAGCGAGCGCGGGCGGTGTCCTCAACGCTGCCATCGGTGGCGAACCCGACCAGCTCGACCCGCACAAGACCTCTGCCTACTACAGCTTCCAGGTCCTGGAGAACGTCTACGACACCCTGGTCGAGCCGGACGCGAACCTGGAGATGCAGCCCGCGCTGGCCACCGGGTGGACCACCAGCGACGACCAGCTCACCTGGACGTTCACCCTCCGCGAGGGAGTCAGGTTCTCCGACGGGTCACCACTGACCGCCGAGGACGTCGTGTACTCGTACACCCGGATCATCGACGAGAAGCTGAACACCGCGTACAAGTTCGCCACCGTCAGGTCGGTGACCGCGCCAGATCCCACCACGGTGGTCGTCGCGCTGACCGCGCCCACGCCGAACCTGCTCGCCAACCTCGGTGGCTTCAAGGGCGTGGCGATCGTGCAGAAGGCCAACATCGAGTCCGGCGAGGTGACCACGAAGCCGGTCGGCAGCGGCCCGTTCGCGATCGGCTCCTACACCAGCGGCGACAACATCCGGCTGGTCCGCAACGACAACTACTGGGGCGAGAAGCCCAAAGTGGACGGGGTGACCTTCACCTTCGTCAGCGATCCGACCGTGGCTCTGCAGAACCTGCGCGGCGGCGAGGTCCACTGGACCGACAACCTGCCGCCCCAGCAGGTGCCCGCGCTGCTCGACGCCGACGAGCTCACCGTGCGGTCGGTGCCGTCCACCGACTACTGGTACCTGGCCCTCAACCAGGCCCGTAAGCCGTACGACAACGTCGCCGTGCGCCGGGCGATCGCCTTCGCCCTGGACCGGGAGGCGATCACCAAGGCCGCCAAGTTCGGGCTGGCCACCGTCAACCAGACCGCCATCTCGCAGAACAGCGCCTACCACTACGAGTACGCGCCGTACACGCACGATGCGAACCAGGCCCGGCAACTGCTGGACCAGGCCGGTGTCAGCGGGCTGACCCTGGACCTGATGGTCACCACCGAGTATCCGGAGACCGTCACCGCCGCACAGGTGATCGCCTCGCAGTTGGCGGAGATCGGCGTCACCGTCAAGATTCGTACGCTGGACTTCGCGCAGTGGCTCGACGAGCAGGGCAACGGCAACTTCGACGCGTTCATGCTCGGCTGGCTGGGCAACATCGACCCGGACGAGTTCTACTACGCCCAGCACCACAGTGGCGGCACCTTCAACTTCCACAAGTACGCCAACCCCACCGTCGATCGGCTGCTCGACCAGGCTCGCACCGAGACCGACCAGGGCGCCCGCAAACAGCGGTACGAGCAGGTGGCCAAGCAGATCGTCGACGACGCCAGCTACATCTACCTCTACAACCCGGACGTGGCGCAGGGCTGGTCCAGCGGTCTGACCGGCTACGAGGTACGCACCGACCGGG
The DNA here is from genome assembly GCF_014764405.1 of Micromonospora craniellae. NCBI lineage: Bacteria > Bacillati > Actinomycetota > Actinomycetes > Micromonosporales > Micromonosporaceae > Micromonospora > Micromonospora craniellae. Next base: position 6,511,264 of record NZ_CP061725.1, on the reverse strand, counting down.
CGATCCGGTTCCGCGACGCGGCGTTGGCGAAGTGACCGGGGCGGGGACCGCAGGTGGCACGCTTCGTGATCCGCCGGCTGGTGCAGTCCGGTGTGGTGCTGATCGGCGTGACCCTGGTGGTGTTCCTGCTGATCCAACTGGTGCCGGGTGACCCGGTACGCGTCGCGCTCGGCACCCGGTTCGACCAGGAGACGTACGAGGCGTTGCGGGCCCGGTCCGGGCTGGACCAGCCGCTGGTCCCGCAGTACTTCGACTACCTCCGCCGGGCGCTGACCGGCGACCTCGGCGTCAGTTTCCGCAGCGGCCGACCGGTCACCGCGATCCTGCTGGAACGGTTGCCCGCGACGCTGTCGCTGGCGGTCACCGCGGTGCTGTTCGCGATGCTCGTCGCGTTCCCGCTCGGGATCGTCTCGGCCATCCGCAGCGGCTCGCTGGTCGACCACGCGGTACGCGTGTTCAGCCAGTTCGGGGTCTCGGTGCCCGACTTCTGGATGGGCATCATGGGCATCCTGCTCTTCGCCGGGGTGCTCGGGTGGCTCCCGCCGTCGGGGTACGTGGCGCTGACCGAGGACCCGGCCCGGTGGGCCTCGCACGTGGCTCTGCCGGCCGCCACGATCGGCCTGGTCACCGCCTCGATCCTGACCCGCTTCATCCGTTCCTCGATGCTGGAGGTGCTCTCCGAGGACTACGTCCGCACCGCCGAGGCGAAGGGGCTGCGGGCCCGGGTGGTGGTGCTGCGGCACGTCCTGCGCAACGCGCTCATCCCGGTGGTGACCGTCGTGGCGGTGCAACTGGCCAGCCTGCTCGGCGGGGTGATCGTGATCGAGGTGCTGTTCGCCTGGCCCGGCATCGGCCGGCTCACCTTCGACGCGGTCCGGGCCCGGGACTACCCGGTGCTGCAAGGCGCGGTGCTGTTGGTCGCGGCCCTGTTCCTGCTGGTCAACCTGCTGGTGGACGTCCTCTACGCCCGCCTCGACCCGAGGATCAGGGTCCGATGAGCGGCCGGCTCGGACGACTCGTCCCGGCCTGGGCCGACGTCCGCTCGCGGGGCGGCAGCGACGGGCAGGTACGCCGTGCGCTGTCGGCGCTGTGGCGCGACCCGCTGGCCCTGAGCGGCAGCGCGGTGCTCGTGCTGCTGGTCGTGGTGGGGGTGGCCGGCCCCTGGCTGGCGCCGTCGGGCGTCAACGAGGTGGACACCGACCGGATGCTCCAGCCGCCGAGTTGGTCGCACCCGTTCGGCACCGACGAGCTGGGCCGCGACGTGCTCAGCCGAGTCATGATCGCGGCCCGGGTCTCGCTCCAGGTCGGGCTGGTCAGCGTCGGCATCGCCCTGGCCGTCGGGGTGACCCTCGGGCTGCTCGCCGGCTACTACGGCGGCTGGTTGGACAACATCCTGATGCGCTGCATGGACGTGCTGTTCGCGTTCCCGGTGCTGCTGCTCGCGGTGGCGATCGTGGCCGTGCTGGGGCCGGGACTGCTCACCGCGATGATCGCGATCGGGGTGGTCTACACGCCGATCTTCGCCCGGGTCACCCGAGCCGGGGTGCTCTCGGTGCGGGAGCAGGTCTTCGTCCGGGCGGCGGTCTCGATCGGCGCGTCGGACCTGCGCATCATGGGTCAGCACGTGCTGCTGAACATCGCGGCGCCGCTGATCGTGCAGACCTCGCTGTCGCTGGCCTTCGCGATCCTCTCCGAGGCGGCGCTCTCCTTCCTCGGTCTCGGCGTACAGCCGCCGGAACCGGCCTGGGGCCGGATGCTCGACGACGGCCGGGAGTTCGTCACCGACGCGTGGTGGCTGGGCGTCTTCCCGGGGGCCGCCATCTTCCTCACCGTACTGGCGTTCAACCTGGTCGGCGACGCGCTGCGGGACGTGCTCGACCCCCGCCAGCTCACCGTAGCCGAAGCCCGAAGGAGCACGTCGTGAGCAAGCGAAATGCCGGCGTGAGCGACCGGAGTGTCGGCATGAGCGAGCGCCAGGTGGTGTTGGGGATCGAGGACCTCGCCGTGACGATCGGTACCCGGCGGGGGCCGGCGCGGGCGGTCGTCGGGGTGGACTGGTCGGTCCGGGCGGGGGAGACGCTGGCCCTGGTGGGGGAGTCGGGCAGCGGCAAGAGCATGAGCGTGCTGGCCGCGACCGGCCTCGCGCCGCGTTCGGCCCGGGTGACGGGGCGGGTGCACCTGCTCGGCACGGAACTCACCGGGCTGCGGGAGGCGGAACGCCGACGGTTGCGGGGACGGCACGTGGGTTTCGTGTTCCAGGATCCGATGACGTCGCTCAACCCGGTGTTGACGGTGGGCCGGCAGGTCGCGGAGGCGAGCGAGGAGCATCTCGGCCTGAGTCGGCGGGCGGCCCGGACCCGCGCCATCGAGCTGCTCGACATGGTCGGCATCCCGTCGGCCGAGCGGCGGGTGGACGCGTACCCGCACCAGTTCTCCGGCGGCATGCGGCAGCGGGTGGTGATCGCGATGGCGTTGGCCTGCGAGCCGGATCTGCTGATCGCCGACGAGCCGACCACCGCGTTGGACGTCACCACGCAGGCACAGATCGTCGAGCTGGTGGCGGACCTGCGACGGCGACTCGGCACGGCGGTCGTCTGGATCACCCATGACCTGGGCGTGGTCGCCGGGATCGCGGACACGGTGGCGGTCATGTACGCCGGTCGCATCGTCGAGCAGGGGCCGGTCGACGCGGTCTTCGGTCGGCCGGCACACCCGTACACCCGTGCCCTGCTGGCGGCGCGGCCGGACCCGGCGGCGGGCGGCGGCGAGCTGGTCACCATCCGGGGCGCCCCGCCGAGTCCGCTGGACCTGCCGGCCGGCTGTGCCTTCTGGCCCCGCTGCCCGGTGCGGGGTGACGCCCGCTGTGAGCACGAGCCGCCGCCGCTGGTGTCGGTGTCGGGGCGGCACGAGGTGCGCACCTTCTATCCGCGACGGCACGACGGGGAGGACCGATGACGGCCGAGCGGACCGAGCCGCACCTGACCGGCCACCGGCCCGGCGCGACGGCCGACGTGGTCGCCGAACTCGACGACCTGACGGTGTGGTTCCCGACCCCGGCGGGCGTGGTCCGCGCGGTGGACGGGGTGTCGCTGCGGGTACGCCGGGGCGAGACGCTGGGTCTGGTCGGCGAGTCGGGCAGCGGCAAGTCGACCACCGGGCTGGCGTTGCTGCGGCTGGTCGACCCGACCTCGGGCACGGTCCGGGTGGCCGGGCAGGACGTGACCCACTGGTCGCGGCGGCGGTTGCGCGCGCTGCGCCGCCGGGTGGCCATGGTCTTCCAGGATCCGCAGGCGTCCCTCGACCCGCGCCGTACGGTGGGCGCGAGCATCGCCGAACCGCTGGCCGTGCACCGGCTCACCGATCGGAGCGCCGCGCGGCGGCGGCGGGTGGCGGAACTGCTCGACATGGTCGGGTTGCGTGATGACCTCGCCGACCGGCATCCGCACGAGCTCTCCGGCGGTCAGCGACAGCGGGTCGGTATCGCCCGCGCCCTGGCCGGCGAGCCCGACCTGATCGTGCTGGACGAGCCGATCGCCTCGCTGGACCTCAGCGTGCAGGCCCAGATCATGAACCTGCTGCGGGGGCTGCAACGGGACCTGGGGCTGACCTACCTGTTCATCGCGCACGACCTGGCCGCGGTGGAGCACATGAGCGATCGGATGGCGGTGATGTACCTGGGGCGGATCGTGGAGTCCGGCACGCCGGCCCGGATCTGGCAGCAGCCGGCGCATCCGTACACGGCGGCGCTGTTGTCGGCGATCCCGGTGGCGGATCCGCAGGCCGAGCGGGCCCGTCGGCGGGTCATCCTCAACGGCGACATCCCGAGCCCGGTGGACCCGCCGGTGGGTTGCCGCTTCCGGACCCGGTGCCCGCAGGCCCGGCCGGACTGCGCCGGGACGGATCCGCCGCTGGTCGAGGTCGTCCCGGGGCATTGGGCCGCCTGCCTGTTCGCGGGGGAGGCGGTACGGGCGATGCGCGCCGGGTAGCCCGCGCGACTCCGACACCTTGACGGGCCGCGCCGAACTGTCCACCATCCCTATATGTTTGATGGATTATGTAGGGCGCTGGTGGGGTGACGTGCACGTCTCAGCGCGATCGGACTACGCCGTACGGGCGATGCTGGCGGTGGCGGAGTGCCACCCGGCGGTGGTGAAGGCGGCGGCGCTGGCCGCGAGCCAGGACATCCCGTACTCGTTCCTCCAGGGCATCCTGCTGGACCTGCGCCGGGCCGGCCTGCTGCACAGCCTGCGCGGCGCGGACGGCGGCTACGCGTTGACCCGCCCGCCGGGCGAGATCACCGTGGGCGACGTGCTGCGCGCCACCGGCGGGGCGCTGACGACGGTCCGTGGCGCGCCCGCCGACGTGGCCACCTATCACGGCGTGGCCGCCGGGCTGGGAGAGGTGTGGCTGTCGGTGCACCGGGCGATCGAGGACGTGGTCGACCACGCCACTCTGGCGGATCTGCTCGCGCCCGGCGATGGGCGGGGGCGGGACGTCGTCGGTCGGCCGCCCCGGGTGGCGTGACGGATCGCCGCGTCGAGGCTGTCGGACAGCCTCGTCGGCTAAGGCTTGAAAACCTGTCGAGTTAGTGGGATATTCGGTGCGCGGTCGGCGCGGACGATCAGGCCCGCCGCGCCCGATGTGGAGTCGGGTGCGACGGCGTGGTCGGCGTCGTGCCGGCCGGGCATCGACGCCCGGTCCGTGACCACACCCACCACTGCTCGGTCCAGGGCAGCCCGAAACGGGCATATTCCCTATTTAATCGGTCGGATTTATATAGTGCGGCGCGCACTGGAGGAGGACGGGTCCCGATGAGGCACCGGATCAGAGCAGCCATCGCTCTCGCCACGGTCACCGGCGTGGCGCTGTCGGGCTGCGGCGGCGACGCGGCGGGCGGCAGTTCCGCCACGCTGAGCATCGTCGGCTTCGCGGTACCCGAGGCGGCCAACAAGGCCATCGCCGCCGAGTGGAACAAGACCGAGGCCGGCGAGGGGGTCCGCTTCCGGACCTCGTACGGCGCCTCCGGCGACCAGAGCCGCGCCGTGGTGGCCGGCCTGAAGACCGACTACGTGCACTTCTCCGTGAGCAGCGACGTGACCCGCCTGGTCGACGCCGGACTGGTCGAGGAGAGCTGGGACGACGGCCCGACCAAGGGCATCGTCTCGTCGTCGGTGGTGGTGCTCGCGGTCCGCGAGGGCAACCCCAGGAACATCCAGAGCTGGGACGACCTGATCAAGCCCGGCATCGGCATCGTCACGCCGAACCCGGCCTCCTCGGGCGCTGCCCGCTGGAACGCCCTGGCCGCCTGGGGGCACATCGCCGCCAACGGCGGCACCGACGCCCAGGCGCAGGAGTACGTGACCAAGCTGTTCGGCAACGTCGTGTCGATGCCGAACAGCGGGCGGGACGCCACCACCACCTTCCTCGGCGGCGCCGGTGACGTCCTGCTGGCGTACGAGAACGAGACGATCCTGGCCCGGCAGAACGGCGAGAAGCTGGACTGGGTCCTGCCGGCGACCACCGTGCTGATCGAGAACCCGGGCGCGATCCTCAAGAACGCCGACCCGAAGGCGAAGGAGTGGCTGGACTTCGTGCTCGGCCCACAGGGGCAGCGGCAGTTCGCGCTGACCGGCTTCCGGCCGATCATTGACGGCGTCGACACCAGCGGCATCGAGGGCGCGATCGACCCGGACGACCCGTTCCCCGCCCCGCAGAAGCTACTGACCGTGGAGAAGGACTTCGAGAGCTGGTCGGCGCTGTCGGAGAAGTACTTCGACGAGAGTGACGGCATCGTCACCAAGATCATCGCGGCCTCCGGGAAGGCGAAGTGACCTCGGCGACCCTGGTTCCGGACCGGCCGGCGGGCAACCGCCGGTCGGCCCGGGCCGGCCTACCGCTGACCCGGGTCTCCGGACTCGGGCTCGGCGTCGCGATGGTGTGGTTCAGCCTGCTGGTGCTCATCCCGCTCGCCGCCGTCGTGGTCACCGCCTCGGAGGGCGGCTGGGGCGGGTTCTGGCGGGCGGTGACCAACGAGCAGACCGCCGCCACCCTCCGGCTGACTGTCGGCACCGCGCTGCTGGTCACGCTGGTCAACGTCGTGATGGGCACGCTGATCGCCTGGGTGCTGGTGCGGGACCGCTTCTTCGGCAAGCGGGCGCTGGAAATCCTGATCGACGTGCCGTTCGCCCTGCCGACGATCGTCGCGGGTCTGGTGCTGCTGTCGCTGTACGGGCCGGACAGCCCGCTCGGCGTCAACATCGCCAACACCCGGATCGCGGTCTTCCTCGCCTTCCTCTTCGTCACGCTGCCGTTCATCGTGCGGACCGTGCAGCCGGTGCTGTCCGAACTGGACCCGGACGCCGAGGAGGCGGCGGCGTCGCTGGGCGCCAGCCGGTTGACCACCTTCCGGCGGATCATCCTGCCCAGCCTCACGCCGGCCATCGCAGCGGGCGCCGCGTTGTCGTTCGCCCGCGCGGTCGGTGAGTACGGCTCGCTGGTCCTGCTCTCCGGCAACCTGCCGATGCGTACCGAGGTGGCCTCGGTCCGCATCCTCAGCAGCATCGAGAACGACAATCCCGACAGCGCGGCAGCGGTCGCGGTGGTGCTGCTGGCCGTCTCGTTGGCCGTCATCGTGGTACTCGACGTCATTCAGCGGAGGGTGATGCGCCGTGGCTGAGCACCCCACCGTCACGCGGACCCGGGTCGGCCGGCGTCCCGGGCGGTACGTCCTGCGGTTCGTCGTGACGACGTACCTGTTCTTCCTGGTGGCCTGGCCGTTGTACCTGGTCGGACGCAACGCGTTCGCCGACGGCTTCGTCAACCTCAACGACATCCTGACCGACCCCGATGTCACCCACGCGTTGCGACTCACCGTGCTCGTCGCGGTCGTCGCGGTGGTCATCAACACCGTCTTCGGTGTCGGCATCTCGATCCTGCTGGTCCGCTACGACTTCCCCGGCAAACGGACGCTGAACGCCCTGCTCGACATGCCGCTGTCGGTGTCGCCGATCGTGGTCGGCCTCGCGCTGATCCTGGTCTACGGCGGTCGGGACGGCTGGTTCGGTCCGACGCTCGAAGCGGCCGGGATCCAGATCATCTTCGCCGTGCCGGGCATGGTGATGGCCACCGTGTTCGTGGCGCTGCCGCTGGTCATCCGGGAGGTCGTCCCGGTCCTCCAGGAGGTCGGCGACGAGCAGGAGCAGGCCGCCCGCAGTCTCGGCGCGAACGCCGTGCAGACGTTCCGCCGGATCACCCTGCCGTCGATCAAATGGGGCGTGATCTACGGCGTCGTGCTCAGCCTGGCCCGCTCGCTCGGTGAGTTCGGCGCGGTCAAAATCGTCTCCGGCAACGTGCTCGGCGCGACCCGGACGGCCACCCTCGTGGTCGAGGAGAAGTACCTGAACTTCGACAAGGGCGGCTCGTACGCCACCGCCTTCCTCCTCGCCCTCGTCGCTGTGGCCTGCATCATCGTCGTATCCGTCCTCAGGCCGAAGGAAGACCGTTGAGCATCGAGATTTCCCAGGTCGGCAAGCATTTCGGAGACTTCGTCGCGCTCGACGACGTGTCGGTCGGCATCCCCGCCGGCCGGCTGACGGCGTTGCTGGGCCCCTCCGGCGGCGGAAAGTCCACGCTGCTGCGGATCGTCGCGGGACTGGAACGCGCCGACACCGGGCGGGTCGAGATCGACGGGGTGGACGCCACCAACCTGCCGCCGCAGAAGCGCAACGTCGGTTTCGTGTTCCAGCACTACGCGGCGTTCAAACACCTGACGGTCCGGCGCAACGTGGCCTTCGGGCTGGAGATCCGCAAGCGTTCCAAGGACGAGATCACCCGCCGCGTCGACGAGCTGCTGGCGCTCGTACACCTGGGACAGTTCGCCGAGCGGCTGCCGTCGCAGCTCTCCGGCGGCCAGCGCCAGCGGATGGCGCTGGCCCGCGCGCTGGCCGTCGAACCGACGGTGTTGCTGCTCGACGAGCCGTTCGGCGCGCTCGACGCCAAGGTCCGCAAGGAACTGCGCGACTGGCTGCGTCGGCTGCACGACGAGGTGCACGTGACCACCGTCTTCGTCACCCACGACCAGGAGGAGGCCCTGGAGGTCGCCGACGAGATCGTGGTGATCAACGAAGGCCGGGTGGAGCAGATCGGCTCGCCCGACGACCTGTACGACCGTCCGGCCAACGAGTTCGTGATGCGCTTCCTCGGCCCGGTCACCCAGCTCGGCGACGAGTTGGTGCGCCCGCACGACCTCCAGCTCACCGCCGACGGCGCGGACAGCACCGGCGTGGCCGGCCGGGTCACCCGGATCACCCGCATCGGTTTCGAGATCCGGGTCGAGGTCACCACCTCCGGTGGCCAGCCGGTGACCGTGACCCTCACCCGCAACGAGTTCCACGCGCTCGGGATCCAGGTCGACTCGCCGGTGCGGATCCGCGTCACGCCGGGCAGCCCCACCACCACGGTCACCGCACCTGCCCAGCGCTCGGAGGAGCCGACCTTCGCGCGGTCGCACTGACGAGCGCCTCGTCGACCCCGACGCGTACCGCGCACGAGCGTGCGCGATCCCGGACCGAGTGGCATCCTCGCGACCATGAGGCCACTCGATCCGGGATCTTGCGGACCGCCTTCCGGGGCACCCCGGCGTACCCGCCGACGACGCGCTGGGTCCGGCCCGGACGGTTCGTCCCCTTCGACAGCCCCCGCCCGACCACCGTCGGCGCCGCCGTGGAGGGTCTCCAGCACGTGTACGACGCTCCCGGCACGATCGAGTTCACCGTGGACTTCAACCGGGCCACCAACCTGCCCTGCGCGTACACCGACTTCGCGACCTGCCCCCTGCCGCCGCCGGAGAACCGGTTACCGGTCGCCGTCGAGGCCGGCGAGAAGATCCCGTACGAGCGGCGGGTGGCCGGTGCCGCCCAGCCGAAGCGCACCATCCCCGGGAGGACCCCGTGACACCGCCCACCGACGATCAGCCGCCCGTCGAGGCCGACGCCGACGAGATCCGTACCCTGCTGCGGCACCAGGCCAGCACGGTCACCGTGGTCACCGCGCCGGGTACTCCGGCGGCCGGCTTCACCGCCACGTCCTTCACGTCGGTGTCGTTGTCGCCGCCGGTCGTGTCGTTCTGCCTCAACCTCGGCTCCTCCAGTTGGCCTACCGTGGCCGCCGCCCGGCACGTCGGTGTCCACCTGCTCGCCCTTCATCAGCAGGACCTCGCCCGGACCTTCGCCACCAGCGGCATCGACCGGTTCGCCGCGCCGACCAGGTGGCAGGTCGGCCCCGAGGGCGTGCCGATCCTCGACGACACGCTCGCCTGGCTGCTGTGCCGGGTGATCGATCGGGTGCCGGTCGGCAGCCACGCCATCGTGCTGGCCGAGCCGGAACTGGTCCGCAGCCCGGCCACCGGCTCGCCGTTGCTCTACCACCGGGGCGGGTACACCGGCCTGGTGGCCGGCGCCGACGGCTGGGCCGGGCCGGTCGCCGCCTGACCACCGGCGCCGTGCCACGTGATCCACGAGAACCCGGACGGCGCCATGTACGTCCGGATGGCCGTCTGGGAGCTGGGTGACGTCTCGGTCTTCACCACCGAGGCGTCCGGCATCGGCCTCACCCCGGGAGAGCGGCGTCGAATGCACGCCGACCCGTCAAGCTGAGCCGCGCCTGCCCGGAACCGCCCGGTCAGGACGCCGGTGCCGGCATCGGCGTCCGGGCGGCGGGAGCCGCGACCGAACGGCGACGGCGCATCGGCACCAGCGCTGGGCCGGAGTGGTCCTTGTCGAGCAGCAGCTCCACCGCCCGGCGGCCCATCCGCTCGTGCGGGATGGCGGCGGTGGACAGGCCCGGGCGCAGCCAGGAGGCGATCGGGTCGTCGTCGAAGGAGATCACCGATCGTGGCACCGGCCCGCTCGTCGTCGGGCAGGACGCTGGGCAGATCCTCCGCGCTGGTGGCGTTGAGCAGCACCACCGGGCCGTTGAGGATGGCCTTCGGCACGGTCAGCCGGCGGGTGGCCATGGCCGCGTAGATCACGCCGTCGACCTGACGGTCGAGGATCGCCTCGATGGCGTGCTGCTCGAACGCCGCGTCGCCCTGGGTCTGGAGGTCGGCGCCCATCCCGCTGCAATTCATCAGCCGCAACTCCATACTCGGTGTAGTGCAGCAACTCGGCGATCTGTGCGGGCGTCTTGCCCTGGGCCTCGTAGGCCGCGCGCAGGGCGGCGTACGGGTGTCGACGGATCCGGCGGCCCGGGACCCTTGCCCATCGCCTCGGGGCGCGGGTTGGCGTATTCTCTGGTCTCGATGAAAGCTATTCGGGTGCCCGGCGTGAAGATACGATTCCCTTCGATGTGTGACGCCTCTGGCCTGCGGCGATTCGGCCGACCGGTGGAGTCTCGGCTTCGTTACGAGAACGTGACCGCTGGATTTCCGGCGAGGTGTTGACCCGGACAATGTGAGCGCTAACACTTGGGCCCCGAAGTGCGATCCGCGCAGCCGGTGCGACGGCGCGAGTTCCAGATTGGGGAAGCCAGTGAGCAGAAGAATTCTGGCCGCTCTCGGTAGCGCCGCCCTGGCGCTGAGTATGGCGGCGTGCAGTGGCGACGGTGCCGGCAGCGGCAGCACCAGCGACGAGAAGCCGTCCGACCTCACCATCGGCGTCTCGATGCCGACCCAGACCTCCGAGCGGTGGATCGCCGACGGCAACTCCGTCAAGGAGAAGCTGGAAGCCAAGGGCTACAAGGTCGACCTCCAGTACGCCGGTGACGACATCCCGACCCAGTCGCAGCAGGTCGACCAGATGATCACCCGTGGCGCCGACGTACTGATCATCGCCGCGATCGACGGCACCGCCCTGAGTGGACAGTTGCAGGCGGCGGCCGACGCGAAGATCCCGGTCATCTCCTACGACCGCCTCATCCGGGACAGCCCGAACGTCGACTTCTACGTCAGTTTCGACAACTACAAGGTCGGCGTGGCCCAGGCCAGCGCGCTTCTGGTCGGCCTCGGTCTGCAGACCAAGGACGGCGCGAAGGGCGAGGCGACCGGCCCGTTCAACATCGAGCTGTTCGCCGGGTCGCTTGACGACAACAACGCCCACTTCTTCTTCGACGGGGCGATGGACACCCTCAAGCCGTTCATCGACGCCGGCACGCTCACGGTGAAGTCCGGGCAGACCAAGATCGAGCAGGTGGCGATCCTGCGCTGGCAGCAGGAGGCCGCGCAGAAGCGGATGGAGGACCTGCTGACCTCCAGCTACAACGACAACAGCAAGGTGGACGGCGTGCTGTCGCCGTACGACGGCATCTCGCGCGGCATCATCACCGCCCTGCAGAACGCCGGCTACCGGGGCGTCGACGAGATCCCGGTGGTCACCGGGCAGGACGCCGAGATCGCCTCGGTCAAGCTGATCAACGACGGCATCCAGAGCTCCACCATCTTCAAGGACACCCGCCTGCTGGCCGACCAGGCCGTGCTCGCCGGTGAGGCGTTCCTCCAGGACAAGACGCCCGAGGCCAACGACAGCGAGACCTACAACAACGGGGTCAAGGTCGTCCCGTCGTACCTGCTGCCGGTCGAGACCGTCTTCAAAGACGACATCCAGAAGGTGCTGATCGACTCCGGCTACTACACCGCCGAGGAGGTCGCCGCCGGTCAGGCCAAGAGCTGACGGCGACACCCGGGGGCTCGGCGGCGGACACCGCCGCCGAGCCCCACCCGCATCGACCATCCAGGACAACCCGCACGACACAGATCGCCAGGACGGTGCAGATGGACGACCACATCCTCGAGATGCGTCACATCACCAAGACGTTCCCCGGGGTGGCGGCTCTCCAGGACGTCTCCCTCGCCGTACGCCGGGGGGAGATCCACGCCATCTGCGGCGAGAACGGCGCCGGCAAGTCGACGCTGATGAAGGTGCTGTCGGGCGTCTACCCGTCCGGCAGCTACGACGGCGAGATCCTCCTCGACGGCGTACCGGTGCACTTCCGGGGCATCCGGGACAGCGAGGACCGGGGCATCGTCATCATCCACCAGGAGCTCGCCCTGGTGCCGTACCTGTCGATCGCCGAGAACATCTTCCTCGGCAACGAGCGCCGTGGACGCAGCGGCCTGATCGACTGGAACCGCACCAACGCCGAGGCGGCGAAGCTGCTCGCCTCGGTCGGGCTGCCGGAGAACCCGGTGACCCCGGTGGTGCAACTCGGCGTCGGCAAGCAGCAACTGGTCGAGATCGCCAAGGCGATCTCGAAGAAGGTCCGGCTGCTCATCCTGGACGAGCCGACCGCCGCCCTCAACGACATCGACTCGGCGCACCTGCTCGACCTGATGCGGCGGCTGCGCGACCAGGGCATCACCTGCATCATGATCTCGCACAAGCTCAACGAGATCACCGCCATCGCCGACTCGACCACCGTGCTGCGCGACGGCCGCACCGTGGAACGGCTGGAGATGGCCTCCGGTGAGGTGACCCAGGAACGGATCATCCGTGGCATGGTCGGCCGCGACCTGGACAGCTTCTACCCTGACCGGGTCTCGTCACCGGGCCCGGAGGTGCTGCGGATCGAGGACTGGTCGGTGCGGCACCCGACGCAGGACCGGCTGGTCGTCCAGAGCGCCGGTCTCAACGTGCGCGCCGGCGAGGTGGTCGGCATCGCCGGGCTGATGGGTGCCGGGCGGACAGAGTTGGCGATGAGCGTCTTCGGCCGGTCGTACGGCCGGGACATCTCCGGCCGGCTGTTCATGCACGGCCGCGAGGTCCGGGCGCGGTCCGTCGCGGAGGCCATCCACAACGGCATCGCGTACGCCACCGAGGACCGCAAGCGGTACGGCCTCAACCTTATCGACGACATCCGCCACAACGTCTCCGCAGCCGGACTGCGCAAGCTCGCCCGCCTCGGCTGGGTGCACGACAACGAAGAGACCAAGGTCGCCGAGGCGAGCCGGCGCGACATGCACATCAAGGCGCCGAGCGTGATGTCGGTGGTGGGCAAGCTCTCCGGTGGCAACCAGCAGAAGGTCGTGCTGTCGAAGTGGCTCTTCACCGACCCGGACGTGCTGATCCTGGACGAGCCGACGCGGGGCATCGACGTCGGCGCGAAGTTCGAGATCTACACGATCGTCAATCAGCTGGTCGCCGCCGGTAAGGCGGTCATCATCATCTCCTCGGAACTGCCCGAGCTGCTCGGCATGTGCGACCGCATCTACACGATGTCGGCGGGTCGGATCACCGGGATGGTGCCGGTCGGCGAGGCCACCCAGGAGAAGCTCATGGAACTCATGGCGAAGGACAAGGAAACCGTCGGATGACCAGCACCAAGCCCTCCTCGGACTCGAAGGGCCCGTCGACCGAGAGTGCTCCCGCCGCCGCGCTGCACGTCGGCAGCGGCGACCCCCGTACGCTCATCATGAACAACCTGCGGCAGAGCGGCATCTTCGTCGCACTCGTCGTCATCGTCGCGCTCTTCGCGTTCCTCACCGACGGACTCTCGCTGAGCCCGGGCAACATCACCAACATCGTCCTGCAGTACTCGTACATCCTGGTGCTCGCGATCGGCATGGTCATCGTGATCATCGGCGGACACATCGACCTGTCGGTCGGCTCGGTGGTCGCGTTGACCGGCGCGGTATCCGCCGTGGTGGTCATCCGGCAGGGCCAACCCTGGTGGATGGGCGTGGTGGCCGCGCTGGTGGTCGGGCTTGCGGTCGGCGCGTGGCACGGCTTCTGGGTCGCGTACGTCGGCATCCCCGCCTTCATCGTGACCCTGGCCGGAATGCTGCTGTTCCGTGGTCTCACCCTGCGGGTGCTGGACAACATCTCGCTGTCGCCGTTCCCGGCCGAGTACAACAGGATCGCCGCGGGCTTCCTCAACGGACTCATCGGTGGTGACGGGTACGACGCGTTCACGCTGCTCATCGGTGCCATCGCGGTGGCCGGCTACGTGGTGAGCTGCTTCCGGACCCGGGTGGCGCGCATCCGCTACCAGCAGCCGGTGGAGTCGTTCGCGCTGTTCGTGGCGCGGATGGCGCTGGTCGGCGCGGTGGTCATGTACTTCGCCTGGCAGTTGGCGCACGCCCGGGGCCTGCCCATCGTGCTGATCATCCTCGCCGCGTTGGTGCTGGCCTACGGCATGCTCACCCGGCGGACGGTCTTCGGCCGCCAGGTGTACGCCATCGGCGGCAACCTCCCCGCGGCGATGTTGTCGGGCGTCAAGGTGAAGACCGTCAACTTCTGGATCTTCGTCAACATGGGCTTCCTGTCGGCCGTGGCCGGCATCATCTTCTCCTCACGCTCGAACGGCGCGCAGCCCGCCGCCGGCAACATGTTCGAGCTCGACGCGATCGCGGCGGCCTTCATCGGCGGCGCGGCCGTCACCGGTGGCGTCGGCACGGTCGTCGGCGCGATGGTCGGTGGCCTGATCATGGCGGTGATGAGCAACGGCATGCAGTTGATGGGCGTGGACCAGTCGATGCAGTCGGTGGTGAAGGGGCTGGTGCTGCTGGTCGCCGTCGCCTTCGACGTCTACAACAAGCGGCGTGCGGGCGCGGGCCGCTAGGCCCTGTAGTCGAGTCCCTGGTTGGCCCGCGCTTGACGTCGTCCCACTGCTTGGACACACCCGTCCGGTCGGCGTACCCGCCGAGACGCCCGCCGCAGACCGGGCGGGTGTCGTGGCACCCGCCCGGCCCGTCACCCGGTCGCGCCGCGCCGGGCGACGGGTCCGCGCCGTCGTCAGGCCCGGCTCCACCGTTGGTTGGCGGCGGTGTGGCAGCTCCAGACCAGGACCGCGGTGCCGTTCGCGGTCCCGTTGTTGTCCACGTCCAGGCAGATGTTCGGGAAACGGACGCTGCTGATCGTGCCGTTGCCGTTGAAGGTCCATTGCTGGTTGGTACCGCCGTTGCAGTCCCAGATCCGCACCGGGGTGCCGGCGGTGGCGGTCGTGGAGATGTCCAGGCACTTGCCGAGGACACGCAGCGTCTGGCCGCTCTGGGTGAAGCTCTGGTTGCTGTTGCCGTGGCAGTCCCAGATCAGCGTGGCGGTGCCGTTGGCGGTGCCGCCGTTGTCGACGTCGAGGCACCGGCCGGAGGACTCGCTACGCAGTCGGAAGGTGGCCGGCGGGTTGGTCGTCCCGCCGCCGCTGACCCGGTAGACCGCCGTGCCGTGTGCCGGCACGCTGGCGGAGATCGCGCCGGTGCTGGTCGAGGTGGCGTTGGTCCACGCGTCGCGGAGGGTGAACGAGCTGCCGGACTTGCCGATGGCAGATGCGGTGGTGGACACGGTCGTGGTGGACGAGCCCTGGTTGAGCAGGGCCACTGCGACGTCGCCGTTGGCTAGCCGCTTGGCCAGCACCCGGCGGGTGCCGTCGTTGGACACCTGCACGGCCTGCACGCCCAGCGGGTCCTGGTTGATCGCGATCAGTTGCTGGTTGCGCAGAATGGCCAGCGTCGCCGCGTTGGCGCTGCGGATGTCGTTGCCGGCGATCAGCGGCGAGGCCATGATCGACCAGAGCGCGAAGTGGCTGCGCATCTCGGTGTCGTTCATGCCCCCGTTGCCGACCACCATCATGTCCTGGTCGTTGAAGGCGCCCGGTGCGGCGTACGAGGCGAGGGGCACGGTGACGTCGATGATGTTCTGGATGCCCATCGGGAAGCCGTTGGTCTGCCCGGTGTTCCACGAGTTGGTGATGTCCTCGGTGGTCCGCCACATGTTGGCCACGTCGCCCCAGTTGCGCTGCGGCCCGGTCTTCTCGTGGATGCTGTTCGGGTTGATGCTGTAGACGATCGGTCGACCGGTGGCGGCGAGCGCGTCACGCATCAGGGCGAAGCCCGCAACCTGGTCGTTGATGGTCCCCCAGGGCGAACACCAGTCGTACTTGAGGAAGTCCACGCCCCAGGCGGCGAACTGGCGAGCGTCCTGGTACTCGTGTCCCAGGCTGCCGGTGGAGCCCGGCCACGCCCCGAAGTACTGGGCGCAGGTCTTCTCCCGGGGCACCTGGTAGAGGCCGAAGAGCAGGCCTCGGGCGTGCAGGTAGTCGCCGAGTGCCTTCATGCCGCTGGGGAACCGCCCGGGGTGGGCCTGTAGGTTGCCTTGGGCGTCGCGGTTCGGGTCGAACCAGCAGTCGTCGACGACGACGTACTTGTAGCCGAGGTCCCGCATCCCGGTGGAGACGATCGCGTCGGCCATCTGCCGGATCAGCGTCTCGTTGATGTTGCACCCGAAGGTGTTCCAGGTGTTCCATCCCATCGGTGGTGTACGGGCCACCCCGTTGTTGAGTGCCTGGGCGGGTCTCGGCGAGTGGAGCCCGTCGACGACGACGGCCGTGAACGTCAACATCAGGACGCTCAGGACGGCCAACCATCGTGGTCGTGCGCGCATTCGGACCTCCTTCAAGGTCGCGGAGCCAACAGATGTCCTTCGTCGATGACCGGCCACGAGGTGCCCGGCCGGTGGTGGCGGTACAGGCGTGCGTGGTGCGCCGGCGGCACGTCGCCGTCGTGGACGCTCGTCACCGGCGGTGGCGGGGCGCCTGCCGCCGACGGTGCTGCCCGTGGACCGGCGGCCAGCACCGTCGCCTCTGCCGTGGCCGCTGGTGTCTTCAGCCGGCCACGCTCCGGCATCGATGTCGCGAATGTTATCGCTGACATACAGTTCTGTAAATCGCCGGGAGTCGTTACCGGAGCGCGTGCAGGAGGTTCGGTGCCGGTGCCGCCCCGGATGCTTCGAGTGGTCGTGCACGTCAGCGAGGGATGCGTGCCTGAATTCGAGGCGACGTACGGTCAGGCGGGCCGCGCTGGCGCTGCGCTCACTTGATCGTCTGATGGATCGGTGATGTTAACGCTCATCTTTGGGCCCCCCGAACGGGGGGGTTTCCGGTGTCGGCCGGTCGCGTGTCGGTCGTCGGCCGGCGGAGGGAGAGTGGCGTCCGGGACCCGCCGGTCGCGTCCCGGTGCGCGTACGGATGCGCGCAGGTCGTGCGCGAAGGTCGGGGGCGCGTGGCGGTCGGGGCGACGGGGAGGCGCGGGGCGGGCGGCGACGCGATGCGTGGGCGGGCGGCGGTGTGCCATCGCGTGGTCCGGTCCGGTCGGCGTGGCGGCTCGTTCGAGCAGGTCGGAGCGGATCGAACGGGTTCCCGCGTCGCTGTCGTCCCGACCTCCGGTGCGGCGTGTCGTCCGCTCTGGGTTGGCGGGCGTCGCGCCCGCTCCCGACCGGGTTCACGCACCTATCCGTCGCACGCGGGGTGACCTGGGCGGGGGCGCCACCGCGCACAATCTTTCGGTAGCCTGTCGATGTTGGCCTATGTCTCGGTGTGCTCCGTTACGGAGCTGTTGCCGGCGAGTGTCTTGACGGCGCAGGATGTGAGCGTTAACACTGAGGTCCGTCATCGGCCGGAGGTGAAGATGAGCGGAGTGGACGAAGCAGGCGACCAGTACGTCGTCGGCGTCGACTACGGCACCCTCTCGGGACGGGCCCTGGTGGTCCGGGTCCGCGACGGTGCCGAGTTGGGGACTGCGGTGCACGAGTACCGCAGAGCGGTCATCAGCACCGCCCTACCGGACGGCGGCACCTCGCTGCCGCCCGACTGGGCGTTGCAGGACCCCGAGGACTACCGGGACGTGCTTCGCCACGCCGTGCCGGCGGCGGTGGCCGCCGCCGGGGTCGATCCGGCCGACGTCGTCGGCATCGGCATCGACTTCACCGCGTGCACGGTCCTGCCGACGCTCGCCGACGGCACCCCGCTGTGCGAGGTGCCGGAGCTGCGTCAACGCCCGCACGCCTGGGTCAAGCTGTGGAAGCACCACGCCGCACAGCCACACGCCGACCGGATCAACGCGTTGGCCCACGAGCGGAGCGAGCCGTGGATCGGCCGCTACGGCGGCAAGATCTCCGCGGAGTGGCAGTTCGCCAAGGGTCTGCAGATCCTGGAGGAGGACCCGGAGGTCTACCGCCGGGCCGAGCGTTTCATCGAGGCGGCCGACTGGATCGTGTGGCAACTGTGCGGCGTCGAGACCCGCAACGCCTGCACCGCCGGCTACAAGGGCATCCTCCAGGACGGCAGCTACCCGTCGGCGGACTACCTGACCGCGCTCAACCCCGACTTCGGCGACTTCGTGGCCAAACTGGACGGTCCGTTGATGTCGCTGGGCGCGAAGGCGGGCGAGCTCACCGCCGCCGCAGCAGCCTGGACCGGTCTGCCGGAGGGCGTCGCGGTCGCCGTCGGCAACGTCGACGCACACGTGACCGCGGCCTCCGCACAGGCGATCGAGCCGGGCCGGTTGGTGGCCATCATGGGCACCTCGACCTGCCATGTGGTCAACGGCGCCGCCCCGGCCGAGGTGGCCGGCATGTGCGGCGTCGTCGACGGCGGCATCAGCGACGGCGCGTGGGGCTACGAGGCAGGGCAGAGCGGGGTCGGCGACATCTTCGGATGGTTCGTCACGCACGCCGCACCCGCCGGGCTCGACTCGCACGAGCGCCTCACCGAGCTGGCCGCCGCCCAGCCGGTCGGCACCCACGGCCTGGTCGCGCTGGACTGGTGGAACGGCAACCGGTCGCTGCTGGTCAACCACGACCTGAGCGGGATGATCGTCGGCATGACCCTGGCCACCCGGCCGGAGGACATCTACCGTGCCCTGCTCGAATCGACGGCGTACGGCACCAGGATGATCGTCGAGGCGTTCGTCGACGCGGGCGTACCCGTCGACGACCTGGTGATCGCCGGTGGCCTCACCTCGAACAAGCTGCTCATGCAGATCTACGCCGACGTCACCAACCGGCCGCTGGGCATCATCGGCTCCGCCCAGGGCCCGGCGCTCGGCTCGGCGATCCACGCCGCCGTCGCCGCCGGCGCGTACCCCTCGATCCGGGAGGCCGCGCAGACCATGGGTCGCGTGCACGAGGCCGTCTACCAGCCGGACCCGGAGCGGGTACGCGCCTATGACGCCCTCTACGCCGAGTACCGCACGTTGCACGACCACTTCGGTCGTGGCGCCAACGACGTGATGCTGCGCCTGCGGGCGATCCGCAACGCGGCGGCCGAGTCGACCGGGACGCAGCACGAGACCGTGGAGGTGCCGGCATGAGCGGCGACCCGACTGCCCTGGTGACCGAGTTGCGCGCCAGCGTCGCCCGGTTGCACGGTGAACTGACCCGGTACGGGCTGGTGGCCTGGACGGCAGGCAACGTCTCCGCGCGGGTGCCGGGCCACGACCTCATGGTCATCAAGCCCAGCGGTGTCGACTACGACGACCTCTCGGCCGAGAACATGGTGCTCTGCGACCTCGACGGCGTACCGGTCGAGGGGGAGCTGTCGCCGTCGAGCGACACCGCGGCGCACGCGTACGTCTACCGCGCCATGCCCGAGGTCGGCGGCGTCGTGCACACCCACAGCACGTACGCCACCGCCTGGGCGGCGCGTGGCGAGTCGATCCCTTGCCATCTGACCGCTCAGGCCGACGAGTTCGGCGGAGAGATCCCGGTGGGGCCGTTCGCGCTGATCGGCGGCGACGACATCGGTAAGGGCATCGTCAGCACGCTCACCGGGCACCGATCGCCCGCGGTTCTGATGCGCAATCACGGCGTCTTCACCATCGGGAGCAACGCCAGGGCCGCGGTCAAGGCTGCGGTGATGTGCGAGGACGTCGCCCGGACCGCGCATCTGGCGCGCGCGCTCGGGCAACCGGTGCCGATGGCGCAGGCCGACATCGACGCGCTCTACGACCGCTACCAGAACGTCTACGGACAACGCCCCTCGCCTCCGGCGAGCTCCTGACCGGTCGCGGGTCCCGGCGACCCGTCGACCTGATTCGCACCACCCGCACAGGATCCGCACCACCGACTCAGGCCGCTCGTGCACCACGACGGGCGGCGTGGACAACCGCACCCACCCCGAGGAGATCCGATGAGGAACATGCGAATGCCGATGGCGCGTCGTCGCGCCATCGCGGTCGCCGCCGCTGTGCTGCTCGCCGGCAGCGTGGCGGCCTGCGGTAACAGTGACACCGGAAGCGACGGCGCCGGCGACGACGGCAAGCTCGTCCTGGGCTTCTCCCAGGTCGGCGCGGAGAGCGGTTGGCGGACCGCCAACACCGTGTCGATCCAGGAGGCGGCAGGCGAAGCGGGCATCGAGCTGAAGTTCGACGATGCCCAGCAGAAGCAGGAGAACCAGATCAGGGCCATCCGCAACTACATCCAGCAGAAGGTCGACGTGATCGCCTTCTCGCCGGTGGTGGAGTCCGGCTGGGACACGGTGCTCAAGGAGGCCAAGGACGCCGGCATCCCGGTCATCCTGACCGACCGCGCGGTGGACTCGGCGGACAAGTCGCTGTACAAGACGTTCCTCGGCTCGGACTTCGTCAAGGAAGGCCGGCTCTCCGGTGAGTGGCTGGTCGAGGAGAAGAAGGCCGCGACCGGCGACGTGAACATCGTCGAACTGCAGGGCACCACCGGTTCGGCGCCGGCCAACGACCGCAAGAAGGGCTTCGGCGAGGCGATCGCGGCGGACCCGAAGCTGAAGATCATCGCCTCCCAGTCGGGTGACTTCACCCGGGCCGGTGGCAAGCAGGTCATGGAGCAGTTCCTGCGGGCACACCCGAAGATCGACGTCCTCTTCGCGCACAACGACGACATGGGCCTCGGTGCCCTGGAGGCGATCACCGCGGCAGGCAAGGTGCCCGGCCAGGACATCACCATCATCACCATCGACGCGGTCAAGGACGGCATGCAGGCCCTGGCCGACGGCAAGTTCAACTTCATCGCGGAGTGCAGCCCGCTGCTCGGCCCACAGCTGATGGATCTGGCGAAGAAGGTCCATGCTGGCGAGGAGGTGCCGCCGCGGATCGAGACCGAGGAGACCACCTTCACCCAGGAGCAGGCCAAGGAGGCCCTGCCCAACCGCAAGTACTGATCGACGCCCGGGGCCGCCGCGCTGATGTGGCGGCCCCGCCGTGTCGCCCATTTCCCGACGGACTGGGCGCCTGGCCCGACACCCCCGTGCCACGTCCGCCCGGTCGGCCCCATGGCTGACCGGGCGGACGCCACGGGGGCTGCGTGGGCCTTCCGTACCGAGAGAACCCAGAAGAGGATCTGATGGGATGACGGATAGCCGCCCGGTCCTGACGATGACCGGGATCAGCAAGTCCTTTCCCGGGGTGCGCGCACTCCACAACGTCGACTTCCGACTCTTCCCCGGCGAGGTGCACGCCCTGATGGGCGAGAACGGCGCCGGCAAGTCGACCCTGATCAAAGTGTTGACCGGTGTCTACGGCATCGACGAGGGCACCATCACCCTGGGCGACGAGCAGGTGGCCTTCAACGGGCCGATGCAGGCCGCGTCGGCCGGGGTCAGCACCGTCTACCAGGAGGTCAACCTCTGCCCCAACCTCTCGGTGGCGGAGAACATCTTCATCGGCCGGGAGCCGCGCCGTCTGGGCGCCGTGCGCTGGGGCGAGGTCCGGCGGCGGGCCCGGGAACTGCTGACCCGCCTGGATCTCGACATCGACGTCACCGCTCCGGTGGCGAGTTTCTCGCTCGCCGTGCAGCAGATGGTGGCGATCGCCCGGGCGATCGACGTCCAGGCCCGGGTGCTCATCCTCGACGAGCCGACCTCCAGCCTGGACGCCGGTGAGGTCGCGCAGCTCTTCCGGATCATGCGCCAGCTGCGCGACGAGGGCATCGCGATCCTCTTCGTCACCCACTTCCTCGACCAGGTCTACGGCATCGCCGACCGGATCACCGTGTTGCGCAACGGCACGCTGGTGGGGGAGTACCCGACCGCAGAGCTGCCGCAGCTCGCCCTGGTGGAGAAGATGATCGGCAAGGAGCTCGACGTCCTCGAACGGATCGAGGAGCAGCCCCGGCGGGAGCTGGCGGCCCTGGAGGGCGGCACGCCCTTCGTCGAGGTGTCCGACCTCGGGCGCAAGGGCGCGGTCGCGCCGTTCAGCCTGACCATCCACGCCGGGGAGGTGGTCGGCCTGGCCGGCCTGCTCGGCTCCGGCCGTACCGAGGTGGCCCGGCTGCTGTTCGGCGCGGACCGCGCCGACCGGGGCCAGGTGGCGGTGAACGGCGACACGACCGGCCTGCGTAACCCGGTGCAGGCCATCGACCACGGCATCGGGTTCTGCTCGGAGAACCGGCGCGCGGAGGGGATCATCGCCGACCTGTCGGTCCGGGAGAACATGATCCTGGCCATGCAGGCGGCCCGTGGCTGGCTCCGGCCGATCCCGCGCCGTCGCCAGGACGAACTGGTCGACAAGTACATCAAGGCGTTGAGCATCCGCCCGCCCAACCCCGACGTACCGGTGCGCAACCTCTCCGGCGGCAACCAGCAGAAGGTTCTGCTGGCTCGTTGGCTGATCACCGAGCCCCGGCTGCTCATCCTGGACGAGCCGACCCGTGGCATCGACATCGGCGCCAAGGCGGAGATCCAGAAGCTGGTCGTGCAACTCTCCGACGGCGGTATGGCGGTGCTGTTCATCAGCGCCGAACTGGAAGAGGTGCTGCGGCTCAGCCACAAGATCGCGGTGATGCGTGACCGGGAGATGGTCGCGCACCTGAGCAACGACGACACCGTGGACGCCGACCGGGTCATGCAGACCATCGCCAGCGGGACCCAGCGGGAGGGGGGCCAATCATGAGCGAGCGGATCAAGCCTCTTCTCGGGCATCGGCTGTTCTGGCCGATCGCCGTGCTGGTGGTGATGCTGGCGGCGAACACGATCTACCGGCCCGGCTTCCTGTCGATCGAGATGAACAACGGCCACCTGTACGGCACACCGATCGACATCCTCCGGTTGAGCGCGCCGCTGATCCTGGTCGCCCTCGGCATGACCCTGGTCATCTCCACCGGCGGCATCGATCTCTCGGTCGGGTCGATCTGCGCCATCAGCGGCGCCATCGCCTGCCTGCACATCAGCGAGGCAGCGGACCAGAACAGCTTCGTCACCGTGTCGACCGCGCTCGCGATGGCGCTCGGGGTGGCACTCGTCCTCGGTGCCTGGAACGGCGTGCTGGTGTCGGTGATCGGCATTCAGCCGATCATCGCCACGCTGATCCTGATGGTGGCCGGTCGGGGCCTGGCGCAGTTGATCACCGAGGGCCAGATCATCACGATCAACTCCGGGCCGTACCGGGCGATCGGCCTGGGTCACTTCCTCACCCTGCCGTTGGCGATCTTCATCGCGCTGGGTGCGGCGCTGCTGGTCGCGGCCTTCACCCGCCGCACCGCGCTCGGCATGATCATCGAGTCGGTGGGCGGCAACCGGGAGGCCAGCCGGCTGGCCGGCATCCGGTCCGGCCGGATCGTCTTCCTCGTCTACGTCGCCAGCGCGGCCTGCGCGGCGATCGCCGGCTTCATGATGACGGCCAACGTGTCCAGCGCCGACGGCAACGCCGCCGGCCTCTGGGTGGAGTTGGACGCCATCCTGGCGGTCGTCATCGGGGGCACCGCGCTGGCCGGCGGCCGGTTCTATCTCAGCGGCACCATCCTCGGCGCGCTGATCATTCAGACCCTCACCACCACGGTGTACGCCATGAACATCTCGCCGCAGACGGCGTTGCTGTTCAAGGCGGTCGTCGTGATCGCGGTCTGCCTCATCCAGGCCCCGGCGTTCCGCGCCAAGTTCAACCGCCGCAAGCGCGGCACCCCACCCCCGCCGGCCTCGTCGCCGCAGCGCCAGAAGGAGGAGGTGACGGCATGAGTGAGCGGCAGCGAGCGAATCATCGGCTCGGCGCGGTGGAGCCTCATGGCGGCACGCAGCGAAGCGGAGTGACGGCATGAGCAGTACGTCGTTGACCACCGGGCCGAGTTGGGCGCGGCTGCCCCGACGGCACGTGCCGGTGCTGGCCACGTTGGCCCTCCTGCTGGTCATGTACGCCATCGGTGTCTCCCAGTACCGGGCCTTCTCCAACGTCCAGGTCATCTTCAACGTCTTCATCGACAACGGGTTCCTTCTCGTCGTCGCGGTGGGGATGACCTTCGTGATCCTCACCGGCGGCATCGACCTGTCCGTGGGGTCGGTGGTCGCGATGACGGCGATGGTCTCGGCGTGGCTGCTCCAGGCGGGTCTGCCCGCGTTGCTGGTGCTGGTCATCGCGTTGCTCATCGGGCCGACGCTCGGCTTCCTGATGGGCTGTGCGATCCACTTCTTCGACATCCAGCCGTTCATCGTGACACTCGCCGGAATGTTCTTCGCCCGGGGCATGTGTACGTTCATCAGTGACTCGTCGATCCGTATCACCGACGGTTTCTGGACCACGATGGCGCAGCACCGGATCGGCAATCCCGGCGGTAACTTCGTCTCGGTGAGCGTGCTGATCGCGTTCGCGGTGGTGCTCGTCGGCGCGTACGTGCTGGCGTACACCCGATTGGGTCGCAACGTGTACGCGATCGGCGGCAATCCGCAGTCGGCGCTGCTGATGGGGCTGCCGGTGGGGCGTACCCGGATCGCGGTCTACACCATCAGCGGCCTGTGCTCGGCGATCGGCGGCATCCTGCTCTCCTTCTACACGCTCTCCGGGGCGCCGCTGATCGGGATCGGGATGGAACTCGACGTGATCGCGGCCGTGGTGATCGGCGGCACGGTACTCACCGGTGGGTCGGGGTACGTCTTCGGCACCGTGCTCGGTGTGCTGGTGCTCGGCGTGATCCAGACCCTGATCACCTTCGACGGCAGCCTCAACTCCTGGTGGACCAAGATCGTTATCGGCGGCCTGCTCTTCGCGTTCATCCTGCTCCAGCGCCTCATCGGCATCCGCTACAAGTGACCGCCCCTCTCGCGGAAGGCAACTCCATGGCAACGCATCCTGAACCCGAGGTCTGGTTCCTCACCGGAAGCCAGGCGATGTACGGTGAGGACACCCTCCGGCAGGTGGCCGAGCAGTCCCGTCAGATCGCCGCCCTGCTCGACGACTCGCCGCACATCCCGGCCCGGGTGGTCTGGAAGCCGGTGCTGACCACCAGCGCGGACATCCTGGAGGTCTGTCGGGACGCCGCGGTGCAGGGTGCGGTCGGGGTTATCGCGTGGATGCACACCTTCTCGCCCGCGAAGATGTGGATCTCGGGTCTGGACGCGCTGCGCACACCGTTGCTGCACCTGCACACCCAGGCCAACGTCCTGCTGCCGTGGGACGAGATCGACATGGACTTCATGAACCTGAACCAGGCCGCTCACGGCGACCGGGAGTTCGGCTTCATCCAGACCCGGCTCGGGGTGGCCCGCAAGACCGTCGCCGGCCACGTCAGCGACCCCCGTGTGGTCACCCGCGTCGGCTCGTGGACCCGGGCGGCGATCGGCTTCTCGGCGATGCGTTCGCTGCGCCTGGCGCGGTTCGGCGACAACATGCGCGACGTCGCGGTGACCGAGGGGGACAAGGTCGAGGCGGAGCTGCGCTTCGGCGTCTCGGTGAACACCTACGGGGTCAACGACCTGGTGCGGGTGGTCGACGAGGTCGCCGACGCGCAGATCGACGATCTGGTCAAGGAGTACGACGACACCTTCCGGGTCGCCGCCGAGCTGCGTCCCGGCGGTGAGCGCCACGACTCGCTGCGGTACGCCGCACGGCTGGAACTGGGGATGCGCACCTTCCTGGACGCGGGTGGGTTCCGAGCGTTCACGACGAACTTCGAGGACCTCGGCGGTCTGCGTCAACTGCCCGGCATCGCGGTGCAGCGGCTGATGGCCGACGGCTACGGCTTCGGCGGCGAGGGCGACTGGAAGACCTCCGTGCTGGTCCACACGCTCAAGGCGATGTCGGCCGGCGCGCAGGGCGGCACCTCGTTCATGGAGGACTACACCTACGACCTCACGCCGGGCGAGGAGTTGATCCTCGGTGCGCACATGCTGGAAGTGTGCCCGACGATCGCCACGGACGTGCCGAACGTGGAGATCCACCCGTTGAGCATCGGTGGTCGGGAGGACCCGGTCCGGTTGGTCTTCGACGCCGAGCCGGGGCCGGCGGTGGTGCTCGGCCTGGCGGACATGGGCGAGCGGTTCCGGCTGGTCGCCAACGAGGTGGACGTGGTGCCCCCACCGCAGCCGCTGCGGCGGTTGCCGGTGGCCCGGGCGGTGTGGCGTCCCCGCCCGCACCTGGCCGGGTCGGCCGAGGCGTGGATCACGGCGGGCGCCCCGCACCACACCGTGCTCTCGCACGCGGTGGGCGTGGAGGAACTGCACGACCTCGCCGAGATGAGCCGTACCGAAATGGTCGTCATCGACGCGAACACCGAGCCTCGTCGCTTCGCCGACGAGCTGCGCTGGAACCAGGCGTACTACCGCCTCGCCCGGGGTTTCTGACCACGTCGCCCGGGCCGTCCGACGGACGGCCCGGGCGCGTTACCACCACCACCCCTACAGCGTCGACCGGGTGACGAAGCCCTCGGTGCGACGAGGACTCGGCCAGCGACGATCGGGATCGACGCTGACGTAGACTGTGCGTGATCGAGCGCTCTCCACTCGGACGGCACGGGCCGGTGTGGGTACCGCGAGAGGGGATCTTTGTGCCCTAGCCGTTCCAGTCAGCGTCGACCGGGTCTCGGCGTCGACCGAATGCGGGGAGTCTGAGATGGCCGTACGCGATCCTGCGATGACGGACGTGGCTCGCCTCGCTGGTGTCTCCCACCAGACGGTGTCGCGAGTGCTCAACGGCCACCCGAACGTCCGCGAACAGACCCGACTGCGGGTCCAGGCGGCCATCGCCGAGCTCGGTTACCGCCCGAACCGGGCGGCGCGCGCGTTGGTCACCGGCCGTTCGCAGGTGATCGGAGTGGTAGCCCAGAACACCACCCTCTACGGTCCGGCATCGCTGCTCACCGCGCTGGAACAGACCGCCGCCGAGTCCGGCTTCGCGGTCAGCGTGGGCAGCGTCCGGGACCTCGACCACCGGTCCATCTCGGCGGCGGTGGAGCGGCACCTGGCCCACCGGGTCGCCGGCATCGTGGTGATCGCGCCGGTGGAGTCGGCCGGTGAGGCGCTGGAGCGCCTGCCGAAGGACGTCCCGCTGGTCACCGTCGACGGGGACCCGCGCCGGCCGATGCCGCTGGTGACGGTGGACCAGGCCGCCGGTGCCCGGGCCGCCACCCAGCACCTGCTCGACGCGGGGCACCACACGGTGTGGCACGTCTCCGGCCCCTCCGACTGGTTCGACAGCGCGGGCCGGATCGAGGGCTGGCGGGAGGCCCTGCTCGCCGCCGGGGCCGAGATTCCGCCGCTGGTGCCGGCGGACTGGTCCGCGGCGGCGGGTTACCGGTGCGGGCAGATGCTGGCCCGGATGCCCGACGCCACGGCCGTCTTCACCGCCAATGACCACCTCGCGCTCGGGGTGCTGCGGGCGTTGCACGAGCACGGTCGCCGGGTGCCGGACGACATCAGCGTGGTCGGCTTCGACGACGTGCCGGAGGCGGCGTACTTCATCCCGCCGTTGACCACCGTGCGTCCGGACTTCGACGCGGTGGCCCGGGCCAGCCTGGAGATGCTGCTGACCCAGATCGAGTCGGCCAGCGGCGGCGCACTGCGCGAGACCGTCGCGCCGACCCTGGTCTCCCGCCAGAGCGTCGGCAGGCCACCGGCCCGCTGAGCCCACCCGGCATCGACCTGTCAGCCGACGAGCAGGGTCCGGCCCGGTGGTGCCGGACCGGACCCCGCTGCCGGGTGAGGGCCAGGAAATCTGGTGAAAACGCGTACGGGGGCAGGTGGCGATGATGCGTGAACCCGGCACCACAACCGTGGGACAGACCGGGACCGTCCTACCGCAAGGCAGGACTACCAACCATGTGCTCACCAAAGCGCACTGAGAGGTAACGGGATACGTGAACCTGTTCGACCTGAGCGGCCGGCTGGCCGTGGTGACCGGCTGCCGACGCGGCATCGGACTGGCGATGGCGCAGGCCCTGGCGGCGGCCGGCGCCGATGTGATCGGGGTGAGCGCATCGCTTGCGGAGACCGGTAGCGAGGTCGCCGCGCGGGTGGCGGCGCACGGTCGCGAGTTCGTGCCGTACCGGGCGGACCTGTCAGACCGGGCCGCCGTCCGCGCGCTCGGCGACTGGCTCGTCGGGTACGACCGGCCCGTCGACATCCTGGTCAACAACGCTGGCACGATCCGTCGCGCGCCGGCTGCCGAGCATTCCGACTCAGACTGGGACCACGTGCTGGAAGTCGACCTGTCGGCCCCGTTCGTCCTCGCCCGCGAGCTGGGCCGGGACATGATCCGACGGGGCGCTGGAAAGATCATCTTCACCGCGTCGATGCTCAGCTTCCAGGGCGGCGTGACGGTGCCCGGCTACGCCGCCGCGAAGTCCGGGATCGCCGGCCTGACCCGGGCGCTGGCCAACGAGTGGGCGCCGCACGGGGTCAACGTCAACGCGATCGCGCCGGGTTACATCGGCACGGACAACACCCAGGCCCTGCGGGACCAGCCGGAACGCAACCGGGCGATCCTGGACCGCATCCCGGCCGGGCGCTGGGGGCGTCCCGACGACCTCGCCGGTGCCACCGTCTTCCTCGCCTCCGACGCGGCCGCGTACGTGCACGGTGCCGTCATCCCGGTCGACGGCGGTTGGCTGGCTCGGTGAACGGGCCAGGTCGCCTCCGGGGCACCGGTTGGAGGATCGAGGTCGGACCTCCTCCGCCGACCAGCCGACCGACGTCCGGATCGCGCAGCACGACAGCGTCGACGACCCGCAGTTCTCCGCGCTGCTGCTCCAGTTCGGCCGGTACCTACTGATCTCGTCCTCCCAGCCGGGCACCCAGTCGTACGCCGGTCGGTGGCGGCCCCGTCCGGACCGGGACGGGGCCGCCACGGGGTGCGTCACACCTGGGTGCGCCGCCACTGTTGGTGGGTGCCGGTGCCGCACGTCCACTGCACGGCCCGGGCCCCGTCGGTGGTGGCGGCGCGCTCGAGGTGACCGTCCGAGGCCGGCCGATGAGCATCGGCAGTTCGGGGCGGCGGACGCTGCTGGCGACGCTCGCCCTCGACCCCGGCACGGTGGTCGGGGTCGGCCGTCTCGTCTCGGTCATCTGGGACGGCGACCCACCGATGACGGCGACGACGAAGTTGCAGGGTCACGTCAGCGCCCTGCGGCGGAGTCTGGTGCTGCTCGGGGGGTGCGGATGCGGTGACGCTGCTGCAGACCCGTCCACCGGGCTACCTGCTGTGCGCGCACCGCACCTCCACCGATCTGGCCCGCTTCGACGAGCTGACCCGGCGCGGCGCCGCCGCACGGCTCCCGAACGGGGCCGGACTGCGGGTCGCCGCCCTCACCGCGGCGCTGCGGCTGTGGCGGGGAGACGCCTGCCTCGACGCCCGGTCCGCCGGGGTTGCCGTGGAGGCGGCGGCGCTGGACGAACGGCGCTGGCGGGCGATGGAGGACCTGGCCGAGGCGCAGCTCGTGCTCGGGGAGCACAACGCGGTCATCGACGCGATGGAGCCGCTGGTACGCCAGTGGTCCTACCGGGAGCGGGCCTGGGAACACCTCATCGAAGCGCACATGAGGCGCGGTGACATCGCGTCGGCGCTGGCCGCGTACGACGAGCTGTGCCACATCCTGGCCGCCGGGCTCGGCGTCGTACCCGGCTGGCGGATCGACCGGCTGGTCAGCGTGATCCGCGCGGGCAATCGGCGTTAGCGCAGCGTTAGCGGATCGTAAGCGGACAATGACATGGTGGCCGGGCCGCCACAGCGACCGACTGGCGAGAAAAGGAAAAGGAACGGATGGCCATCATCAACAGGCTGGGTGACAAAATGCTGGCCGCACTGCTGCCCAAGGCCAAGGCTTCGGCGTGTAACGTCTGCACCCGCGCCTACGTGGGGTGCGGTGGCCCCTTCTGCTACTACTACAACAAGGTGGTCTCGGGTCAGGTTTGCTGCTATGCCAACACTGCGGACTACTGCAGCGCGCCATCCGTGAGCTACACCACCGGCTGCTGCTGATCGTCGGGGGGACGTTGCCGCCGGTTGGACATCTGTCTGGCCGGCGGTGGCATGCAGAGGGCATGATGTGGCGGGTCTGGACGGGGGGCGGTGGGTCGATTGCTGGGAATGGCTGTCTCGCAGTGGCGGGTACGGATGCGACGCTCGCTGGCATTGCTGACCATGATTGCCGTGGCGGTTGCGGGATTCACGCTGCTCACCGGGGCCGCGGTGACCTCGCGGCTGGACACAGTCGGCACTGTCGCCGCCAACTATCGTCCCGTCTACGATCTGTTGGTGCGCCCCAAGGACGTCGTGCTCCCGCTCGAGCAGGAGCGCAGTCTGGTCCAGTCGGGCCAGTTGGCGGGGATGCGCGGCGGCATCACCGTCGACCAGTGGCGGGATATCCAGGCGGTACGCGGCGTATCCGTCGCGGCGCCGGTCGCGGCGATCGGGTACGTGATGCGGACCGTGCCGGTGACCGTCGACCTGTCGGACCAGCTCGACCCGAGCGCGCAGCGTCAGGTGCTGCGGGTGCAGCCGACGTGGGTGACGGACTCGGGGCGGTGCCTTTCATCGGCGAGCAGGACGTGCTGCAACCGACGGATCTGCGGGCCCGATCGTCGTTGACGTGTGTCGGCGGCATGGGGTCGACGGATCGGGAGGGTAAGCCGATGCGCCCCACCGTCACCCTGGTGTGGACGGTGCCGTTCCTGATGGCCGCGGTCGATCCGGACTCCGAGGCGGCATTGGCGGGATTGGACCGGGCGGTGACCTCGGGCCGCTACTTCACCTCGGCGGAGGCGCCGACCTCGCATCGCCTGGACAAGATGCCCTATCCGTATTCGGTGTTGCCGATCCTGATCGCGGACCGACCTGAGGTCGACGGGGTGCTCGATGTCGACGTCGAGCGGCTGGACCCGGGCTCGACGGAGCTGGTCCGCACCTCCGCGGACGACCAGCGTCTGCGGGCGGCCCTCGCGGACGAGCCGGGTACGCCGGTCGGGCAGTGGTCGACGCCGATCGACGAGCCGTACCAGAACATGGTCGACCGGATGCTGCGCCCCGGCGAGTTGGAAATCGAATACGACCTGGCCACCACCAACACCATGTGGCTGCACTCGTTCTGGACCGTCGGGCCACCGAACACGGTGCAGGAGGCGGACGGGCTGCGGGCCCGACCGGATCCGTACGACCTGAAGATCTGGGGTCAGGGGGCCGACGACGGCGGGTCGTCGAGGTACGTTCCGACGTCACCGGTCTGCTGAGCCAGCCGCCGCTGATGCTCACCACCATCTCGGCGCTACCCGCCATCTTCGACCCCGGCGCGTACTCGACCGAACCGGAATACCCCGAGTACCAGCTCAACACCGTTGCGCCGATCAGCGTGGTACGGGTCCGGCTGGCCGGTGAGGTGGGCATCGACCCGGTCTCCCGGGAGCGGGTGCGGGTGATCGCCGAGGAGATCGCGCAACGCACCGGCCTGCAGGTCGACATCACCCTCGGCTCGTCACCCACGCCGGTGACGGTGCACTACCCGGCGGGCAACTACGGGCGAACCGACCTCGCCGTGGCCGAGCCGTGGGTGCAGAAGGGCGTCGCGGCCGTGCTCGTGCAGGCGGCCGACCGAAAGAGCGTGCTGCTGTCGATCCTGGTACTCGCGGTGTGCGCGCTGGCGGTTCTCAACGCCAACACCGCCGCGATCCGGGCCAGACGCGCCGATTTCGGTATCCTGGCTTGTCTCGGCTGGAGCCGGCGACATCTCGCCCAACTGATGTTCACCGAGATAGCCGGCATCGGCCTCGCCGCAGGTCTCGCCGGTACGCTGCTCGCGCTCGGGTTCGCCTTCGCCCTCGGGTTGAGCCTCGGCGCCGCCGCCGGCCTCGGCGCGGCTTCGGCCTTCGCCGGCGGCATCACCACCGCCCTCGCCTGGTGTGCGCTGGCCGCCCTGGTGCTCGGCATCGCCGTCTCCGCCGTCTCGGTGGTGGTGCCGATCGCCATGCTGCGCCGCCTGCCCACCGCCCAACTGCTCGCGCAAGGGTGAGCGACAAGGAGTGCAGACACGATGCGACGCACCTCGCCCCCGGTCCCGGTCACCGCGCCGGAACCGCTGGTCAGTCTCGATCGGGTGCGCAAGAGTTTCCCGCTGCCTGACGGCGCGCCGCTGGTGGCCGTCAACGACGTCAGCCTTTCGCTCGCCGCCGGCAGCGCGGTCGCGCTGACCGGGCCGAGTGGCTCCGGCAAGTCCACGCTCCTGCACCTCATCGGCGCCATCGAGCGCAGCGACGCAGGCACCATCGACGTCGCCGGGCAGCGGGTGACCGGCCTGTCCGGGCGGGCGTTGGCGGCGTACCGGCGCAGGATCGGATTCGTGTTCCAACGGTTCCACCTGCTGCCCACGCTCACCGCGCTGGACAACGTCATGGCGCCGCTGATTCCGTTCCGCACCGACTTCGACAAGGCCGCCCGGGCGCGGGAACTGCTGGCGATGGTCGGGCTCGCCGACCGGACGGCCGCTCTGCCGTCGCGGCTCTCCGGTGGGCAGCAGCAACGGGTCGCCATCGCCCGCGCACTGATCAACCGGCCGGTGCTGCTGCTGGCTGACGAACCCACCGGCAATCTCGACAGTCAGAACGGCACGGCAATCGTCGACCTGCGGCTCAGCCTCCGGGACGAGCACGGCACGACCCTCGTCATGGCCACCCACGACCCCGGCATCGCCGCCCGCTGCGACCGGACCGTCCACCTGCGCGACGGCAGGCTGACCAGTCTGGACTCGACGGACGGCGAGCCGGGGGTCCGGGTCGGCTAGATGAACCGCCAGAGGTGGTCGTTGGCGCCGTTGTCGTCCCAGATCACGATCTGGGCGCCCTGGTTCGTCGAGGCGCCGCTGACGCCGAGGACGCGTCCGCCGTTGCCGGACTGGAGACGGAAGTAGCCGCCCGAGCCGTACCGCAACCGCCAGCGGTTGCCCGCCGTGCCGTTGTCGGCCCACTGCACCACTCGCGTGCCGTTGCCGGTGCCGTCGTTCTCCAGACCCAGCACCTTGCCGCTGTGGGAGTTGCGGAACCGCAGGTAGCCGTTGCTGTCCACGAGCGCGGTCCAGAGGTGGTCGGCGGTGCCGGTGTCGCCCCACTGGAGCACCGGGCCACCGTCGGCGGTGGACATGTTCTGCACCCCCAACACCAGCCCGCTGGCCAGGTTCTGGATCCGCCGCGCGCCGCCCGGCACGAACCGCCACAGGTTGTCCGCCGTGCCGTTGTCCGGATCCTGCACCACCCGCGCGCCCTGGGCGGTGGAGCCGTTCAGGACGGCCAGCAGCTTGCCGGTGTGCCCGTTGCGGATCTTGTGGGAGCCGTCGCCCACGTCCACCACCGTCCACCGGTGGTCCGCAGTGCCGGTGTCGCCCCATTGCACGACCTGGGCGTTGTCGGCGGTGGACATGTTCTGCACGCCGAGCACCTTGCCGCTGTTGGCGTTGCGGAACTTGACCGCCGAGCCGTCGACCACCAGCTGCCAGTCGTGGTCGGCGGTGCCGGTGTCGCCCCACTGAAGGGCCGGGGCGCCGTCGGCGGTGGACATGTTCTCGACGCCGAGGACCAGCGCGCTGGCGGCGTTGACGAGCCGGAACGTCGCTGCGGCGGTGCCGCTCTGGCCGTTGGCGCTCCAGTAGACGGTGTAGTTGTGTCCGTGCGCGTCGTAGAACGGGACCAGGTTGACCGTGGAGCCGTTGGCGGTGGCGGTGAAGGTGAGCGCGGTGCTGCTGGTGCGGGTGACCGAGCCGGTGACCAGGGCGGGCAGCGCCGTCAGCGCGGTGTTGCCGTAGTTGCCGGAGAGCACCGCCGGGCCGTAACTGAGGGCCACCACGTTGGCGTTGTCGTTCGTCGGCTGCACCAGCACCCGCATGGGCAGGCGTACGGTGACCGTGTCGCCCGAGGTCCAGGAGCGGGTGAGTGCGGCGTACGTGCCCGGCGAGGTGGCGATGTTCTGCGTCGCGCCGTTGACGCTGACGGTGGCACCCTGCGTCCAGGCCGGGATGCGGATCCGCATCGTCCACGAGCCGCCGACGCTGCCGGTGACGGTGAGCGTCGTGGTGTCGCTGGTCGGGTAGCTGGTGGTCTGGGTGACGGTGATCCCGCGCGGTGACCAGGTGAGCACCGACGGCATGAAGAGGTTCACCGTCAGGGTGGTGCCGTTGTGGAAGTAGATCGAGTCCATCAGGGTGGTGTTGCTCTCCAGGCCGGTGCCCTGACAGCACCAGAAGGAGTTGTAGTCGGTGCTCCAGGTGCCGCCGCCCCACGCCGGGCCGACCCCACGGCGGCCGCCCGGTTGCAGCGGCGTGAAGTAGGTGACGTGTCCGTGGGCATCGGCCGGGTTCTGCGCCCCGACCAGGTGGTTGAGCAGCGCCCGCTCGTAGAAGTCGAAGTAGGCCGTCCGGTTCGGGTCGAGCAGCCACAGCTCCCGGGTCAACTTGAGCATGTTGTACGTGTTGCAGTGCTCGCAGGTGTCGTTGTGCAGGTAGCCGGCGATGGCATTCGGTGCCCGGAAGTGTTCGGCCTGGCTGTTGCCGCCGATCGCGTACGTGCGGGTGTTGACGGTGAGGTTCCAGGCGTTGCCGGCGATGTCGCGGTACCGGGTGGTGCCGGTGGCCTTGAACTCCCGGGCCGCGCCGATCCACTTCGGGATCTGGGTGTTGGCATGCAGCCCGTTGAGCTGGTCGGAGTTGGCGGCGAGGGGATTGAACACGGCAGCGTGGTCGAACCGCTGGGCGGCGGTCAGCCAGCGTGCGTCGCCGGTCTGCTGGTACAGGTCGGTCAGCACGGCGTTCATGCCGCCGAACTCGGTGCCGAGCATGGCCTGCATCTGCGCGGAGGTGAGCCGGGCGGTACGCCAGTCCACCCAGCCGGCCAGCGCCAGGAGCACGTCGCGGGCCTGGGTGGTGCCGATGTACCGCCACACGTCGAGGAGCCCGGCCAGCGTCTTGTGGATGCAGTAGTACGGCACGTTGCCGTTGGTCAGCGTGCGTGCCTCGACGGCGGTGAAGTCGGACTCGGGGAAGCCGGACAGGTATCCGGCGTTGAAGCCGGCGGCGGCGTTGTTGGCCTGGCACCGGGCGAGCTCGGTGACCATCTGGTTGGCCTTGTCCCGGCAGGTGGTGTCGCCGAGCACCGCCCACATGTACGCCCATGCGCTCAGGAAGTGCCCCTGCATGTGGGTACGGAACGGGAACGTCGGCGCGTCCCAGCCGCCGTTGGCCGTGGCGCCGCCGGTGGAGAGGCGGTGGTTGGCGCGGAAGTTGTAGAGCAGCCGGTTGACGTCGACGAAGCGCAGGTAGCTCAGCGTCCGGTTCTGGTTGTCCAGCCACCGGCTGGCGGTCAGCCGGACCTGGCCGAGGTCGAAGGCGTACGCGGAGACGCCGATGTCGGGCCGGACCGGGGGGATCGCCGCGCCGGCGGCCCCGCCGCGCAGCACGGGGCCGATCGCACCGGCTACAGCCGCCACTCCGGCGGCCTGGAGCAGGTGGCGACGGTGGAGGGACGGGTAGGGCATCACGGCCTCCGAACGTGGCGACGGGGGTGACTCGGACAGCCGGTGGCCGGGCCGTCGTCATGGCCCGGCCACCGGCCGCAGGATGTTACGAGGTGACCCGGAAGGTGGCGTCCTGGCGGTCGGCGGCGCTGGAGGAGGAGCTGAGCGGGTCGATGCGCAGCACGTATCCGGCGTGGCGCAGGTAGTAGGTGGGGAAGTTGTACGAGCGGAACGACGACCAGGAACCGTCGGCCAGCCCGGCGGTGCGATAGAACGTGGCGTCGGCACGGAAGGTCGCGCTGTTGTCGTTGGGATCGAGCCGTGCCACGTAGCCGCTGTGCCGCAGGAAGCTGCCGGGCACGTTGACCGACTCGAACGACACCCCGGCCGAGTCGGCGAGGCCGGGCACCATCCGCCACATCTGGTCGCGGTGCGGATCGAACGGGTACGGGTCGATGCGGATCTCGTGGTTGGCGTGCCGTACGTAGTAGTCGGGGAAGTTGGAGGACTTCAGCCGGACCCAGCTCGGCAGGCCCCAGCGGTTCACCACGCCGTTGTACTCGGCCTCGGTGATGCCGACGATCGAGCCGTGCTTGGAGTTCAGCGGCGGCGTGTAGTCACGCTGGTTGAGCACCGACCACGAGTTGGCGCCGATGTTGCTCGTGCCCCACAGGTAGAAGTCGTTGTTGACCGGGACGAACGAGTCACCCCAGAGCCACCAGCCCGACCCGTCGTTGCGCTTGACCAGGTGGGCGCCCTCGATCGCGCCGCCCTGTCGCAGGCCGCTGGTGTAGGTGGTGAAGCTGTTCGGGGCGCCGGTGTTCGACCGGGCACCGTACAGGTTCCCGTTCGACATGTTCTTGTAGAACATGTACGTGACACCGCCGTCGACCTTGATGTCGGCGTCGAGGATCGGGAAGCCGGGACTGAAGTAGGTCTGCGGCGCGCTCACCGTGCGGAAGTCGCTGGTGTAGTTCACCAGGAAAAGGTCCGCGGTGGTGTTGGCCGAGTAGACGATGGCGTACTGGCCGCGCCCGGCGTCCCAGAACACCGTGGGCGCCCAGGTGTGCACGTTGGTGTAGGTATGCATCCGGATGCGGCGGTACCCGGTGAAGCTGGTCAGGTCGGTCGAGTCGTACACGTGCAGGTACTGGCTGCTGCGGCTGAAGTCGATCCCGTACAGGTCGGTGGCGACCACCACGAAGGTGCCGTCCTGCTTGCGGAAGATGTACGGGTCGCGCAGTCCCCGTTCACCTGCGGTCGGGGTGGCCACCGGGTTGTTCTGGTTCAACGGAGACCAGTTCAGGCCGTCCCGGCTGACCGCGAGGTGTAGGCCGTAGTTGGACGCTGAGTGGTCTGGCGACTCGGTGAAGTAGGTCTTCAGGTAGGCGGTGTAGGTGGCTGCCGATGCGGCCTGTGGGTTGATCGCCAGGCCGGAGGCGGTGAGCCCGGCGGTGGCGATCGCGCCCAGCGTGAATGCTCGTCGAGTCAGAGCCATCGTGCTGACCTTTCTGACGGTGGGGACGGGGATGTGACTCCGGCACGTCAAGGGCGGGAACAGTCATTGAGCCCAGGTGGTGGCGTGCGCAGAAGGTGTCGCCGCGGTAGGTGGTGGCGTCGAGACCTCGGCGGGGCAGCGGTGAGGGGCGGAGCTGTGGCGGCCCTCGACGCTGGCCGATGCATTGTGTGCTACCTGCGGCGATAGGCGGCCCTCGCCCGTCTCCACGGGTCTGAGGTTTCGACGGTGTTATGTGCCGATGTCAATGTTATCGCTAACAATAAGGTCCGGTTAACAGGCGCGCAAGCCTGTGTGCTTCACGGGGTCAACGCCGCAGGTCGTTCGCCACGCGGGGTGCCGCCGGAGGCCCGCGACGAGGACCCCTGGAGAGGGTCGGGACGGCGGCACCGTCCGCCCCGGCCCGCGCTACCACTTCAGCTGGTCACCCGACCTGCTGCCCGCACCGAACTGGCGGACTAGGCGCTGTTCCCCGGGTGTCGCGGACACGGCTGACAGCTGGTCCGCGCCACCACCGCCCGCGCCGGGCGGCTTGACCCTCGACCGGGTCGAAGGTCGCACAGTGCCGTACCGGAACACCGTCCGGTGCCGTCACCAGCGGTGCCGGCCGGCACGGTTGGCGGTGGACGGGGAGGGCTGTGGTGGTTGCGGCGATCGGTGACCGGCCGGCGGTGCCCGGAGCGTACTGGGCGTGGCTCGGCGGCACCGCGTTGAGTCTGGTCGGCGTGCAGGCCATGGCCTTCGCGATGACCTGGGTGGCGGCCGGGCACGGCGGCCGTTTCGCCGCGGTGGTGCTGACCGCGATCAACCTGCCCCGAGCGCTGTTGCTGCTGGTGGGTGGCGCGGTGGCCGACCGGGTCGGCGCCTGGCGCGTCATGGTCGTGTCGGACACGGCGATGGTCGCGGTGACCGTGGCGCTGGCCGCCGCCGCGTGGTCGTCGACCGACCCCCGGCTGCCGCTGCTGCTCGCCGCCGTGGCCATCGGGGTCGTGGACGCCTTCTATCTGCCCAGCACGGGCTCGATGCCCCGTCGTCTGGCGCCACCGGCCGCGCTGGCCCGCGCGATGTCGGCCCGCCAACTCGCCGGTCAACTGGCTCTGCTCGCCGGGCCGTCGCTGGGCGGCCTGCTGCTGGCCGTGGCCGGGCTCGCCGGTGCGGCCCTGACCAACGCCGCGACCTTCCTGGTGGTGCTGTCGGTGCTGCTGGCCCTGCGGTCGAGGGCGAGTCGGTCGGCAGAGCCGCGAGCGGCGGACCGACGAGCCCGCGCGCAGTGGCCACGCACGAGGTGTTCAACCAGGTACCGCCGCTGGTCGGCCACGACGTCGCCGACGACCCGGCGCTGTTGGCCGGGCTGGCCCGCGAGGGTGCCGACTGGGCAACGGCCGAGCTGCGCGAACTCGGCCGACTGGCGGGCGGCGAGGCCGCCGCCGAACACGGCCGGCTGGCCAACGAACACCCGCCGACGCTGCGCACCCATGACCGCTTCGGCCGTCGGGTCGTCGAGGTGGAGTTCCACCCGTCCTGGCACGAGCTGATGCGGACGGCCGTCGGCCACGGGCTGCACGCCGCGCCCTGGGTCGACCGGCGGGTCGGCGCGCACGTCGCCCGGGGGGGGCGTCCGCACCATCCTCGACATGGTCAACCTGACCCGGTTGGACTGCGTGATCGGCGCGGCGGCCGGGATGCGGCAGGGGGTGATCACGGCGGCGCACCACGCCGCCCACCGGCGGGCCTTCGACCGGTACCTCGCCGACCAGCCGCTGATGCGCAACGTCCTGGCCGACCTGGCGGTGGAGTCCGAGGCGGCGACCGTGCTGATGATGCGGCTCGCCGGGGCCACCGACCGTTCCGCGCGGGGCGACGCGGTGAAGACGGCGTTCAAGCGGATCGCCCTGGCCGTCGGCAAGTACTGGGTCTGCAAGCGCTGGCCGGGGCACGCCGCCGAGGCGCTGGAGTGCCTGGGCGGCAACGGCTACGTCGAGGAGTCCGGGATGCCCCGGCTGTTCCGTGAGTCGCCGCTGAACTCGATCTGGGAGGGCTCCGGCAACGTCGCCGCGTTGGATGTCCTGCGGGCGCTGGCCGGGCAGCCCGAGGTACGGGCGGCGTTCGAGGCCGAGGTGGGCATGGCCATCGGCGTGGACTCCCGGCTCGACGCCGCGGTGCACCAGGTCCAGGTCGCTCTGGACGACCCGGCGGATCTGGAGGTGCGGGCCCGTCGGGTGGTCGAGCAACTGGCCCTGGTGTTGCAGGGCGCGCTGCTGGTCCGGCGCGGTCATCCGGCCGTCGCCGACGCCTTCTGTGCCTCCCGGCTCGGCGGCGACCGGGGCCACGCGTACGGGACTCTGCCGGCCGGGGTCGACTTCGCCGCGATCATCGACCGGGCCACGCCGAAGCTGGGCTGACCGGTCCGGTGCCGCCGCCGAGGGTGAGGCGGGGCGGCACCGGACGGGCGGCGTCAGCAGTAGAGGTTCGCTCCGGCGGGCACCCCGAGGATGCCCACGAACTGCTGGTGCCGGGTGACCCGGCTCGGCACATGGGTGGGGTTGCCACCGTTGCACTCGATCGAGCCGTTGATGCTACGGATGGTCTGGCCGAACCCGGCGCCGTTGACCATCGCGCTGTGGGCGGTCATCGTGCCGGGGCCGTTCTGCGTCATCCAGTACCTGCATGCCTCCGGTGTAGACCGCCGAGGACTGCCACCGCGTCACCGCGCATCGACGGAAGTTATCGTAACACTCACTGTTCACAAACCTTGCTATTTGTTTTGTCGCGGCGAAACGCGTCGTTGAGTCGGCGCTGGATGCTGTGGGATTCTGGTGCGTCGATGCGTTGTCGCGCGCGCGAGTGACCGTCGCCCGATGGGCAACCGGGGCCGCCACGGCTCAGGGGGACGACGGCGGGTTGAGCTGAGCCGTCTTCGCGTCCGCCCGCTGCCGAGGCTGCACCGCCGAGGCGCCGGGCCGGGCGGACCTCCGCCGTGACCAACGAAGGACAACCATGACAATCTCGAACAGGTACGGTGTTCGACCCCTTTCCCCGCCCCTGCGGCTTTCCCGGCGCGGCCGGGCGGCACTCGTGGCGAGCCTGTTGCTCGCCACCGCGACGCTGCTCGGCGTCGACGCGCCGAGCGTCGGCGCGGCGACCTCGCCGGTGGCGGTGACGGTGAACGCGCGGGCTGGGCTGGCCACCGTGCCGGACACCGCCCTCGGCGTGAACCACGCCATCTGGGACTCGCAGCTGGGCACCACCGAGACGTCGGACCTGCTGCGCGCGGCCGGCGTGCAGATGATGCGATACCCGGGCGGCTCGTACGCCGACATCTACCACTGGCGCGACCACACCGCACCGGGCGGGTACGTCGCGCCGAACACCGACTTCGACACCTTCATGGCCGGGGTACGCCGGGCCGGCGGTCAGCCGATGATCATCGCGAACTACG
This sequence comes from Micromonospora craniellae, assembly GCF_014764405.1. Classification (NCBI taxonomy): domain Bacteria; kingdom Bacillati; phylum Actinomycetota; class Actinomycetes; order Micromonosporales; family Micromonosporaceae; genus Micromonospora; species Micromonospora craniellae. Next base: position 6,470,890 of record NZ_CP061725.1, on the reverse strand, counting down.
GCACCGGCACGCCGCAGGAGGCGGCCGAGTGGGTGCGGTACGCCAACGTGACCAAGGGGTACGGCGCCCGGTACTGGGCGGTTGGCAACGAGAACTACGGCAACGGCCACTACGGCTCGGCCTGGGAGGCCGACGAGCACCCGGACAAGAGCGCCACCTACTACGCCAACCTGGTGGTCGAGTACGCCGACGCGATGAAAGCCGTCGACCCGAGCATCAAGGTCGGCGCGGTGCTGACCATGCCGGCGAACTGGCCGGACGGCCTGACCGCCGGTGCCGACCCGGGCCCCTGGAACCAGACCGTGCTGTCGATCGCCGGGCCGAAGATCGACTTCGTTGACGTGCACTGGTACCCGGGCGGCAGCGTGGCCGAGTCGCTGCCCCGGACCAGCCACATCACCGACGCGGTGTACCTGCTCCGGCAGCAGATCAGCCGGTACGCCGGACCGGACGCGGACCGCATCGGCATCAGCCTCACCGAGGTGAACGTGACCGCCGAGGGGATGACCAGCCAACCGGCCGCCCTGTTCCTGGCCGACGCCTACAGCGGGTTGCTGGCCAACGGGGTCTTCACCGTGCAGTGGTGGAACGTCCGCAACGGCATCGGCAAGGTGACGACCGTGGCGGGGCAGACCGACTACGGCGACTTCGGTATGCTCTCCAGCGGCACCTGCACCTCGGACGGGTCGGTCTGCGAGCCGCCGCTGAACACGCCCTTCGCGTCGTACCACGGGCTGACCATGATGAGCCGGTTCGCGCGCACCGGCGACCAGTTCGTCCGGGCCGGCACCAGTGACCCGCTGGTCGCCGCGCACGCGGTCCGCCGGGCCAACGGGGAGGTCGCGGTGCTGCTGATCAACAAGGACCCGGACAACGCGCGGGAGGTCGACATCGACTACGCCGGGTTCGCGCCGTCGGCCGCCGCGCCCACGGTGCACACCCACACCAACGGCGCCACCGCCGTCGCCACCGCGCAGACCGGCAGCGCGACCAGCCGGACCCTGCCGCCGTACTCGCTGACCACGCTCGTGGTGCGTCCGGCCGCCGCGCCGGGCGGTCAGCCGGGCGCACCCGGCCGACCCACGGTCGCCGATGTCACCCACCGCAGCGCGACCATCTCCTGGCCGGCGGCCACCCGGGGTGCCGCCCCGATCGCCAAGTACGAGGTGTACCGGCAGCACGGTGCGGTCAGCGAACAGCTCGGGGAAACCTCGGGCACCAGCCTGACCGTGGACAACCTCGTCCCTGGCGTCCGGTACACGGTCAACGTGCTGACCCGCGACACCGCAGGCCGGGTCTCCTGGGCGTCCCCGCCGCTCACCTTCACCACCGGCAGCCCGGCGAGCAGCACCTGCGCCGTCCGCTTCGCCAACACCACGGACTGGGGCAACGGCTACGTGGCCGCCGTCGACGTGGTGAACACCGGGGCGAGCGCGGTCGACGGCTGGACGTTGACCTGGACCTGGCCGACGAGCTGGCAACAGGTGAGCAGCGGCTGGAACGCGACCTGGGAACAGGTCGGCACGGCCGTACGGGTGACCGGCACCGACGACAACCGCCGGATCCCCGCCGGGGGCACGGTCAGCGCCGGGTTCGTCGGGGCGTACAGCGGGCCGAACGTGACGCCGACCGCCTTCCGGCTCAACGGCACGCTCTGCACCGTCCAGTGAGACGGCCGGGGTCGCCGGTGGACGCGACGTCGTCCACCGGCGACCCCGACGACTGGTGAGGCGGTCCACCGCCGACCGCCCCGGACCGTCGTCGTGATGGCGTCAGTCGAACTGGACGACCGTCCGGGCGCCCTCGCCCCGGGCCATCCGGGCGAACGCCTCCGGCACCTCGTCGAGGGTGGCCCGGTCGGTGACCAGGTAGCTCAGGTCGAGCGTGCCGTCGAGCACCGCGCGGGCCAGCTCGGGGACGTCCCGGTCCGGGTCCGAGGAGCCGTAGACCGAGGAGCACAGCGTCCGCGCGGAGTGGAAGACGTCCAACGCGCTCAGGCCGACGATGTCGTCCTTGCCGCCCATGCCCACCACCACGACCTGTCCGCCCCGGCGGGTGCTCTGCCAGGCGGTCCGGATGGTGGCGGCACGGCCGACGCACTCCACCGCGTGGTCGGCACCCCGCCCGCCGGTCAGCCCTCGGACCGCGCGGACCAGCGAGTCGTCCGCGAGCAGGAAGTCGGTGGCGCCTGCGGCGGCCGCCAGCTCGGCCTTGGCGGGGGAGACGTCCACGCCGATCACGACACCGGCACCGGCCGCGCGGGCGGCGGCCACCGCCGACAGCCCGACACCGCCGAGACCGATCACGGCGACCGAGTCGCCGGGAGCGACCCCTGCGGTACGCCGTACCGCGCCGACGCCGGTGAGCACCGCGCAGCCGAGCAGCGCGGCGGCCGGGAACGGCAGGTCCGCCGGCACCGCCACGGCGGCCTCCTGCGGCACCAGCACCTGCTCGGCGAGCGCGCCCAGGCCGAGGGTGACGTGCAGCGGCCGACCGTCCAGAGTGTGTCCGCGCGCCACGGCGGGTGCGCCGTTGCGCCGGCACAGCCAGGGCTCGTCGTGCCGGCAGAACCAGCAGGACCGGCACGCCGGTGCCCAGTTGAGCACCACGTGGTCGCCGGGGGCGACCCGGTGCACGCCGTCGCCGACCTCCTCCACCACACCGGCCGCCTCGTGCCCGAGGAGCAACGGGTACGGCGCGGCCAGGGTGCCGTCGGCCATGGACAGGTCGGAGTGGCATACGCCGGAGGCACGGATGCGGACCCGTACCTGGCCGGGGCCGGTGGCGGGCACCTCGATCGATTCGACCCGCAGCGGCGCGTCGGCGGCCCGGGCCACCAGGCCCCTCACCGCTGGATCGCCTTCACTTCGCAGAACTCCGCCAACCCGTGGCTGCCCAGCTCGCGGCCGAGACCGGACTGCTTGTAGCCGCCGAACGGGGCCATCGGGTTGAACGGCGCCCCGTTGATGTCGACGGCACCGGTACGCAGCCGCCGGGCCACCCGCAGCGCCCGTTCCTCGTCGCCGGACCAGACCGCGCCGGCCAACCCGTAGCGGGAGTTGTTGGCGACCGTCACGGCGTGGTCGTCGTCGTCGACCGGGATGACCGCCAGCACCGGCCCGAAGACCTCCTCCTGCGCGAGGGCGCTGTCCGGGTCGACGTCGGCGATCACCGTCGGGGCGACGAAGAAGCCTCGCTCCGGCAGCGGGGTGTCCGGCCCACCGGCGACCAGCCGGCCCCCGCCGGCCAGCCCTCGGGCGATGTGGTCGCGGACCCGCTCCCGCTGCTGCGCCGAGACCAGCGGACCGAGCCGGGTGGCCGGTTCGAGGGGGTCGCCGACCTGGTAGCCCTCGGCGGCCTTGGCCACCAGGTCGAGGGTCTCGTCGTAGCGGGTGCGCTGCACCAGCATCCGGGTCCACGCGGTGCAGGTCTGTCCCGAGTTGAGAAAGGCGTTGCCGACGCCGACCTTGACCGCGGTGGCCAGGTCGGCGTCGTCGAGGATCACGTTGGCGGACTTGCCGCCGAGTTCCAGCGCGACCCGGGCGATCCGGTCGGCGGCCAGGTGCGCGACGCGCCGGCCGGTGGCGGTGGAGCCGGTGAAGGAGACCAGGTCCACGTCGGGATGCGCGGCGATGGCCTCGCCCACCACCGGACCGGTGCCGGTGACCAGGTTGACCACGCCCGGCGGCAGACCTGCGGCGTGCACGGCGTCGAAGAGCAGGTACGCCGTCAGCGGCGTCAGCTCGCTCGGTTTCAGGACCACCGTGCACCCGGCGGCCAGCGCCGGCGCGACTTTGGCCACGACCTGGTGCAGCGGGTAGTTCCACGGGGTGATCGCGCCGACCACGCCGACCGGCTCCCGCACCACCAGCGAGTTGCCGATGGTCTCCGGTGCCGGCGGTCGGGCGGCGAGGTCGACGTAGCTGCGTAGTACGGTCAGCGGTAGGCCGGTCTGCACCCGGGTGGCGACCTTGAGCGGGGTGCCGAGTTCCCGCACGATGGTGCGGGCGATGTCGTAGGCGCGCGCGGTCAACTCGGCGTGCAGCCGGTCGAGGTGGGCGGCCCGGTCCGCGGGGTCGGTCGCCGACCAGCTCTCGAACGCCGCGCGGGCGGCGGCCACAGCCCGGTCCACGTCGTCGGCGGTGCCGGCCGGTACGGTCGCGACGACCGCCTCGGTCGTCGGGTCGTGCACCTCCAGCGACTCTCCGCCGCTCGGCGTGACCCAGCGCCCGTCCAGGTAGAAGTCGGTCCGTACGAGATCCATGCGGCGCTCACCTCGCCTAGCGGTGGAAGTTTCGACCTTAGTACGCCGCACCGGTCGGCGGGAGAGGTGGCAACGGGCCGACCGTGCGTTCGTAGCTGCGGGACAACCCCTCGATCAGGGCGTCCAGGCCGAGGGTGAACGCGCCCTCGTCGACCTGCTGCTGGTGCTCGGCGAGCCGGTGCGCCTGACTCAGGTGGGGATACTGGTCGGCATAGACGCTCGGGTCCTCGACGAAGCCACGGGCGAACGAGCCCAGCGCCGAGCCGGTCACGAAGTAGCGCATCAGCGTGCCGATGTGGGTGGCCCGCGCCGGTGGCCAGCCCGCCGTGACGAGTCCGCCGTAGACGGCGTCGGCCATCGCCAGCGCCGCCGGTCGCCGTCCGGGACCCTGCGCCAGGTGCGCCACGATGTTCGGGTGGGCGGCCAGGGCCGCGTGGTAGGTGTGCCCCCACCGGCGTAGCGCCACGCGCCAGTCGATCTCGCCGAAGTACGACACGTCCACCTGGCCGGTGATGCTGTCGGCCACCGCGTCGAGGATCGCGTCCTTGGTGGCGAAGTGGTTGTAGAGCGACGGCCCCCCCGGACGCCGAGTTCGGCGGCGAGTCGGCGGGTGGAGAACCCGGTCAGCCCGTCGGCGTCGATCAGCGCGACGGCGGCCTCGACGATCCGCTCCCGGTTTAAGCGGTGCAGACCCCACCAGCCCACCGGAAAGGACGGGTGAGCACATGGACTTCGGACTGTCCGACGAGGAACGGGCCATCCGCGACACCGCCCGCGACTTCATCGCCCGGGAGGTCATGCCGCTGGAGCAGGAACTGCTGCGCCGGGAACGGGCCCACCAACCCGGCCTGGACCGCGCCCAGCTGCGCGAGTTGCAGCTCAAGGCGCGTACGTTCGGCTTCTGGGGCCTGGCCACACCGCAGCGCTACGGCGGCATGGAACTGCCCGCCGTCGTCCAGTCGTTGATCTGGACCGAGATCGGCCGCATGTTCGTGCCGTTCCGGTTCGGCGGCGAGGCCGACAACATCCTCTTCCACGCCACCGACGAGCAGAAGCAGGAGTTCCTGCTGCCCACCATCGAGGGGGAGCGGATCTCCTGCTTCGCCATCACCGAACCGGGCGCCGGCTCGGACGCGGCCAACATCCGGTTCAGCGCGCGCCGCGACGGTGACGACTGGATCCTCAACGGCGAGAAGACCTTCATCACCGGCGGCAACGACGCCGACTTCGCCATCGTCAACGCCGTCACCGATCCCGAGCGGGGCACCCGCCACGGCGGGGCGACCGCGTTCCTGGTGGACCGGGCGATGGGCTGGCGTTCGGAGTTCATCCCCACCATGGGCGAGGGTGGGCCCGCGTCGCTGGTCTTCGACGACGTACGGGTGCCGAAGCGCAACATCCTCGGCGAGATCGGCCAGGGTTTCGCCCTCGGCGTGGAACGGATCGGCAAGGGGCGCTACACCATTCCCTCGCACGCCGTCGGCATCGCCGAACGGGCCCTGCGGATGGCGATCGAGTACGCCGACACGCGGGAGACCTTCGGTGCGAAGATCGGCACCAACCAGGCCATCCAGTGGATGATCGCCGACTCGGAGACCGAGTTGGAGGCGGCTCGCTGGCTGATCCTGCGTGCCGCCTGGACGGTCGACGCGGGCCTCGACCCACGGCACGCCTCCTCGATGGCGAAGCTCTACGGGGCCGGTATGGTCAACCGGGTGGTGGACCGGGTGCTCCAGCTCCACGGTGGCATGGGCTACACCCGGGAACTGCCGATCGAACGCTGGTACCGGCAGGTGCGGCTCTACCGGATCTTCGAGGGGACCGACGAGATGCAGCGACTGATCATCGCCCGCGACCTGCTGCGTGGTTACACGAAGCTCGGTGGCCATCTGGCGTGAGCCTGGCCGGTTCGGCATCCTCCCTCCGACTCGACAGGACATCGTTCACCATGCCCGCAGCACGTCACATCGCCATGATCGGCAGTACCGCGCCCAGCCACGTCTATCCCTCGCTGGCCCTGATCCGGGAACTCGTCGACCGGGGCCACCGGGTCACCTACGCCGTCGGCGCACCGCTGACCGACCTCGTCGCCCCGACCGGGGCCGAGCCGGTCGCCCACCCGACGATCCTTCCGCAGGGCGACACCGACTGGCCGGAGGATCCGGGCGCGGCGATGCGGGTCTTCCTCGACGAGGCCGTGGCGGTGCTGCCGCGGCTGACCGCCCGCTACGACGAGGACCGGCCGGACCTCGTGCTGCACGACATCGGTGGCCTGGCCGGGCCGCTGCTCGGCGCCAGGTACGGCGTACCGGCCGTGCAACTGTCGCCCGCGATGGTCGCCTGGGACGGCTACGACCAGGACATGACGGAGTTCTACACCGCCCTGCGCGCCTCGGACTCCGGGCGGGACTACTACGCCACCCTGGACCGGTGGCTCGCCGACAACGGCATCCACCAGGACGGGCACGAGTTTCTGAGCCGTCCGGAGCACGTCCTGGCGTTGATCCCGAAGGTGATGCAGCCGCACGCCGACCGGGTGTCGCGGCAGCGGGTACGCTTCGTCGGCCCGTGCCTCGACCCGGTCCGGCTCACCGAACCGGGCTGGGCGCCACCCGCCGACGGGCGGCCGGTGCTGCTGGTGTCCTTCGGCACCGCGTACAACGACCAGGTGCCGGTCTACCGCGCGTGCCTGAGCGGGTTCGCCGACTCGCGGTGGCACGTGGTGATCGCCATCGGCGACAAGGTGGACCCGGCCGCGCTGGGGCCGCTGCCGGACAACGTCGAGGTGCACCGCCGGGTGCCGCAGTTGGTGGTGCTGGCGCACGCCTCGGCGTTCGTCACGCACGCCGGGATGGGCGGCTGCACCGAGGCGCTCTGGTGCGGCGTACCCACGGTGGCGATCCCGCAGGCGGTGGACCAGTTCGGCAACGCGGACCGGCTGGTCGCCGCCGGGGTGGGCCGGCTGCTGCCGGCCGAGGAGGTTACCGCGCAGACCCTGCGTGCGGCGGTGGACGCGGTCGCCGACGACCCGGAGCTGCGGCGCCGGCTCGACACAATCCGGTCCGAGGTGCGGGCGAACGGCGGCGTTCGACACGCGGCGGAGGCGGTGGAGAGCTTCCTCGCCGACCGCTGACGCCATGGTGTGTGATCATGGCGGCGCGTGTGATCGTGGCGGTGTGGCTGTTCCCGTGTCGGCGTGTCGAACAGCCACACCGCCACGATCAGCGGGGGTCGGGGGGCTTCAGTGGGTGAGGTCGTGCTGCGACCGATGCGGGGTGGGGACGCTGCGCGGGTGTTGGCGATCTACCAGGTCGGGTTGGACGGCGGACAGGCCAGTTTCGAGACCGTCGCGCCGAGCTGGGCCGCCTTCGACGCCGGCCGGCTGCCGGCGCACCGGCTGGTCGCGGTGGACGCCGACGATGTGGTGCACGGTTGGATCGCGGTGTCGCCGACCTCGACCCGGGCGGTGTACGCCGGGGTGGTGGAGCACTCCGTCTACGTGGATCCGGCTGCTAAGACCGCATCTCATTAGGGGTTGTTGAGTACCAACATCATTCGTTGTACGGGTGTGAGTGATGTGGAGAAGTACTGCCCGGATTCGTTGTGGCACCTCGTGCAGCCGTTGCTGCCCGCTCATCCGGAAAGGCATCAGGGTGGCGGGCGGCGGCGCATCGATGACCGTGTCGCGGTCGCGGCGATTGCGTACGTGTTGCAGACCGGCTGCCCGTGGGAGGCGTTGCCGGAATCGTTCCCGATCTCGCGGGCGACCGCGCATCGCCGGTTCACCGAGCGGGTGAAACAGGGCGTCATGCAGGCGTTTCATGAGGCGACGCTGGACGTGCTCGGCGCTGCCGGGCAGATCGACTGGTCACGGGCGAGCGTGGACGCTATGCACGTGCGGGCACTCAAAGGGGGGACCTGACCGGGCGCAGCCCGGTAGACCGGGGCAAGCCCGGCTCCAAGATCCATGCGGTCAGCGACCGTGACGGACTGCCGCTGACGGTGCTGGTGACCGCTGCCAACGTCAACGACCACACCGTGCTCGAGGATGTGCTCGACAACCTGCGCGCGATCCGGCAACCGCTCGGCCGGCCGCGGCGGTGGCCGGCCAAGCTGCACGGCGACAAAGGTCACGACTACCGGTCCTGCCGCGAACTGGTCCGCCGGCGCGGCATGATCGCCCGGATCGCCCGCAAGGGCATCGAATCGGCCGCTCATCTGGGCCGGCACCGCTACGTCATCGAGCGCTGCCTGGAATGGGTCAGCCGGTTTCGGCGCCTGGCCCGCCGCTACGACCGTAAGGCTTCTCACTTCATCGGATTCCTGCGCCTGGCCTGCGCTTTGATCTGTTACCGCCGCGCCGCCCGCCTCAACCTGCTGACCAGCAACAACCCCTAATGAGATGCGGTCTAAGCTAAGGGGCGGGGCGTGGCCCGACTGCTGCTCGACGGGCTGATCGCCTCGACCGAGGCGGCCGGTGTCTGGACCATCCAGTCCGGTGTCTTCCCGGAGAACGTCGCCAGCCTGGCACTGCACCGGCGGGCTGGCTTCCGCGTCGTCGGCACCCGGGAACGGGTGGGTCGGCACCACGGCCGCTGGCGCGACGTCGTCCTCCTCGAACGCCGCAGCCCAATCGTCCGCTGACGCTCCCGGAGGTTAGGAAGGGTCCCCTGCTATGCACCAGGCGTTAGCAGGGGACCCTTCCTTACACTTCTACGGGTACTGGCGCAGGTAGACGGGCGCGCCTACGTGGTCCATGTCGGCGGCCTCGCCCACTCCGTTGACCACGTGGTCGATGGTGCCGGCGCTGAGGTTCACCGTCATGATGTGGTGCAGTCGGACACCCGGCCGCACCGGCACCTCGAACCCGTTCTCGGTACGGATCGACGGGTTGTTCTGGTTGAACACGTACACGCCGCCGCCGTACAGGGTGTGGTGGCGTACCCGGTCGGCGACCTTGTAGCCGGCCCACCCGTTGACCGTGCCGTTCATCCAGTCCGCCTGCGTGGGCGGGTCGTACGGCAACTCGTTCTGGTAGAGGATCGTGGTGCCGTGCTCGCCGTTCCAGACGGTGTTGTGCCGCTGGAAGTGCTCCACGAACAGGCCGGTGGCGGTGACGTGGTCGCCGTTGATGACCGCGCCGTAGCGACCGGTGTTGGTCCGCCAACGGTCGGTGTCGCCGTTGACTCCCTCGGTGAAGCCCTCTACGCCGTGGTCGCCGCGCCACACCCAGGTGTGGTCGATCAGGACGTGGTCGCTGTTGACTTCCAACGCGGTGTCGGTCTTGCCGATGTGCGGCCCGCCGATGCGGAAGTACACGTCGGAGAGCGTGGTCGGGTTCTTCGGCGTGCTGTGGTCTCGGCCGTGCTTGCGGCCGACCCGCAGCAGCACCGGTGACTCCTTGAGGCCGGCGTCGATGGTGACTCCGGCGATCACCACGCCGGGCACCCCGGCGACGTCGAGCGGTACGGCTCCCTTCACGGCGGTGAGGGTGGCGTGCCCGATGCCGAGTACGACCGTGTCGGGCCGGCGTACCTCGATGCTGCGGGCCACGCCGTACACCCCGGGGGTGAGCAGCAGGTGCTTGCCGCGCGCGAGCTGCGAGTTGATCGTCTGTACCGAGTCGGACGGCTTGGCGACGAAGAAGTCGCCGATCGGGATGGTGCGTCCCGAGGTCAGCCCGTTGGCCCAGGTGATGCCCCGGGTGTCCAAGCGGGCGGCGGGCACCCGGACCTGGTACTTGCCCTTGGCGTCGACGAACAGGTACGGCTTCTCGCGGCTGACCGGGGTGGTCTCCAGGGTGGTGTACGGCGGGTCGGGGAACCCTGCGTCGTCGGGGGCGCCCACCACTCCGGCGAAGACCTGGTTCCACACCCCGTTGGACCAGCTCTCGACCTCGCTGTTACGGGTGAGCCACTGCTGCTGGGAGCCGTTGGTGGTGGCCGGCAGCCGGGAGTCGGCGATGAAGCCGCCGCTGGCGTACTGCGGCCCGTTGGTGCAGTAGTCCATCAGCGACAGCCCGCCGCCGCTGATGTCCAGCCGGCGCATCGACACCGCCTGCGAGACCGCCCAGAAGTTGGCCGAGGCGCGGCAGTCGTCCTGGCCGGCGGCGTTGATGCGCAGCGACAGGTTGGACAGCGTGCGCCAGAAGTTCACCAGCGCGATGCAGTTGCCGGTGCCGCCCTCGGTCAGGCACCGGTTGTACGCCTCGATCTTGCCGTTGATGACCACGTCGGTGGGGGAGGCGCCCAGCCCGGAGATCTCGGTGTAGTAGCCGACCTTGATCTGGAGCGGCTGCGCGGCGGTGCCGTAGCTTCCCGGCCGGAACAGGTACGCGTGCCGGGTGGTGCCCATCTCGTTGTCGACCTGGGCGGCGTGGGCCGCGTCGAGGGTGGCCTGGATCCGGCTGACCGGCATGCTCGGGTCGAAGATCGTGACGTTCGGCCCGAAGTTCGGGGTGACCGGTCGGGGCGGGCCTGCGCCGGCCGGGGTGGTGATGGTGGCGGCGGCAGTGGTCAGCACGAGGCCGAAGGCCAGCGCGCGACCGAGCCGCCGGCGGTGTGGTCGAGTCGGCATTCGTTCGTCCTTCCCGTCGGGGCGGCGCGATCTCCGGCCCGACGACGCGGTGGACCCGTGAGAGCGCTCTCTCGACGGGCGGACTCGTATCACGGTGTGAGGAATCGGAGTTGAGATGTTTCTACCCCGTAACCGCGCCGCGCGCCATGGTCGGGACGCATCGATTCCGTGGGTGGCCACCGAGTGGGCCCGACGGGTGCCGTCCCGGCCGGATGGTCCGGCCGGGACGGCTCACCCTCACCGCGCGGCGGGCGTCGCCTGGCCGCGGTGCCGGGCGACCAGCCCCAGGGCGGTGTCGACGACCAGGAGACCGAGCAGCGGGATGCCGAACCGGCGCCCCGGCGAGCGCACGCCGGTCGGTGCGGATGGGGCGGCGCTGCCACCACATCCGGTAACCTCAGACGGTGTACGCCAGGCCGGTCAGGGCGGCGACGACCAGGAACGGCGCGACCAGGACGCCCGCGTGGAAGTGCAGGCGGATCAGGAGCGCGGCCAGCGGCGAGGGCCGCCGTTGCGGGCGGGCGACGGCTCGGCGGCGGAGCGACCCGGGCCGGGCGTGGAGTCCGGTGTGGAGGCACCGGAGACTTCGGTCAGAGACATGACTCTTCCGATCGGACTAGAAGGTCTTTCTGCGGACGCGCCCGTGCCCTTCGGGCCGGTGGTGCTGCCTTCGCCCGGTTGCCCGCCGCTCTGCCCTCTAGTCGGACACCGGGCCCTGGGGGTTCCCGCCACCGCCACCGTCGTCGCCCGACACGCCCCGGTGGCAGCGCTCGCCCGGCTCACGCAGGGCGGTCAACAGCTCGGGCGGGCCGGGCACGGTGAAGTCGACCCCGATCACCGCGATCATCCAGGCCAGATCCGCTCGGCCACCATGGCGGCGGGCGCGTGCATGGTGACGGTGGTCCGGACCGGGTACGGGCCGGTGGACAGCGTCCGCGCCCGGTAGGCGCTCGCGTCCGCGTCGGGCAACTCGCGGTCGACGTCCCAGGCGACCAGGGGCCATTACCGACCCCAGCTCACCAGCGCGTGCGGCTCAACGGTGCGCCGGGAGCGGGCACCGTGATGGCTGGTGTAGTCGAACTGCACCCGCTCTCGCCGGTGGCCCCCATCCGTGTGGACGGGGGCTTTCCCGCGGCTGGCTACATACAGCAGGTCGGGCCCTTTCGAGCTGAGAGGGTGAACGGATCGCGGTGGGCGTCCTGTGGCCACGGCTATGGCGCACGTGCCCAGCGGTGCGATAGCACCAACGGTGCAGCTCGAAAGGGGCCGAAAGAGGTATCCGGGTCGAAGGGCCCGCAGGCCGCGATGGCCGCCGTCGCCCGTCGTCTAGAGCTTCTTCAGACCGGCGATGCGGACGAATACCGCTCGTCGCTCGACGGCATTCCCCTTGGCGTCCAACTGGTAGCCCTCCAACCAGATCCAGCCGTCGAATGTCCAGGCGGTGAAGGGCGACGAGCCGGGCCATTCGCTGAATCCGCCCGGGACGGCTGTTCGGCGTACCACCATGTGGTGGGCGACGAACGGGGGCGACGTGAGCGAGCTGCTGCTGATCATCACGTTGGGCGTCACCGTGCTGGTCGGCACCACCCTCGGCGGTCGTTACCGGGTGGCGCCGCCGGTGCTGCTCATCTGCATGGGCGCGCTGCTGGCGCTGCTGCCGCCGCTGTCGCACGTCATCCTTCCCCCCGAGGTCGTGCTGCTGCTGTTCCTGCCGGCCATCCTCTATCGGGAGAGCCTGACCACCAGCCTGCGCGAGGTCCGGGCGAACATCGTGGTCATCACGCTGCTGGCGATCGGGTTGGTCGGCGTCACGATGGTGGCGGTGTCGCTGGTGGTGCAGCGTTTCGGCATCGACCCGGCGGTGGCCTGGGTGCTCGGTGCGGTGCTCGCCCCGACCGATGCCGCGGCCGTCGCCGGTCTGGCCAAGCGGATGCCCCGGCGCCTGCTCACCACGCTGCACACCGAGAGCCTGATCAACGACGGTACCGCGCTGGTGCTGTTCGCCGTGGCGCTCGGGCTGCTCGGCGGCGGTGCCGCGCCGACCGTATTCGAGCTTGTGGAGCGGGTGGGTCTGTCGTTCCTCGGTGGTATCGCGGCCGGTCTGTTGGTCGGCACGGTGGTCATTCTGATCCGTAAGCGACTGGACGACCCGTTGCGGGAGGGCGCGATCAGTGTGCTCACCCCGTTCGCGGCGTTCTTCCTCGCCGAGGCCGTGCACGAGAGCGGCGTACTCGCGGTGGTCGTCGCCGGGCTGATGTTGACCGCCGCCAGCCCCCGGGTGATCCGCGCCCGGTCCCGGGTGTTGGCGTTGTCGTTCTGGGATCTCACCACCTTCCTCATCAACGGTGGACTGTTCGTGCTGGTCGGCATGCAGATCCCCCGGGCGGTACGCAGCGTCACCAGTGTGTCGCTGCCGCGTGCGCTTGCCATCGCGGTGGTGGTGGCGGTGCTGCTGGTGGTGGTGCGGATGCTCTGGCTGCACCTGACCGCCCTCGTCGCCAGTTTGCTGGACCATCGCGCGGCCTCGCGTAACCGTCGGGTGACCTGGCGGATCCGTACCGTCGCCGGCTGGGCCGGGTTCCGGGGGGCGGTCTCGCTGGCGGCGGCACTCGCCGTCCCGTTGAGCATCGACGGCGACCACGTCCCCGAACGCGACCTGATCATCTTCTGCGTGGCGGCGGTGATCCTGCTGACCATGCTGGTGCAGGGCACCACGCTGCCGTTGCTGCTGACCTGGGCCGGCCTCACCGGTGACCCGGAGCGCGAGGACGAGAACCGGCAGGCACGGGTCCGTGCCACCCAGGTCACCCTCGACGCGCTGCCCGACATCGCCGACCGGGTCGGCGCGGCCGCGGAGACCATGCGGCGCATCCAGGACGAGTATGCGGGGCACCTCGACGAGGCCCAGGCCGAGCCGGAGGACGAGACGGCTGCCGCGCAGGAGGCGGAGCGCCGGCTGCGCCTGGCCGCGCTGGACCACAAGCGCCGCGAGATAACCCGGATGCGCGACGCCCGGGAGATCGACGACGTGGTGCTGCGCGAGTTGCAGGCCCGGCTGGACGTCGAGGAGATCCGCCTGCTCGGGCCACACACGCTGGAATGAGCCGCGCCATGTGTTAGGAAGGGTCCCCTGCTATACACCAGGCGTTAGCAGGGGACCCTTCCTTTCACGGGCGCTCAGGGCGTCGCGGCGGGCGGGCCGGGTGCCACCAGCGCCAACGCCACGGTGAGGTCCAGCAGACTGCGCGGATCGGTGAGCCGTTCACCGTAGAGCTGGCGGAGCTGACCCATCCGGTACCGCACGGTCTGCGGGTGCACGAAGAGGTCGGCGGCGACGTCGTCACGTCGGCCCTGGTGCAGCAGCCAGGAGCGCAGTGTCTCGGTGAGCCGCTCAGCGGTGGCGGCGGGCAGCTCGGCGAGGGGTTGCAGGACCCGGGCGCGCAGGTCGGCGAGGGCCTCCCCGTCGGCGCTGAGCAGCAACTCGGCCAGGTGCCGCTCGGTGTCCAACGGCTCGCCGTCGTCGGGTGGGGCGATGCCCAGGGCGCTGACCCGCAGCACCCGGCGGTAGGACGAGCAGGCCCGGGCCCACGGGCGGGCCGGCCCGAGCACGGCGCGGCGGCCCTGCAACACCCGGGCGAGCTGCCGTCGCCGGTCGCCGTGCATGTCCGGTACGAGCAGTACGGCGGTCTCCTCGCCCGGCTCACCGGCGGGCAGCTCCTCGTTGCTCTCCAGTGTGCGCTCGTCGAGCAGGGCCAGCGCGCCGCGCAGCTTCGTCTGCGGCAGCAGCACGACGGTCAACGTCTGCGGCAGCGGCCAGTCGGCCCGCTCCGCGCTGCGCACCAGCACGTCCTCCGGCTCGCCGAGGAGCAACTGCTGGGTCAGCCGTTCCAGGTTGCGCCGCCGGGCCCGGCCGACGCTGGCCAGCTCGTCGGCGTGCCCGGCCACGCTGGCTGCGGAGAGTTCGTCGATGTAGGCGAACATCAGCTCGGCGAACTCGGCGACCGCGGCGGCGGGCGACCCGATCGCCACGGTGGTGGCGGCCAGCTCCCGCCAGGAGACCCGGGCGCCGATCCGGTACGCGGCCAGCAGCGCGTCCACGCTGCGACCCGACCGGGCCTCGCCGCTGCCCAGCGCGTACGCGGCCTCCAGCGCCGGGACCAGCGGTGTGCTGGGGTCGCCGCCGTGAGACCGTTCGAGCAGTTGCAGGAACGTGCCCAACGCGATCTGCACCGCGTTCTCTATCTTGTGTCGCATCTGTCCGGTCAGGGTGCCGGAGTAGCTGGGCACCTCCGCCGTGATCGCGGTGACGGTTCGTTCGGCGACCAGCGGCAGGCGGTCGCGCAGCTCACGGGCCACCCGTTGGTCCAATTCGATGCGGGCCGCCCGATGGGTGGTGCCGGAGGTTTCCGCCACGTTGTTCTCCCCGCACAAAACAGATGGGTCGCTTTACCTTCGCCGGCCAAGATTTTATGCCCAGCGCGCCGCGACCATCGTCGTATGACCGCCACTGTTCCGCGACCGGGCGCCAAGGTATCCCTACGGCGCCGCCTGTGGCGACTCGCCGAGTCGGTGACCACACCGGTACTGCCCGGGGACTACCTCGATCTGGTCGCCCCGCTGCGGGCCGGCGCCGATCTGCGGGGGCGGATCGTCGAGGTACGCCCGGAGACGGCGGACGCGGCGACCGTGCTGATCCAGCCGGGACGCAGTTGGCGCGGTCACGTCCCGGGCCAGTACGTGCGGCTCGGTGTCGACGTCGACGGCGTACGCCAGTGGCGGGCCTACTCGGTGACCTCGGCCCCCGCGCGCCGGACCGACCCGATCTCGGTGACCGTCAAGGCGATCCCGGACGGCGTGGTCAGCAACCACCTGGTGCGGCGGGTACGCCCCGGCACGCTGGTGCAGCTCGACCAGGCGCGCGGTGACTTCGTGCTGC
This sequence comes from Micromonospora craniellae, assembly GCF_014764405.1. NCBI lineage: Bacteria > Bacillati > Actinomycetota > Actinomycetes > Micromonosporales > Micromonosporaceae > Micromonospora > Micromonospora craniellae. The sequence goes on along the minus strand of NZ_CP061725.1, from coordinate 6,455,114 downwards.
CCTCGCCGGCGCCGGAACGGGTGCTGTTCCTCACCGCCGGCAGCGGCATCACCCCGGTCGCCGGGATGCTCCGCTCCGGTGCGCTGGACGGCAGCGACGTGGTGCTCGTCCACTCGGCGCCGACCGCCGTCGATGTCGTCTTCGGCCCGGAGCTGCGCGCCCTCGCCGAGCGTGGCACCCTCCGGCTGGTCGAGCGGCACACCGCTGTCGAGGGACTGCTGGACGTCGCCGAACTCGACACCCTCGTCCCCGACCACCTGGAGCGCCGGACCTGGGCGTGCGGCCCGCTCGGTCTGCTCGACGCGGCCGAGGCGCACTGGGCCGCTCGCGGACACGCCGAGCGCCTGCACACCGAACGCTTCCGACCCACCATCATCACCGCCGGTGACGGCGGCACGGTCACCTTCACCACCTCGTCGGTGACCGTGGCGGCCGACGGCACCACCCCGCTGCTCGACGCCGGTGAGAACGCCGGCGTGCTGATGCCCTCCGGTTGCCGGATGGGCATCTGCTTCGGCTGCGTGCTGCCACTTCGCGAGGGCGCTGTCCGCGACCTGCGTAACGGACAGCTCACCACCGCCCTGCCGGGCGACGGCGTACGCGTGCAGACCTGCGTGTCGGCCGCGGCCGGGCCCTGCGAACTCGAGATCTGATCGGAGAACCGCCGCCGTGACCGTGATCCAGAAGAAGGCCAACAACCCGATCGCGCACCTCAGCGCCGAGGACATCGAGAACCTCGGCCGGGAGCTCGACGCCCTGCGGGAGCGCGTGATCAACTCCCGGGGCGAGCGGGACGCCGCGTACATCCGCAAGGTGATCTCGACACAGCGCAAGCTGGAGGTCGGCAGCCGGGTGGTGCTGCTGTTCTCGCTGTTCCCGCCGGCCTGGATCATCGGCACCGCCGGGCTGTCGGTGGCCAAGATCCTGGAGAACATGGAGATCGGGCACAACGTCCTGCACGGCCAGTGGGACTGGATGCGCGACCCGAAGATCCACTCGACGAGCTGGGAGTGGGACCACGCCACCCCGGCGTCGCAGTGGAAGGAGTCGCACAACGAGCTGCACCACCGCTACACCAACGTGGTCGGCAAGGACAACGACCTCGGCTACGGCATCATGCGGGTGGATGAGGACCAGCCCTGGCACCCGGCCTACCTGGGTCAGCCGGTCTACAACTTCGTCAACGCCTGCTTCTTCGAGTACGGCGTCGCCGCGTACGACCTTGACCTGGCCAACAACCTCAAGGACGGCAAGCACAAGAGCCCGGAGTTCCGCGCCCGGCTCCGCGCGGTCGGCCGGAAGATCCGCCGCCAGGTCCTCAAGGACTACGTGATCCACCCACTGCTGTCCGGCCCGTCGTTCTTCCACACCATGGCCGCGACCTTCACCGCCAACCTGGTCCGCAACCTGTGGAGCCACTCGGTGATCATGTGCGGGCACTTCCCGCAGGGCGTGGAGACCTTCGAGAAGACCTCGATCGAGGGGGAGACCCGGGGCGAGTGGTACCTGCGGCAGATGCTCGGCTCGGGCAACATCAGCGGCAGCAAGCTGATGCACATCATGACCGGCAACCTGTCGTTCCAGATCGAGCACCACCTCTTCCCCGACCTGCCCAGCAACCGCTACCAGGAGATCGCTCCCGAGGTGCGGGCGCTGTTCGACAAGTACGGCCTGAAGTACGTCACCGGCTCCCTGCCGCGACAGGTGCTCTCCGCGTGGGGCAAGGTCTTCCGCCTCGCCCTGCCGAACCGACGTCGGCGTACCGATGTCACCGACGACCGTCCGGCGACTCCCGCCCTCGCCGCCGCCGGAGTCTGACGGCGCAGGTCAGCGGCGGCTGGGATAGTTCTGGGCCGACTGCCGGCCCTTGACGAAGGCCAGCGCGATCACCGCGACGAGCGCGATGACGCCGATGATGAGGAGCCAGCGGACCGCTTCGAGGAGCAGCCCGAGAAGGACGAGCACACCGGCCACCACGCCGACCACCCAGAGCAGGGCACGCATCTCCACCTCCCGAGCAGGTCGCCCGGACGATCCGGGCGGCCTGCCTGGTCAGCTACCCCGTTCGGCCCGGCCTCATGCCTGCTCGACCAGGTCAGGCCCGGTCGAGGTCTGCACCACATAGACGGTGTTGGCCGACTCACCGCCGGTCAGTGGATTCGCGAAACGCACCACGTGGGCACGGCTGGTCGGGAAGACCTCGGCCAGCACCGCCTCGAACCCCGGGTCGGGCGGGTCGTCCGACCAGAGCGCGAACACCCCGCCCGGGTGCAGCAGCCGCGCCAACCGGCGCCGTCCCGCCGGGGTGTAGAAGTCGGCGTGGCTCGGGTGCAGCACGTGCCGGGGGGAGTGGTCGACGTCCAGCAGGACGGCGTCGAAACGACGCCCGGGCGCGTCGGGGTCGAGGCCGTCCCCGCCGGCCACCCGGGCGAAGAAGTCGGCCCGGGCCAGCCGGGTACGCGGATCGGTGGCCAGCCCGGCGGCGAACGGCAACAACTCGCGCCGGTGCCAGTCGATGACGTCCTCGACCGCCTCCACCACCAGCAGCGCACCCACCCGGTCGTCGGCCAGCACGGTCCGCGCCGTGTAGCCGAGCCCGAGACCACCGACGGCCACGTCCAGGCCGGGCCCCGACAGCGGTGCCAGACCCAACCGGGCCAGCGCGATCTCACCGGCGGTGAAGAGGCTCGACATCAGGAACTCGTCGTCGAGCTTGACCTCGTACACGTCGAGGTCGAGACGGGGGTCCCGGCGTCGGCGCAGGCTGATCTCGCCGAGCGGGGTGGGGCGCCAGGCCAACTCCTCGAAACGTACGCTCACCGGCCGGATGCTACGCGCAAGCCGGCAGGCGGTGACGCACGGTCCCCGCGACATCGACGCGCCGCATATCCTGTGCGCCGACCGTCTCGCGCGGAGGAGATCGCATGCCGTCGCGGCAGGACCAGCTCCACTCATACCAGTTCACCCTCCAGCGGGTGGTGGCGGCACTGGTGATGCGCGAGACCGACCCGGCGCACTCCCCGATGCGGCGGCTCGCCGGTGCCGCCCTGGCCAGCGTCCTGGTGGCGGTCGTCGGGTTGGGCGCGTTCGCCCTCTACGGCCTGTTCACCGGCGGCGGCGCGACGTGGCGGGACACCGCCGCCGTCATCGTCGAGAAGGAGTCCGGAGCCCGGTTCGTCTACCGTGAACAGCGGCTGCACCCGGTGCGCAACTACACCTCGGCGCTGCTCATCGTCGGTGCGGACCGGCCGACGACCGTGCTGGTGTCACGCCGGTCGCTCGACGGGGTGCCGCGTGGCGTACCGCTGGGCATCAGCGACGTACCCGACTCGCTGCCGGACACCGGACGGCTCATTACCGCGCCGTGGACGGTCTGCTCCTCGACCGTGGCCCCGTCCGGCCCCGGACGGCCACGGTCGGTGCTGCTGGTCGGTCCCGGCGCCGACGGCAGTCGACCTCTCGGCGCGTACGCCCTGCTGCTGCGCGCCCCCGACGGCGCGTTGCATCTGCTCTGGCAGCAGCGACGGCACCTGGTCCGGGACACCGACCGGGTGCTGGCCGCGCTGGCGGTGACCCGGGCGCGGGCCGTCCCCGTCGCCGCGGCCCTGCTCAACGCCGTCCCGGCCGGTGCCGACCTGAAGCCGTTGCAGGTGCCCGGCCTCGGCGACCGATCCGTGGAGGTCTCGGGCGCGCGGGTCGGCGACGTGCTGGTGGTGCGCAACCCCGGCGGCGGACGACAGTACGCGGTGGTGCTGCGCGACGGCCTGGCCGGCATCACCGAGTTGCAGGCCGCCCTGTTGCTGGCCCGGACCGGCCAGCGCGAGCCGGACCAGATCAGCCTCGGGCGATTCGCCACGCTGCCCCAGCTCGACGACCTCGCCCCGACCGGTCCCGGCGCACCACCGGAGGTACCGCCCCGGCTGGCCGCCGGGGACGCCGCGACGCTCTGCGTACGGGTCGGCGACGACACCGGCCCGGTCGAACTGCTGCTCGGTGTGGACCTGCCGGAGCCGGTCGTCGCGCCGCCGCCGCAGAGCCGCCCGACCGGCCAGGTGGCCGACCAGGTGCTGGTGGGACCGGGGCGCGGGGCCGTGGTCGAATCGGTCGCCACGCCCGGCGCGACCGGCGGGGCGATCTCGCTGGTCACCGACCTCGGCCGGCGGTACGTCCTGGCCGACGCCGCCGTGGCGGCCATGCTCGGCTACGGCGAGGTGCGCCCGGTCCGGCTACCCGCAGGCGTGGTCGATCTGATCCCCGCCGGAGCGCCCCTGGACCCCGAGGCAGCCCGCCAGGCCGCCACCCCCTGATGTAAGGAAGGGTCCCCTACTAACTCCTGGTGCATAGGAAGGGTCCCTTCCTTACATCTGAGGGCGGCGCAGGATGGTGACGGCGAAGTCGGCGTCGTCGTGCCACGGCCGGAGGTCCCAGGTCGCGAAGCGGTGTTCCAGGCGCAGTCCGGCACCGACCACGTCGGCGTCGAAGTCGGCCAGCGGGTAGCCCCGGTCGGTGCCGAAGCCGACCGCCATCACCCCGTCCGGGCGCAGGTGCGCGGCGACGCGTCGGAGCACCGCGCCCTCGGTGCCCGCCGCCACGAAGGCCATCACGTTGCCGGCCAGCACGGCCGCGTCGAAGGGCTCGGGCTCACCGGCCGCCGCCAGGTCCAGCTCGGTCAGGTCGGCGACCAGCCAACGCGGCCCCGGGTGGTCGGCGTGGGCCGCGTCCACCAGGACCGGATCGGCGTCCACACCGACCACGGTGTGGCCCCGGGCGGCGAGCTGGGCGCCGACCCGACCGGTGCCGCAGCCGGCGTCGAGGATCCGGGAGCCCGGCGGCACCAGCGTGTCCAGCAACCGGGTCTCCCCGGCCAGGTCGACCCCGTCGGCCGCCATGCGGCGGAACCGGTCGACGTACCACTGGGAGTGCTCGGGGCCGGTCTCGGTGGCCCACCGGGTCGGGTTGCCCATGCGCCCCACGGTATCCGGCGGCCTCAGGGCAGCCGGGCGACGGTCACGAACTCGTTGTACGTGAACGCCCGCCCCGCGATCCGGGGGAACGGGAAGGAGTACTGCCGCAACATCGTCAGCCCGAGCTCCCGGCAGGTGTCGGCCGCCTCGGCGAAGCCGACGAACCGGACGTGCGACGCGTCGCTGTCGTACCCGCGCTCCTGCGGGGTGATGAAGACGGCCCGGCCGCCGGAGCGGACGAACGGCAGGTACGACGCGACCACCTCGCGGGCCTGCTCGGCTGGCATGTGTTCGAGCAGATGCGCGGCGAGCATGGAGTCGAACGCGTCCGGACGCGCGTGTTCGCTGCGGAGGAACTCCTCCGTGGTGTACGCCTCCAGCCCCCGCGAGCGGGTGTACGCCACCGAGGTCGGGTTGTGGTCCACGCCGACCGCCCCGGCCCCCAGGTTGACCAGGTTGCGGCCCAGACCGGACCCGACGTCGAGGGTGCGGCCGAGGCCGAGTCGCCGCAGGTTCCACCGGTACGGCGCCTGCACGTCCAGGAGTTGCTTCCACCGTGCGCCACTGAGCCGCCGCAACCGCTGGGTGTAGTCAGCACCCTCGGTGCCCGTGGGTCCCTGCTGCATCGATGGGCTCCTTCGCGTCGAGTCGCTCGCGCGCCCCCGTGCGCAGTGGCTGATGCCACGATCGTCTAGCCTAGCGAGGAACGTAGCGCTACCTGGATGTGACACATGGTTAACCGGACAGTTCCGTCGGCCGATCCGAGCCCGGCGGCGGCCCGCCCGGCCGACGGGCGGTACGCCCGGCTGTGGCAGGCGGCGCGGGCCACTCTGGACGCCAACTGGGAGCACGACCACACCGTCCCGTCGCGCACCCTCTATCCGCACCAGTGGAGTTGGGACTCGGCGTTCATCGCGATCGGCTGGGCCCATGTCCGCCCCGAGCGGGCCTGGTCGGAGCTGTCCAGCCTGTTCGACGCCCAGTGGCGTGACGGCCGGGTGCCGCACATCGTGTTCAATCCGGCGGCGCCGGGCGGCGCGTACTTCCCGGGTCCGGTGTTCTGGGCCTCGACCGAGGTCGAGGGAACGCCACCGGTGGCCACCTCGGGGCTGGTCCAGCCGCCGGTGCACGCGCTGGCCGCCTGGCACGCCTACGAGCGGGCCCCCTCGCCGCAGGCGCGGGACGCGTTGCGCCGGCTCTATCCCCGGCTGGTGGCGCAGCAACGCTACCTCCGCGTGCACCGGGACGTCGGTGGTGCCGGGCTGGCCGCCGTCGTACACCCGTGGGAGTCCGGTCTGGACAACAGTCCGGCCTGGGACGACCCGTTGGCCGCGGTACCCGCCGAGGCGTCGATCATGCGGGCGTACCGGCGAGCCGACATCGTGCACGCCGCCGCCGCGCACCGGCCCACCGACCTGGACTACGCGCGGTACGTCGCCGTCGTCACCGCCTACCGGGCGGCGGGTTACCGCGACGAGGGGCTGGCCGACCGGCATCCGTTCCTGGTGGAGTGTCCGCTGTTCAACGCCGCGATGGGCGTCGCCGAGCACGCGTTGGCCCGGATCGCAGCCGAGGTCGACGCCGACCCGGGACCGCACCGGGAGCACGCGGCCCGGATCACCGCGGCGGTGGTGGACCGGCTGTACGACCCGGTCGCCGGCACGTTCCGTCCCCGCGACCTGCGGACCGGTCGGCTGACCCCGGCCCGTACGGTGCTGGGGCTGGCTCCGCTGATCCTGCCGGATCTGCCGCCGCGGCAGGTTGAGGCGGTGCTGGTGGAGGCCACTTCGGCGCGCTTCGGTCTGGCCGAGCGGATGGACCGGCCGCTGCCCAGCCACGACCGCACCTCCGCCGACTTCGAGCCACTGCGCTACTGGCGCGGTCCGAGTTGGATGAACGTCGACTGGCTGGTGCGGCGCGGTCTGCTGGCGCACGGGCAGGACCGGCTCGCCGCCGGTCTGCGGGCGTCGATGATCGGGCTGGCCGAGACCGCCGGTTGTCACGAGTACTTCCACCCGGAGACCGGAGCCGGTCTCGGCTCGGCGGGTTTCGGGTGGACGGCGGCACTACTGCTGGACGTGCTGGCCGACTGACCGGTCTCGGGGCCGAGGCCGGGCACCGGGATGCACGCGGCAGGTAGCTTTGCGGGCCGGGCCGGGCCCAGCCCCGGCACGGCGGTGACGTGCACCGGCGGGTGGAACGGCCTGGACGGACGGAGGGGCGCGATGAGCCGGGACAGCTACGACGAGCAGCTCGACCGACTCACCGGCGTGCTGGCCGCGATGAGTCGGGACGCCAGCGCGGCGATCCGGGGTGCCAGCGCCGCCCTGCTCGGCGTCGATCGGGGTGCCGCCGACGCGGTGATCGCCGCCGACCCGGTGCTCGATCAGCGGCGCGCCGAGGTCGAGGCGATGATTCCGCAGGTGCTGGTCCGGCACCAGCCGGTCGCCTCCGACCTGCGGCTGGTGGTGTGCGCGTTGCGAATCGCCGGCGCCCTGGAGCGGATGGGTGACCTCGCGGTGCACGTCGCCAAGGTGGTCCTGATGCGGTATCCGGTGGGCGTGGTCCCGGAACCGGCGGTCCCGGTGATGACCGAGATGGCCGACGCGGCGGCCCGGATCGCCGACAAGACCGCCGTCGTACTCGCCACCCGCGACCGGTTGGCCGCGATGCAGCTCGGGCTCGACGACGACGAGGTCGACGCCGCCCAGGAGCGGTTGTTGTCGCAGCTCGTGGCCGGCTGGCCGTACGGGGTGGAGTCCGCCATCGACCTGGCGCTGGTCGGCCGCTACTACGAGCGGTACGCCGACCAGGCGGTCAACGTGGCGCGGCAGGTGGTCTACCTGACGACGGGCACGATCCGCCTGTAGCGGGGTCCCATTCCGGGCATCCGGCACACTCGCGGGCCGAACGTCACATCCCGACTCCGGTCCGGCCACCGGCCGAGCCGCCAAGTTCACTTTTCGTTCACCTGGGTCCGGGAGTCCGGCTACCTGGGCCTCCTACCTTGACTCGCGTACGGCCCGGACGGGCTGATGCACCCCGATAGAGAGGCTTACCTGGTGAACCGCAACGTGCTTTCGCGGCGCGTCCTCGCCGGCGTCGCGCTTGCCGCGCTCGCGCTTACCGGCTGTGGTAGCAATGACAACAGCACGGAGCCGGGCGGAAGCGGCGGCGACAGCGCCTACGCGAACCTGTCCGGCGCGTTGAACGCCTCCGGCGCCAGCTTCCCGGACGCCTATTACCAAGAGGTCATCGAGGAGTTCAAGGGCGTTGCCTCCAACGTCACGGTCACCTACAACGCGACCGGCTCCGGCACCGGCAAGAAGCAGTTCGGTGAGGGCCTGGTCGACTTCGCCGGCACCGACAGCCTGGTGAAGGACACCGACGGTGTGACCGCCGACTCGTTCCTCTACGTGCCCACGGTCGCGGCGCCGATCACGGTCTCCTACAACCTGCAGGGCGTGGACAAGCTCCAGCTCAGCGCGGAGACGCTCGCCAAGATCTTCCAGACCGACATCAAGACCTGGGACGACGCCGCGATCAAGGCCGACAACCCGGGCGTCGAACTGCCCAACACGCCGATCGTCGTCGCGCACCGCTCGGACGGCTCCGGCACCACGAACAACTTCACCAAGTACCTGGCGGCCGCCGCCGGCTCCACCTGGAAGCTGGGCAGCGGTGACACGGTGGCCTGGCCGGCCAGCACCCAGGGCGGTGAGAAGAACACCGGCGTCGCCCAGATCGTCAAGCAGACCAACGGCGCCGTGGGCTACGTCGACCTGAGCGACGCGAAGGCCACCCAGCTCACCTTCGCCGCCATCAAGAACAAGGACGGCCAGTTCGTCGCGCCGTCGATCGAGGGCACCACCGCCGGCCTGGAGGGCGCCGCGATCGAGGCGGACCTGAGCTACAACCCGCTGGACGCGGCCGGTGCCAGCGCCTACCCGATCACCGCACCGACCTTCATCATCGTCAAGACCTCGTACGGCGACGCCGCAAAGGCCGAGCTGGTCAAGGGCTTCCTCACCTACCTGCTCAACGAGGGCCAGGAACTGGCTCCGGAGATCGACTTCGCGCCGCTGCCGGCCTCCCTCAAGGAGAAGGCGCTGGCCCAGGTCGAGAAGATCCAGGGCTGATCAATCCAAGATCGCTGGGCGTTCCATCCGGGGACGGGATCGACACCGATCCCGTCCCCGCCAGGGGCACCTGAGCTGGAGTGAAGATGACCTTGACGACCAAGTCCCCCGACCCTCGGCCGACGCTGGCCCAACGCGGCTCCAGCGCCCTCGGTGATCGTGTCTTCTCCTGGTGGACGCTCGGCACCGGCCTGCTCGTGCTGGCCGTCCTCGGGCTGATCCTCATCACCACCGTGACCGAGGCGTGGCCGGCGTTCGACGCGATGGGGCTGCGCTTCATCACCGAGCGGGTCTGGGACCCGAACCCGGCGACCGGCGACGCCATCTTCGGTGCGCTGTCGTTCGCGTACGGCACCGCCGTCTCGTCGCTGATCGCCCTGCTGTTCGCGGTGCCGGTCTCGGTCGGCATCGCGCTGTTCCTCACCGAGTTGGCGCCGCGCCGGCTGCGCGCCCCGGCGGTGACCGTGATCGACCTGCTGGCCGCCGTGCCGTCGGTGGTCTTCGGCCTGTGGGGCATCCTGGTCGTCGCGCCGGCGCTGGTCCCGGTCTACCAGGGGATCCACAACCTCGTTGGCGGCGTACCGGTGCTCGGCAGCCTTTTCGGCCCGGTCAGCACCGGTCGCAACTTCATGACCGCCGGCATCATCCTGGCGATCATGGTGACGCCGATCATCACCTCGATCACCCGTGAGGTGTTCGGCACCGTCCCGCGCGCCGACAAGGACGCCGCCCTGGCGCTCGGCGCGACCCGCTGGGAGATGATCTGGGGCGCGGTCTTCCCGCACAGCTTCGGCGGCGTCGTCGGTGCGGTGATGCTCGGCCTGGGCCGGGCGATGGGGGAGACCATCGCGGTGGCCCTCGTCATCGGCGGCTCGACCAACATCACCGCCAACCTGTTCGCCTCCGGCAACACCATGGCCGCGGTCATCGTGCAGCAGTTCGGCGAGTCCACCGGCACCTACACCGCCGCGCTGATCGGCCTCGGTGTGGTGCTGTTCGCGATGACGGTACTGATCAACGTGCTCGCCCAGGTGGTCGTCCGCCGGGCCGAGGCGCGGATGAAGGGAAGCAGGTAATGACCGTCACCGCACCTCCGGCCCCCCGGGCCGCAGCCGGCGGGCCCGACCTCACCCGGTCGGCCCTGTCCGGCCGTCGGCGGTTCCGCAACCACCTCGCCACGGCGGCCATCTGGGCGGCCGTGCTGCTCGCGGTCGTCCCGCTCGCCCTGGTGACGTACGAGGTCATCGTCAAGGGCTCCGGGGTGATGAGCCTGTCCTTCCTGACCGAGGACATCCCCAACTCCTACCGCCGCGACGGCGGTGGCATGTCCGCGGCGATCGTCGGCACGCTGACCATCACCGGCATGGCGGCGCTGATGGCGATCCCGCTCGGCGTCTTCGGCGCGATCTACCTCAACGAGTACGGCAAGCAGAAGCCGCTGGCCCGGGTCATCCGGTTGATGGCCGACGTGATGACCGGTGTGCCGTCGATCGTGATGGGCGTGTTCATCTACATCGCCTGGGTACTGATGATCGGCAAGCAGACCGGTTTCGCCGGCTCGCTGGCGCTGGCCTGCCTGATGTTGCCGGTGGTGATCCGCAGCAGCGAGGAGATGCTCCGGTTGGTCCCCGAGGAACTGCGCCAGGCGAGCATGGCGTTGGGCGCCCGCAAGTGGCGTACCACGCTCACCGTCGTGTTGCCGGCGGCGATCTCCGGCATCACCAGCGGCTCGCTGCTGGCGGTGGCCCGGGCGGCCGGTGAGACCGCCCCCATCGTCATCGTCACCGGCATCGTCTTCGCGCCGAACTGGAACCTCTTCGACGGCACCAACACCGCGCTGCCGGCGCAGATCTTCCGCAACGCCAGCCAACCCTTCGAGGCGGCCCAGTCCCGGGCCTGGGGTGCCGCCCTGACGCTCATCGTGATCGTGCTCGGCTTCACGATCATCGCCCGACTCATCGCAAGCCGGTTCGCCATCAAGGAGCGCTGACATGGCCAGTAACGACACCGAACTCACCACCCGGCCGTCCGTCGCGGTGCAGGCCGCCGGCAGCACCGCTTCGGGGAGCGTGCCGTCGACCGCCCCGGTGATGCAGCTCAACGACGTCAGCGTCTTCTACGGCAGCTACGAGGCCGTTCGGGGCACCTCGATGCCGATCCAGCAGAACCAGGTCACCGCGATGATCGGGCCGTCGGGCTGCGGCAAGTCGACGGTGCTGCGGGCGCTCAACCGGATGAACGACCCGATCCCCGGTGCCCGGGTCGGTGGCGAGGTGCTCTTCCACGGCCAGAACCTGTACGCCAAGGAGGTCGACCCGATCCAGGTCCGCCGCCGGATCGGGATGGTCTTCCAGAAGCCCAACCCGTTCCCCAAGTCCATCTTCGACAACGTCGCGTACGGGCTGCGGATCAACGACATCAAGGGCCGGCTCGACGACCACGTCGAGGAGGCGCTGACCCGGGCCGCGCTCTGGGACGAGGTCAAGGACAAGCTGCGCAAGAGCGCCCTGGCGCTCTCCGGCGGTCAGCAGCAGCGGCTGTGCATCGCCCGGACCATCGCGGTCAAGCCCGAGGTGATCCTCATGGACGAGCCCTGCTCGGCGCTCGACCCGATCGCCACCGCGAAGATCGAGGACCTGATGTTCGAGCTGGCGAGCGACTACACCATCGTCATCGTCACACACAACATGCAGCAGGCCGCCCGGGTCAGCCACTACACCGCGTTCTTCACCGCCGAGGTGGACGACAAGCAGGTACGGCACGGCCGACTGGTCGAGTTCAGCCAGACCGGCAAGCTGTTCACCAACCCCGCCGACAAGCGGACGGAGGACTACATCACCGGCCGCTTCGGCTGAGCCGCAGCGGCGGTGCGACGGCGGGCCGCACGCCGTCCTGCCGTGCGGCGGACCATCCTGCGCGGCGTGTCGACGTCGCGCCGGGCCCGAACCTGAACCGGAGCCGGTGTGCGATGAACATCCTCGTCGAGGCCACCAGGGGTGACCACCGAGCCGACGGGCGATTCGTGCTGCTCGTGGTGGACGACGACGAGAGCGTGGGCGCCGCGCTGGTCGCGGAGCTCGCCGACCACCGGGTACGCGGGCACCACTTCCCGCACGCAGCGGAGGCCCTGCTGGCCACCGGCGCCCTGCAACCGGACGCCGCCGTGGTCGCCGCCGGACTGGCCACCATGAGCAGTGCGGATCTGGTGCGGCTGCTGGCCGGTCGGGCCGGCATCCCGACCGTGGTCGGGGTGGGCGACGACGACGGGGGCGTGGCCGTGGCGGCGCTCAAGGCGGGTGCCACCGCCGGCGTCCGGCGTCCGTACCGGGCCGAGGAGGTGCTGCCGATCCTGCGGGCCATCCGCCCGGACACCTCCGGCGCGCTCGACCCGCCGATCGAACTCGGTGGGTTACGGGTGGACCCGGCGACGTTCGAGGTGAGCCTGCACGGCCGATCAGTCGCCCTGCCGTTGAAGGAGTTCAAGCTGCTCTACTTCTTCATGAGCCACGCCGAGCGTACGGTCACCCGGGAGCAGCTGCTCACCGCCGTCTGGGGTGGGGTTCCCGACGACACCTCCAACACGCTGACCGTGCACATCAAGCGACTGCGCCGACGTCTCGCCCTCGACGGCGACCAACCCCCGGTGATCGTGACCGTACGCGGCCTGGGCTACCGGTTCGTGCCCGCCGTGGCCCCGGCCGCTCGACCGACCTCGTGAACGCCCCGGCACAGCCGTCCTACCCGCCCCGGGCCGGGTGGGCGCCGGGTGTCGCCGCGCCGGTCCCGCAGCCGGGGGCGGCGCCGGACGGGATGGTCCTGGTGGCGGTGCCGCTGGCGTACGTGCCGCACGTCGCGCGTCTGCTGGCCGAGCTCGACGCCGGGCAGCGGTCGAGCCCGCCGCGCGCCCGGGTCGAGCCGACGCCGGGTCCACCCGCGGCCGACTGGACGGTCGAGGACCTGCGCCGGCTCAGCCAGGGCCGCAGCGCCACCCACCGGACGGTGGCCGCGGTGCTCGACGCGCTCGCCGCCGCCCCCGACCGGATGTTCACGGTGCAGGACCTGGCGCAGGCGACCGGGCGACCGCGCAAGAAGATCGTCGGGGCGATGGCCGGTCTGACCCGGCTGTTGAAGGCGCACTACGACTACGCGGGCCGAGGACTTCCGTTCGCCCGGGTGGACGGGCGGCCGGAGGCGCCACGGGAACTCTGCTACACCGTGGACGCGCGGCGGGCGGCGTGCTGGCGTGAGGCCCGCTCGCCCCGGACACCGGAGACCACCGCCCCGGAAGGGCGGCTGCCGTCGACCGTGGCCCAGCCGGCAGACCTGGTGGGCTGAAGCCTCGCCGGAATGCGGGCCGGGATGTAAGGAAGGGTCCCCTGCTATACACCAGGCGTTAGCAGGGGACCCTTCCTTACATCCGGGGTGGGCTGCCTGCGCGGGGCGGCCGGTTTGTCGGCGGTAGGCCGGGGTAATCGGCGCGGCGCTGACGACAGGAGGGCACCGTGCGGTTTCCCCTATTCGTCGCCGCGGTGTCGCGCCGGTCGGGCCTGCCGAGCGACCAGGCCGCCACCGTGGCCCGCGCGGTGCTGGACACCGTCGTCGAGCGGATGGCGGGCGCGGCGACGACCGCCGACCCCACCGGGTACCTGCCGGACGAGCTGACCGGTGACCTGCCCACGGGGTCCGGGCCGAGCCGGCCGGTGGAGTTCCTGCGTCGGGTGGCCCACCGGGCCGGCGTCGACGGACCGACGGCGTCCGCCGGGACGGAGGCGGTCTTCGCCACGCTGCGCGAGACCGTCACCGTGGACGAGTTCCGCCACCTCGTGGCCCAACTGCGGAGCGCGCGGAGCGGACCGGGCGAGAACCTGCCGTGACGCGGCCGGCCGCCAGCCCCCGGCACGAACCGGCGCAGGGCCCTGGGCGGGCTCGGCACCCACAGCTGGTGACGTCTCCCTGCCCGTGAGGCGGTCGACGGCAGCGGATAGGCTGCCGCCGTGGCAGGTCTGTTGAGGAGTATGGCGGCCCGCGTCGGCGCGGTGATCCCGGGTCCCCGGCGTGCCGGGCCGACCCCGGCGAAGACCGCGCGACCGCGTCAGGTGACCGCGTTGCAACGCCGCGTGCTGTCGTACGCCCCGGAACCGGACGGCCAGGCCGACCCGGGGGAGATCGTCTGGACCTGGGTGTCCTACGAGGACGAGCCCCGACAGGGCAAGGACCGCCCGGTGCTGGTGGTCGGGCGGCACAGTCGGACGCTGTTCGCGCTGATGCTGTCCAGCCGCAGCGACCGGGACGGTGAGCGGCACTGGCTGGCGCTCGGGCCCGGCGAGTGGGACCGGGAGAAGCGGCCCAGTTGGGTGCGGCTGGACCGGGTGCTGACCATGCGGGAGGACGGCATCCGGCGGGAGGGTGCGGTGCTGGACCGGGCCCGTTTCGACCGGGTCGGGCAGGCGTTGCGCGCCGGGTACGGCTGGCAGTGACGTTCCCTCCGGCGCTCAGCCTGATTCGGGGCGAGGGCCGGTGGCCGCGTGCCGGGTGTCCGGCGGCGGGTACGGCTGCTCGGCGAGCAGCCGGGCGAGGTGGGCGCTGTTGAGCGCCAGCGCCGAGGTCGTCCGGCCGGTGGTGTCGGGTTTCGGGCCGGCGTCGCGGTAGTCGGTCTTGTGCAGGGCCTCACCGACCCAGTAGGTCGCGGCGGCTGCCGGGCAGGTGAAACCCACCTCGTTGAGGGCCTGCTGCACCTGGCCGATGGTGTGGTGCGCGCCGTCCTCGTTGCCGACCACCGCCACCGCGCCGACCTTGCCGTAGGTGAGCAGCCGGCCCTGCTCGTCGGTCTCGCTGAGTTCGGCGTCCAGCCGTTCCAGGACCATCTTGCACACGCTGGACGGCTGGCCCAGCCAGATCGGTGTGGCGATCACCAGGATCCGTGCGGCGAGCAGCCTCGTCCGGATGTCCGGCCAGCCGTCGCCGTCGCCCTCGTCCGTGGAGACGCCGAACCGTACGTCGTGGTCGACGACGCGGACCAGGTCGCCCTCGACGCCCTGGTCGGCGAGGGCGTCGAGGACCTCGCGCCCGAGCACCTCCGAGCTGGAGGGCGCCGGTGAGCGCTTGAGGGTGCAGTTGAGGACCAGGGCCCGGATACTCGCCACGATCGTCCCTCCGGTCGTCGTTCCGCCTGATCCGGGGTGAGTACCCCGTCTCGGGCCGGCCACGCACCGAAGGGACGGGTCAGCACTCGGCGAGATGGGCGCTGTCGTGCAGGGCGCGCCGGGTGCGACCCACGCCGATCCCCTTGGCCTCGTACATCGCTGCGTCGGCCCGGTCGAGTGCCTCGGTGAGCTGTTGACCCTGCACCGGTGCCAGACCGACCGAGGCGGTCACCCGGAGGGTGACCGTGCCCAGCGGGATCGGTGCGGCGAGCATGTCGCAGAGCCGCCGGGTGGCGTGATCGATCCAGCGACGGTCCACTGTGGGGCTGGCCAGCAGCCCGGCGAACTCGTCCCCACCGAGCCGGGCGACCAGGTTGTCTCCGGCGAAGGTGGCCAGCCGCTCGGCGACGCTGATCAGCACCTGGTCACCGGCGGCATGCCCGTGGCGGTCGTTGATCTGCTTGAAGTCGTCCAGGTCGAGCACCACGGCGACCAGCGGGCGGCCCGCGCCGTCGGTGAGCAGGGTCGCGGCGAGACGATAGAAGGCGCGCCGATTCGGCAGGCCGGTCAGCGGGTCGTGGCTGGCGGCGTGCCGCTCGGCGGTGAGTTCGGCCTGGAGGCGGCCGATCTCGGCCTCGGCTCGTACGGCCCGACGCCCGAGCTGCCAGGAGGAGAGCAGGGCACCGACGGCGCAGATACCGGACGCGACCGTGAGCGGATCCGGCACGCACCTCTCCCTTCGCCGCGAGCGCGTCCCGCGACCGGCCGACGGGCGTGTGCCAGACGCCCTCGTTTCCCCTGGTGAAAGCCGGGATCGCGTGACAGAAAGTGAGCGGATGGGCACCGCTCACTTGCGCTATCATGCTCGCTGTCCAATGCAGATGCAATAGCAGATGCACGTGCAGATGAGTTGAATCCATCCCTCTTGCCGCTACCGCTCCTCCCACGGCACCGGCGCCTACCGGAGAGAACCGACGCCACCATGCAGCAGCCGCCCAACGGCGTACCCGTCGCCCAGTTGCCTCCCCTCGCCTGGCAGAAGAGTCGGCGCAGCAATCCCAGCGGAAATTGCGTCGAGCTGGCGGAACTTCCCGAGGGGGCGGGGATCGCCATACGTAACTCCCGCCACCCGGAGGGCCCGGCGTTGATCTACACCGCGGACGAGATCGCCGCGTTCGTGCTCGGCGCCCGGGACGGGGACTTCGACCATCTGATCGGCTGAACCTCCATCCCATACGCGGGAATCGCCGCACACGGGATGGAGGTTCACCTCACTGATGGTTCATGGCATGCTTACACGTCGGTCGGACCGGTCCGTCGGTCCGGCCGACGAGACGGCGTGCGGAGGACGGCAGGTGACCATGGTTTCCGCGGACGAAGGTCCGGCGGCGGGCCCGACCGTGCTGCGGATGCTGCTCGGTGCCCAACTGCGGCGGTTGCGTGAGTCGCGCGGGGTCACCCGGGAGAACGCCGGGTGGGAGATCCGGTCCTCCGAGTCCAAGATCAGCCGGATGGAGCTGGGTCGCGTCGGGTTCAAGGAACGCGACGTCGCCGACCTGCTCACGCTCTACGGCGTCACCGCCGAGCAGGAGCGTGGCGCGCTGCTCAAGCTGGCCCGGGACGCCAACAACCCGGGCTGGTGGCACCGCTACGGCGACGTGCTCCCGTCGTGGTTCCAGTCGTACCTGGGCCTGGAGGCCGCGGCGGCGCTGATCCGCAGCTACGAGGTGCAGTTCGTGCCGGGCCTGTTGCAGACGCGCGAGTACGCCCGCGCCGTCGTGTTGCTCGGGCACGGCCAGGCCGCGCCGGCGGAGATCGACCGTCGGGTCGACCTGCGGATGCGCCGGCAGGAGGTGCTGCAGCGGGTTAAGCCGCCCCGGCTCTGGGCGGTGGTCGACGAGGCGGCGTTGCGCCGCCCGATCGGCGGCCCGCAGGTGATGCGAGGCCAGCTGGAGTCGCTGCTCAAGGCCACCCAGACGCCGAACGTCCGGGTGCAGGTCATCCCGTTCGCCGCCGGTGGGCACGCCGCCGCGGGTGGCGCCTTCACCATCCTGCGCTTCGGTGACCAGGACCTGCCGGACATCGTCTACATCGAGCAGTTGACCAGCGCGATCTACCTGGACAAGCGCGATGACCTCGACTTCTATGCGGTGGCCATGGAGCGTCTCTGTGTCGAGGCCGAGCCGCCGGAGCGCACGGCCGAGATCCTCGAACGGATGATCGCCGACCTCGACCCCAGGTGACCCACCTGAGCCGTTGATCCGATGCCCCACGACGGCGGGATTGACACCTGGCGAACTGCTGGCTAGTCTCTGGATCGATCCAGTTACTGAATCGATCCAGAAGGGCGGGTCGCATGAAACCGACCCTGAAGGCCGTCGCCGAGGCGGTCGGCGTATCCCGAAGCACCGTCTCCAACGCCTACGGCCGTCCCGACCAGCTCTCCACCGAGCTGCGGGAGCGCATCCTGGAGACCGCCCGGCAGATGGGCTACCCGGGGCCCGATCCGACCGCCCGGTCGCTGCGTCGTGGCGTCGTCGGCGCCATCGGCGTCCTGTTCACCTCGCGGCTGTCGTACGCGTTCACCGACCCCTTCGCGGTCCGGTTCGTCACCGGCGTCGCCGAGGCGGCCGAACGGCACGACAGCAACCTGCTGCTGGTGCCGCTGCCGCCGGACGCGTCGGGGGCCCGGCGGGCGGTGGAGAACGCCGCCGTGGACGGGTTCTGCGTCTACTGCGTCGGCGACGAGGAGGGGATCCTCGCCGCGATCCGTGGCCGTGGACTGCCCTTCGTCACCACCTCGGCGCGATCCGGCGCGGACGACCGGTGGGTCGGCATCGACGAGCGGGCCGCAGCCCGCTCGGCGGCCGCGCACCTGGTCGAGCTCGGCCACCGCCGGGTCGCGCTGCTCGGTCACGACGTCCTGCCGCGCGCCGCGTCCGACCTGCTGCGGGTGGCCGACGTGGCCGACGTGCCACACCCCACCACCCGTGACCGGTTCGCCGGCTTCGCCGACGCCTTCGCGACGGCCGGCGTGCCCTGGTCCGACCTGACGGTGCTCACCGCCCGGGACAACACCCGGGACGCCGGGGCCGCCGCCACCTCCGCGTTGGCGTCCCTGCCCGAGCCGCCCACGGCGGTACTGGCCGCCTCCGACGTGCTCGCCTTCGGCGCGCTCGATGCGTTGCGCGAGCAGGGGGAGTGGGGGCGCCAGGTCTCGGTCACCGGCTTCGACGACATCGCCGAGGCCGCCACGGTCGGCCTGACCACGGTGCGCCAGCCTGCCGAGCAGAAGGGGCGCACCGCCGCCGAACTGCTCCTCGAACCGCCCGCGGACGCCCGCGCGGGTCAGATCCTGCTGCCCACCACGCTCGTCGTCCGGACCAGCTCCGGACCTGTCCCGAGGAGTTGACCATGGAACAGTCCACCGGATTCGTGTCCGCCATCGACGCAGTCACCCGCCACGTCAACTCCGCGCGGCCGGACGCGCCGATCCGTCCCGATCCGCCCCGCACTGCCCGCTTCGCCGCCGCCCGCCGACTCACCGCCGGGGCCTTGCGCCGGCTGGCCGACCAGATCCAGCCGACCCCGCTGCCCAGTCCGACCAGCTGCGTCCGATAACAGCGACCGGCAATAGGACGGTTCGCTCCAGGTCCCTACCGCCCCGTCGGGCGCCGGCCCGGATCCCTCCGGAACGGCGCCCACCAGGCCGCTCGGGTCGTGCGCGGGCCGGTGCACCAGGCAGACTGGGAACCGATGTCAGCCTTCACCCCCAGCCTGCGGTTGCACGACCGCTACGTGCTGCACGACCGGATCGGCCTCGGCGGGATGTCCGAGGTCTGGCGGGCCGACGACGAGGTCCTCGGCCGACCGGTCGCCGTGAAGGTCCTCGCCGGTTCGTTCGCCGTCGACCCGGACCTGCGGGCCACCCTCCGGCGCGAGGCCCGCGCCGCGGCACGCCTGGCCCACCCGCACGTCACCCAGGTGTACGACTACGGCGAAGCCACCCTCGACGGTGGCACCGTGGTGCCGTTCCTGGTCATGGAGCTCGTCGACGGGCAGAACCTCGCCGATCGGCTGGCCGACGGCCCGCTGCCCTGGCCGTCGGCGCTGCGCACGGCCGCCCAGGTGGCCACCGCCCCCCTGGCCGCCGCGCACCGGATCGGCGACGTACGGTCCGGCTCGGGGCGGCCCGGTGCCGGGGCGTTCCCGGCGGCCCCGGCGGCCGGTCGGCGCACTGGTCGCGACCGGCCTGGCCCTGGTGGTCGGCATCGGCACGGCGATCGCCCTGAGCGGCGGCGACGACGGGGTGCCCGCAGCCACGCCCAGCGCCGCGCCGGCCGCGCCGCCGCCGACCTCCACGCCACCCCCCACATCGGCCGCTCCCCGGCCCAGCGCCACGCCGTCGACCACCCGACCCGAGCCGGTGAGCATGCCGCAGACCGCCGGTGAGCTCATCGCGTTGCTCACCGAGGGGCAGTTCACCGGCGACATCGACCGCAAGGTCGCCGACCGGCTGCGCAAGGACCTGACCGAACTCGCCACCGGCAAGCCCGAGGACCGTGAGAAGCGCATCGAGAAGCTGCGCGACCGCCTCGACGACGAGGTCGACCGCGACCGGGTCCCGGCCGACGTCGCCGACCGCCTGGAACGCCTGCTCGACAAGATCGAGGACTCACTCGACGACGAGGACGACGACTGACCGGTCTCAGGTGAGCGTGGCCCGGACGAAGTCGCCCGGACCAGCACCGCGCCGTCGGGTGCCCAGATCGCCGACCGTCCGGCGGCCTCGGTGTAGCCGCCGCCGGTCGAACCGGCGAAGCTCGCCACCGCCACCACCACCCGGTGCGTGGTGGAGATCCGCAGCGCCCGCTCGTCGGGGACCGCCGCGTCAGCGGCATGGTCGAGGATCGACGCGACGTAGACGTCGACGCCGAGCGCGCAGGTCCGCGCGACGTGCTCCGGCACGCCGGTGTCCTTGCAGATCGCCAGGCCCAGCCGCCAGCCGTCGACGGACAACACGACCGCCTCCGGGCCGGGCGTGAACCGTCGGGCCTCCACCGGGCCGACCCACATCTTCGCCGCGACGTCGTAGGCCACGCAGGACGGCTGGGCGACGGCGATCCGCAGCGGTCCGCGCGCTGAAGCTTCACTCATTCCGGGTACTCTAGGATCCGCTCGGTCCTCAATCGACGGGTGGTTGTGCG
Source organism: Micromonospora craniellae (assembly GCF_014764405.1). Taxonomy (NCBI): domain Bacteria; kingdom Bacillati; phylum Actinomycetota; class Actinomycetes; order Micromonosporales; family Micromonosporaceae; genus Micromonospora; species Micromonospora craniellae. The sequence goes on along the minus strand of NZ_CP061725.1, from coordinate 6,434,661 downwards.
ACTCTCGGCTTCAGTTCGTAGCGTGTGGGCCATGGTTCACGCCCCGCACGCTCCGTCTGGTGCCGACGTCGTCGGCCAGTCCGCGCCACCCGAGGACGGTCTGGTCGGCCTGGTCACCGACCTGATGGAGCGACTCGGCGCCCCAGGGGCGGGGCTGGCCGTGGCGTTGGAAAACCTCTTCCCGCCGATTCCCAGCGAGGTGATCCTGCCGCTCGCCGGCTTCGTCGCCGCGCAGGGCCGGATGAGCCTGGTCGGGGCGATCTTCTGGACCACCCTCGGGTCGCTGGTCGGCGCCCTGGCGCTCTACTGGATCGGTGCGGCGCTGGGGCGGGAACGGACCCGGGCGATCGCGGCCAAACTGCCGTTGGTCAAGCTCAGCGACGTCGACCGGACCGAGGAGTGGTTCCTCCGACACGGCGTCAAGGCCGTCTTCTTCGGCCGGATGATCCCGATCTTCCGCAGCATGATCTCCATTCCGGCGGGCGTGGAACGGATGCCGCTGCTCACCTTCACGATCTACACCACGCTGGGCAGCCTCATCTGGAACACCACCTTCGTGCTGGCCGGATACCTGCTCGGCGACAACTGGCACCTGGTCGAGGGGTATGCCAGCATCCTGCAGAAGGTGGTCATCGTGGCCTGCCTGGCCGGGCTGGTGTGGTTCGTGATCACCCGGATCCGGCGCTCCCGGCGGACCGGCGGGCTGCGTGCCAACGACACCGCCTCTGCGGTGGCCGAGTCGGCGTCGACCGGAACCCCCGACCCGGAGGGACGGGGCACCATCTACCGCAGCACCTGGGCCGACGACCGGCCCGTGACGGACCAGGAGCGCCCGGACCAGTCCGGGCGCCGGTGGTGAGACGAGGGTGACCGGAGAGCCGCAGGGCTGGGCCGCGCAGGCAGGGGTGGTCACGCTGCGCCGCCTGACGGTCATCCCCCGCCCGACACCACGGTGTCGGGCGGGGGATGACCGTCAGCGGGCGACGTACTCGCGCAGGTGACGTGCGGTGAGGGTGTCGCCGTGCGCGACCAGGTCGGCGGGGGTGCCGGTGAAGACGACCCGTCCGCCGTCGTGACCTGCGCCCGGCCCCAGGTCGATCAGCCAGTCCGCATGCGCCATCACCGCCTGGTGGTGCTCGATGACGATGACCGTGTTGCCGGTGTCCACCAACCGGTCGAGCAGCGCCAGCAACTGGTCCACGTCGGCCAGGTGTAGGCCCGTCGTCGGCTCGTCCAGCACGTAGGTGCTGGCCTTGTCGGCCATGTGGATGGCCAGCTTGAGCCGCTGTCGTTCACCGCCGGAGAGGGTGTTCAACGGCTGGCCCAGGGTGAGGTAGATCAGCCCGACGTCGGCCAGCCGGTCCAGGACCACCCGGGCGGCGCCGCCGGGGAAGACGTCCCGCGCCTCGCTGACCGACATGCCGAGCACCTCGCTGATGGTGCGGCCCCGCAGCCGGTAGGTCAGCACCTCGTCGGTGAAGCGGCGACCCTCGCACCGCTCGCAGACCGAGGCGACACCGGCCATCATCGCCAGGTCGGTGTAGACCAGTCCGATGCCCTTGCAGGTCGGGCAGGCGCCCTCGGAGTTGGCGCTGAACAGTGCCGCCTTCACCCCGTTGGCCTTGGCGAACGCGGTGCGTACCGGGTCGAGCAGGCCGGTGTACGTGGCCGGGTTGCTGCGCCGTGAACCCCGGATCGGGGACTGGTCGACCACGACCACCCCGTTGCGGCGGTGCAGTGAGCCGTGCACCAGCGAACTCTTGCCCGAGCCGGCCACCCCGGTGACGACGGTCAGCACGCCGAGCGGGATGTCCACGCTGACATCGCGCAGGTTGTGCAGGTCGGCGTGGCGTACGGCCAGGTGTCCGGTGGGGGTGCGGACCTGTTCGCGCAGGCGTACCCGGTGGTCGAGGTGCCGGCCGGTACGGGTGTCGCTGCGGCGCAGCCCGGCGATGTCGCCGGTGTAGCAGATCCGTCCGCCGGCGGTGCCCGCGCCCGGACCGAGGTCGATCACGTGGTCGGCGATCGCGATGGTCTCCGGCTTGTGCTCGACGACGAGGACGGTGTTGCCCTTGTCCCTCAGGCGCAGCAGCAGGTCGTTCATCCGCGCGATGTCGTGCGGGTGTAGGCCGACGGTGGGTTCGTCGAAGACGTACGTGATGTCGGAGAGGCTGGACCCGAGGTGCCGGACCATCTTGACCCGCTGCGCCTCGCCACCGGAGAGGGTGACCGACTCGCGGTCGAGACTGAGGTAACCCAGACCGATCTCGACCAGCGAGTCCAGCAGCTCCCGCAGGTTCCCGGTCAACGGGGCCACCGAGGAGTCCTCGATGCTCCGGACGAACGCGGCGAGGTCGCTGATCTGCATGGCGGCGCACTCGGCGATGTCGCGTCCGGCGATGCGGGAGGAGAGCGCGGCGGCGTTGAGTCGGGTGCCGTCGCAGTCGGGACAGGTGGTGAAGGTGACCGCCCGGTCGACGAAGGCCTTGACGTGCGCCTGCATCGACTCGCGGTCCTTGGTCAGGTAAAGCCGGCGCACCTTGACGACCAGGCCCTCGTAGGTCAGGTTGTTGCTGCCCACCTTGATCTTCGTGGCCGGCTTGTGCAGGAAGTCCTCCCACTGCTGCGGGGTGAAGTCCTGGAGCTTGACGTCCGGGTCGAACAGGCCCGAGCCGACGATGGTCTGCCAGTACCAGGTGTCGACCGCGAAGTTCGGCACGGTGACGGCGCCGTCGTTGAGGGACTTCTCCACGTCGACGAGCTCGTTGACGTCGAGGTCGGAGACCCGGCCCAGGCCCTCGCAGGCGGGGCACATGCCCTCGGCCAGGTTGAAGCTGAACGCCCCGGCGCCGCCGACGTGCGGGCTGCCAAGCCGGCTGAACACGATGCGCAGCATCGCGTACGCGTCGGTGGCGGTGCCGACGGTGGAGCGGGAGTTGGCGCCCATCCGCTCCTGGTCGACCACGATCGCCGGGGTGAGGTTGCGCAGCGAGTCCACGTCCGGCCGGGAGAGGTTGGGCATGAACGACTGGAGGAACGCGCTGTACGTCTCGTTGATCATCCGTTGCGACTCGGCGGCGATGGTGCCGAAGACCAGCGACGACTTGCCGGATCCGGAGACGCCGGTGAAGACGGTCAGGCGACGCTTCGGGATGTCGACCGAGACGGAGTCGAGATTGTTCTCCCGGGCGCCGCGTACCTCGATCACGTCGTGACTGTCGGCGGCGGACCGTGCTGGCTGCTGCATGCGAACCCTTCGCGAGATCGTGGACGGACTCCCGCCCGGAGAAACCGGCGGGGATGGCCTGGCCAGCTTCAAGTGTCTCATTGACCATGTCGTGGAGACTTCTGTCGATCACCCTCTGCTCGTTGAGGGGAAACATGCCCGAAAGTCTCAAACGCTGCCGAGGCGCTAGTGTGAACCCGTGGCGGGACGGCGAGGGACCGGGCGGCTGCGCGCGGTCGACCTCGCCGCGACGGTCGGCATCTCCGTGCAGCAGGTGCGCAACTACGTCGACCTCGGGGTGCTGCCGCCCGTGGAGCGCACGCCGAGCGGCTACCGGATCTTCACCCCGGCGCACGAGCGGGCCCTGACCGTGGCCCGGGCGGTGGCCGACGGGCACGGCTGGGGGCGTACCCGCGAGATCATGGCGGCGGTGCACGCGGGTGACCTGCCGGCGGCGCTGGCCGCGCTGGACGCCGGGCACGCCGAACTGGACCGGGAACGCGCCGAGATCCGTCGGGTGCTCGGCGCCTTCGAGACGGTGGTGACCAGCCCTGTTTCGCCGGTCGCGGTACCCCGCCGGAGCGCCCGGGTCGGCGCGGTCGCCGACCTGGTCGGGGTCCGCACCTCGCAGCTACGGCTCTGGGAGACGCGTGGCCTGCTCCGGCCGACGCGCGAACCGGGCACCGGTTACCGGCACTACGACGAGGCCGAGCTGCGCGCGGCCCAGGTGGTGGCGCTGCTGCGCCGGGGCGCCTACCCGTTCGAGATCATCACGGCGGTGCTCGACGAGCTGAGGAGCACCGGCAGCCCGCAGCGGGTCCGCGCGGAACTCGCCCGGCGGGAGCAGGACCTGCACCGACGCGGCCTGCGTCGGCTGGCCGGCTCCGCCGCGCTGCACGCCTACCTCCGGCACCTCGGCCGGGCCTGACCCGCCCGCCGGAAAGCTCAGCGCAGCACCAGCAGGTCGAGGTGGTCGATCAAACTGTCGCGGTCGGTGCCGCACAAACGGACGGTGGGCGACGGTCGGAGCCGTCGCCCACCGTCCGTGGGTCTCGCCAGGTCAGTTGACCGAGCAGGGGGCCAGGTTCACCAGTTCGGCGGGCCGGTTGCCGTCGACCCGGCCGATCGCGGTGGCGATCCGATTCAGGGCGGCGACACGCCGGTCCTTCAGCGGGCCGACGACGGTGTTCTGAACGAAGTTCGGTCCACCCTCCGGGCGTACCGCGAGCTGGGCGAGACGGGCGTTGGCGTCCGCGATCTGGTTGTCCAGGTTGGCCAGCTCACGCTGCACCTCGGCAGCGGCCTGAGCGGGTACGGTCGGCAGTCGGTCGGCGACGCTCGGGCAGTTCACCCGCTGCGCCACGCCGGCCCCGGCGTTCCCGTTGTTCCCGCCGTTGCCCGCGTTGCCGTTGCCCGCGCCGCCGTTGAGCGCGCTGGGGGCGCCCGGGGCGTTCAGGCCGCAGGTGGCGAGGCTGGCGAGGTTCGGGCGTTGTCCGCCGGCCCGGTTGATGTTGATGCCGATGCGGTCGAGGGCGGCGGTGCGCTTGCTGGCCAGCGGGCCGAGGATGGCGTTCTGGATGAAGTTGGCGCCACCCTGGGGGTTGGCGGCTTGTGCGGCGAGGCGGGCGTTGGCCTCCTCGATCTGCTTGTCGAGGTTGGCCAGTTCCTGTTCGACCCCGTTGACGGCGGCAGCGGGTACGCCGGAGAGCTTGTCCCGGACCGTCGGGCAGTTCGCCGTCTGCGCCGCACCGGCTCCGGCGTTGCCGTTGTTGCCGCCGTTGTTGGCGTTCCCGGCCCCGATGTCGCCGTTGCCCGCGCCGCCGTTGAGCGCGCTGGGGGCGCCCGGGGCGTTCAGGCCGCAGGTGGCGAGGCTGGCGAGGTTCGGGCGTTGTCCGCCGGCCCGGTTGATGTTGATGCCGATGCGGTCGAGGGCGGCGGTGCGCTTGCTGGCCAGCGGGCCGAGGATGGCGTTCTGGATGAAGTTGGCGCCACCCTGGGGGTTGGCGGCTTGTGCGGCGAGGCGGGCGTTGGCCTCCTCGATCTGCTTGTCGAGGTTGGCCAGTTCCTGTTCGACCCCGTTGACGGCGGCGGCCGGCACACCGGAGAGCTTGTCCCGGACCGTCGGGCAGTTCGCCGTCTGCGGCCCGGCGCTGTCGTCGGCGGAGGCCAGCGTCAAGCCCGCGCCGAGCAGCGCGACCGCGAGGATGCCGACCCCGCCGACCTTCAGGGCGGCCTGCTTCCGCTGATTCTGGGTACGCCTGACCATGCATCTCTCCTCATGAATGACCGCCGGGGCGGGCCGACGCGGGTCGGCGGTTGCCGGCTGGAGCGCCGTGGAAAGCCCGGGTGGTGCGGCAGCGGCGGCCGGTCCGCGTGCCGTGCACCATTCCCGGGATGACCGTCGGGCGAGCTTCGGGAGCGCTCCCGTCGCAGGTCCGAACGTTGTGGTGTGTTCGGCTGTGGATACGGGGGGCGTACGGGATCGGTTCAACCGGTGCGTGTGGAAGATCGGCGAGCTCGGGTCGAGTCGGCGGTGCGACCGATCGGCTGCTCCCGCCGATCGTGCCGTTAGTCTGCGTCTTCATGAGAGTTCGGGCCTTCTCCGTCAGCGTCGCCGTCCTCGCGATCGTGGCGGCTCCCGCGACTCCCGGTGCGGCTGCGGTCACCGAGCGTGCTGTGGGCGCGTCCCCGTCGACCCCGCCCCTCCCGGCTGCCACGCCAGTTCCGGGACCGGCTGCCGTGCCCTGCCCGAAGGCGGTCGCACCGGAGGTGAACCGCTCGCCACGACCGACTCCGCCGCCGTCGGATCCAGAGCATCTGGCGGTCGGCGGGGAACTGCTGGCGACACCGGGCCTCGTCGTGCCGCAGGGTGTACCGGCCCCGCCGAAGGTGACTGCGACCTCGTGGCTGGTGGCCGACCTGGATACCGGCGCGGTGCTGGGCGGCTGCGGTCCGCACGAGTACGCCACCCCGGCCAGCGTGCAGAAGCTGTTGCTGGCCGCGACGATGCTGCCCCGGCTCGATCCGCAGCAGACGATCAGCGTGACCCGGGAGGACCTGGACATCGCGCCTGGCTCCTCGGCGGTCGGGCTGCTGCCCGGCGGCCGGTACCGGGTGGAGACGCTCTGGCTGGGGCTGTTGTTGCAGTCCGGCAACGAGGCCGCCAACGCACTGGCCCGCCTCGGCGGCGGCCCGGACGGTGCGGCGGGCGGGGTGCGGGCGATGAACGAGTACGCCCGCCATCTCGGCGCGTTGCAGACCCACGCGGTCACGGCGTCGGGGTTGGACGGTCCGGGGCAGTTCACCAGCGCGTACGATCTGGCGCTGATCGCCCGGGCCTGCTTCGCCGACCCGACGTTCCGCCGGTACGCGCTCACCGAACGCACCCGCATCCCGGCCCAGCGTGGGCTGGGCGGCAAGGGTTTCCAGATCCAGAACGAGAACCAGCTCATCTACCGCTACCCGGGCGCGTTGGGCGGCAAGACCGGCTTCACCGACTACGCCCGGCACACCTATGTGGGTGCCGCCGAACGGGACGGCCGCCGGTTGGTGGTCACGCTGCTCGGTGCGGAGCCTCGACCGCAGCGCGGCTGGGAGCAGGGTGCCGCGTTGCTCGACTGGGGCTTCCGTCTGCCCCGGGAAGCGGGCGTGGGGCGGCTGGTGGAGCCGGGGGAGTGGGATGCCGTGAGGTCGCCGGCCACGCCGTCGCCGGCGGTGCCCGAGCCGGCCGAGGCGCCCCCGGTGAGCAGCGCCACCTCGGCCACCGTCGACGACCGCCCGGGCGCGGGCACGGTCGTGGCGCTGGCTGTCGGCGCGGTCGTGATCGCGATCGCGGTGGTCGCCGCCCGCCGGGCCCGCGCCTCGGGCCGCCCACGCGACTGACCCGCCGACCCGCCACCACCCGGGCTTCTGCCGGCGCGGCTCCGGGTCGCCGTGTCCGCGGGCCCTTCCGAGCGTGCTGTTCAGCCTGAAAGACGCGTCGCCGTGCGCGCCGAGGGCGTGCCCGATGGTCGATTTGCCGGACCAGTCGGTAATTACCCGATAGTGTCGCTGAATGTGAGAGTACGAGCTCTGGCCGTCGCGGCGGCTGCGGTACTCATGACGGCGCCGCTGCCGCCGATCGCCGCCGTGGCGGCACCGATCCCGTGCCCGCGTCCGGCGCCGCCGGCTCCCGGGCCGTCGCAGCCGGTCACGCCGTCACCGGACCCGGTGCAGCGGGCGGTGGGCGGCGCGCGGCTGGCCACCCAGGGGCTGGTCGTCGCGTCGGGGGCGCCCGCGCCGCCGAAGGTGGCCGCCACCTCGTGGCTGGTGGCCGACCTGGACACCGGCGCGGTGCTGGGCGGCTGCGGTCCGCACGAGTACGCCACTCCGGCCAGCGTGCAGAAGCTGCTGCTGGCCGCGACCATGCTGCCCCGACTGGACCCGTCCGACATGGTCACCGTCACCGACGGCGACCTCGACATCGAACCGGGCAGTTCGGCCGTCGGGCTGGTGAAGGGCGGCCGGTACCGGGTGGAGACGCTCTGGCTGGGCCTGCTGCTGCGCTCCGGCAACGAGGTGGCGAACGCGCTGGCCCGGGCCGGTGGCGGAGCGGACGGCATGACGGGCGGGCTGCGCGCGATGAACGAGCAGGCCCGGCAGCTCGGCGCGTACCAGACGCACGCGGCGACCCCGTCGGGTTTGGACGGTCCGGGGCAGTTCACCAGCGCGTACGACCTGGCGCTGATCGCCCGGGCCTGTTTCGCCGACGCGCACTTCCGCCGGTACGCGGCCACCCGGGAGGCGACCATCCCGCCCCAGCCGAGGCAGGGCGCGAAGGGCTTCACCATCGACAACGACAACCAGCTACTCTACCACTACCCCGGGGCGCTGGGCGGCAAGACCGGCTACACGGACCTGGCCCGGCACACCTACGTGGGCGCGGCCGAGCGGGGCGGGCGTCGGCTGGTGGTCACGCTGCTCGGCGCGGACGTCGTCGACAAGCGGGGCTGGGAGCAGGGGGCCGCGCTGCTCGACTGGGGTTTCGCGCTGCCCCGGGACGCCTCCGTCGGGGTGCTGGTGAGCCCCGGCACCGCGACGTCCGCCGTACCGTCGGCCCCCGTGCCACCGCAGGCGCTGCCCGGCGGGGCGGCCGGCGAGTCCGGCCGACGTACCCTCGCCGCCCCGCTCCGGTGGGCCTCGCTGACCGTGCTCGCCGCCGGCCTGACCCTGCTGGGCGGCGCACTCGTCGCCCGCCGCGGTCGGGCAGCCCACCGTGGTCGTCCGGACCTTTGACCTGCTCCGGCCGGACTGGTCGGCACCCGTCAGCAGCGCCCCCGGCGCAGGCTCGGCCGGTGGGCGATCGGCCTTGGCGTGGTGGTGTCGGCGCCACCGCGCGGGAGAACCGGCGGCTGGTGCGGCAGTTGATGACCGACGGCGGGTTCGTCGGCTACGACCGGGAGTGGTGGCACTTCCGCTACCGGGACGAGCCCTGGCCGGACACCTACTTCGACAGCTCGCCGTCGCCGTGCCGGAACCGCAGCGGGACGGCGACCCGCGAGGCGAGGTCACCGACCGGCTCGGCGGGACCGTCGCCGCCGGGGTAGCCGCAAAGCTCGTCATGCAGCGCGGACAGCACCGGATCGCTGGTCGCCTGGGCCTGGTGACGCAGCCGTTTGAGCAGGTGAGTGCGCCACTGCGCCAGGTTGGCGATGCGCGGTGCCATGCCGTCCGGATGCAGGCTGAGCCGCAGCACGTTGACCGGTGGGACGAGCAGGTCGGGGTGGGCGTCGGCGGTGAACAGGGCGACCGTGGGGTTGGCCTCGAGGAGCTGCCAGTGCCGGTCGACGAGCACGGCCGGGTACGGGTGGTGCCCGTCGAGGATCCGCCGCACGGCGGCGCGGACCGGGGCCAGTTGTGGCGACGAGGAGACGTCGATGGCTGTCGAGTTCGACACGTTGGTCGAGCGGTACCTGGCGATCTGGAACGAGACCGACCCGGCGCGGCGTCGCCGGGAGATCGACGACGTGTTCGCCGTCGAGGGGCGCTACGTCGACCCGTTGGTGGTCGCCCAGAGGGCGGGAGGCCGTCGACGCGACGATCGCCGCGGTGCAGGACCGGTTCCCGGGGATGACGTTCCGCGCGGTCGGTCCGGTCGACGGCCACCACCAGCAGGTCCGCTTCGCATGGGAACTCGGTCCTGAGGGCGTCTAGGCGCCGATCGCCGGTTTCGACGTGGCGACCGTCGACGACGACGGCCGATTGACCCAGGTACTGGGGTTCCTGGACCGGGTTCCCGTGGCCTGAGACCTGTTTCATGAGGGCGGTCGTCCAGGGGGGGGGGCGATGTCGTGCCGGCCGGGGCACGCCGGTACGACATCGCGCCCCGCGAAGGCATGACCGTCCTCGTCCCGACGTCCCGTACGCTGTGGGCCATGACTGCCGTACGTCGATGTCTTCGTGACGCACGGTGGCCGGCCTCGCCGGTCCCGCACCTCCTGTCTTCGGATCGGGATCAGCCGACGGCTGGACGATCTGCGCACCCTCATCGACGAGCTGGAACGAGAACTTCGTATCGACCGCGACGACGGACGACTCCGACGTGCGGGACGAGACTGAACATCCGTTAAGGTGTGATCGGATTGCCTGGTGAGCGGCGGGTTTCGAGCGTGGGTCCGGATGTGAACCGCACGTGAACTCGCACACGAGGCGGGGCGGTCTGTCAGGGTGACACACCTTTGATCCGGATCACGGCAGATGCGGATTGCGGTCCTTACCGGATAGGGTCGTCAGACCGACGAATGATCTCTGGGGAGGGTGTGTGCTGGTACTGGTGGCGGTCCATGCGCTGACAGCCGTGATCGCCCCGGCGCTGGTGCGGACCTGGGGACGGCACGCCCTCTACCTGGTGGCACTGGTGCCTGGCGCGACGCTGGTGTGGGCGCTGGCTCACACGAGCGGGGTCCGCTCCGGTGAACCGGTGGTGGAAACCGTCTCCTGGGTGCCGCAGTTGGGGCTGGAACTCGCGCTACGGATGGGCACGCTGTCCTGGCTGATGGTGGTACTGGTCGGTGGGGTCGGCGCGTTCGTCCTCGCGTACAGCGCCCGCTACTTCCGCTCCGACGACCCCAGCCTGGGACGCTTCGCCGCCGTGTTCGTCGCCTTCGCCGGCGCGATGCTCGGCCTGGTCGTCTCGGACGACCTGCTGCTGCTCTACGTGTTCTGGGAGCTGACCACGGTCTTCTCCTACCTGCTGATCGGCTACGACCCGGCGAAGCGGGCCAGCCGACGGGCGGCCATGCAGGCCCTGCTGGTGACGACGCTGGGCGGTCTGGCGATGCTCGCCGGTTTCGTCATGCTCGGCCAGCACGCCGGCACCTACCGGTGGTCCGAGATCGCCGAGAACCTGCCAGGCGGCGGCTACCTCGCGGTGGCGATGGTGCTGGTCCTGCTGGGCGCGCTGAGCAAGTCGGCGATCTTCCCGTTCAGCTTCTGGTTGCCCGGCGCGATGGCGGCTCCCACACCGGTCAGCGCCTACCTGCACGCCGCGGCGATGGTCAAGGCCGGCGTGTTCCTGGTCGCCCTGATGGGCCCGGCGGTCGCCGAGGCCGGACCGTGGCGCCCGGTGCTCCTGGTGGCCGGTCTGCTCACCATGTTCTTCGGCGGCTGGGCCGCGTTGCGCCAGGTCGACCTCAAGCTGCTGCTGGCCTACGGCACGGTCAGCCAGCTCGGCCTGTTGATGGTGGTCCTCGGTGGCGGCACCCGGGACACCGCGCTGGCCGGGGTGGCGATGGTGCTGGCGCACGCCCTGTTCAAAGCGACCCTGTTCCTCACCGTCGGGGTGGTCGACCACGTCACCGGCACCCGTGACCTGCGCGAACTCAGCGGGCTCCGGCGTCGGGCACCCGCCCTGGCCGTGGTGGCCGGTCTCGCGGCCGCGTCGATGGCCGGCCTGCCGCCGATGGCCGGGTTCGTGGCCAAGGAGGCGGCGGTCGAGTCGCTGCTGCACGGCGGCACCGCGAACCTGGTCGTCCTCGCCGGGGTGATCCTCGGCTCGGTGCTGACCGTGGCGTACACCCTGCGGTTCATGTGGGGCGCCTTCGCCGACAAGCCGGACACCCCGACCACCGAGTCCACGCCGGTGTCCTGGTCGCTGCTCGCCCCGGCCGCGGTGCTGGCGGTCGCGGGTGTCACCGCGGGTCTGTTCGCCCCGGCCGTGGACCGTGTGCTCGCCCCGTACGCCGACCTCTACCGCACCGCCGAACCGGGCTACCACCTGGCGCTCTGGCACGGCCTGACACCGGCGCTGGGCCTGTCGGTGCTGGCGATCGCCGCCGGTGCCGGCCTGTTCCACCTGATGCGGCGCGAACGGGTCCGGGCGACGCTGCGACTGCCGTTCGACGGCGCCACCTTCTACAAGAAGGCCATCGGCGGCATCGACCGCCTGGCCGTCGAACTGACCGGTGCCACCCAGCGTGGTTCGCTGCCGTTCTACCTCGGCGTCATCCTGGTGGTGCTGGTCGTGCTGCCCGGTGGAGCGCTGATCGCGGGCGGCCCCTGGCCGCAGCGTTTCCACCTGTGGGACACGCCGTTGCAGGGGGTCGCCGCCGCGGTCGTCGTGATCGCCGCCGTGATGGCCGCCCGCGCGCTGCGCCGGCTCACCGCGATGATCCTTGTCGGCGTCGCCGGCTACGGCATCGCGCTGCTGTTCGTCCTGCACGGTGCCCCGGACCTGGCGTTGACCCAGTTCCTGGTGGAGACCGTCACGATCGTGATGTTCGTGCTGGTGCTGCGTCGTCTGCCGGTGAAGTTCTCGGAACGGCCGATCCGGTCCAGCCGTCGGGGACGCGTCGCCATCGGCATCGCGGTCGGAGCGGTCACCGCCGGCATGGTGTACGTCGCGACCGGCGCCCGCCAGGCCATCCCCATCTCGGTGGACTTCCCCGACGAGGCGGTCTCCTACGGCGGCGGCAAGAACGTGGTCAACGTGGCCCTGGTCGACATCCGGGCCTGGGACACCATGGGCGAGATCGCGGTGCTGGTGGTGGCCGCCACCGGTGTGGCCAGCCTGATCTTCCGCCACGCCCGTGACCTCGACCGGCGTGGCCAGATCCCCGGCGGGAGCCCGACCGAGTCGGCCCGGCCCCGCTGGCTGACCACCGGCGCCACCGCGCGTTCCCAGTCGGTCATCCTCCAGGTGGTCACCCGACTGCTGTTCCACGCCATGCTGTTGTTCTCCATCTACCTGCTGTTCAGTGGCCACAACGCCCCGGGCGGTGGTTTCGCCGCCGGTCTGGTCGCCGGCCTCGCCCTGGCCGTGCGCTACCTGGCCGGTGGGCGTACCGAGCTCAACGGCGCGGCACCGGTCGACGCCGGCGCGGTCCTCGGTGCCGGACTCTTCGTCGCGGTCGGCACGGGCGTGGCCGCGATGCTGTTCGGTGGGGAGTTCCTCCAGAGCGCCCTGCTCGACTTCCACCTGCCGGTGCTGGGGCACATCCACTTCGTCACCTCGGCCTTCTTCGACGTCGGCGTCTTCCTGATCGTCGTCGGGCTGGTGCTGGACATCCTGCGCAGCCTGGGCGCCGAGATGGACCGCCAACACGAGACCGAGGACGCCGAGATCCGCGAGAAGGAGCTGGTGTGACACCCAACCTCACCTACGTCATCGTGGTGGGCGTCCTCGTCGCCGCAGGCGTGACGTTGCTGCTGGAGCGCAGCCTGACCCGGGTCCTGATGGGCGTCATCCTGCTCGGCAACGGTGCCAACATGCTGCTGCTCACCGGCGGCCGCTCCGGCACCGCGCCGATCGTCGGCGTCGGGCCGCAGGAGGAGATGAGTGATCCGCTGCCTCAGGCGATGATCCTCACCGCCATCGTGATCACCCTGGGCATGACCGCCTTCCTGCTCGCCCTGGCCTACCGGAGCTGGCACCTCAACGGGCACGACGAGGTGCAGGACGACGTCGAGGACCGCCGGATCATGGATCTCGCGGAACGCGACGAGGGTCCGGGTGACGCGGACGCGGGCACCGGCGACGACGATGACGATGACGACGCGAAGACCGAGACAGAGCGGTCTCGAACCGCCGCGGTCGACACGGGGAGGGCCGGATGACCTACCTCGTTCCGCTGCCGGTGGTGATGCCACTGCTCGGCGCGGCACTGACGTTGTTGCTGCTCGGCCGTCCGCGCGCCCAGCGGTGGGTCAGCCTCACCGTGCTCACCGCCACCGTCGCGGTCGCCGCGATGCTGCTGGTGCGGTCCAGCATCGACGGTCCGCTCGTGGTGGAGGTGGGCGGCTGGGTGGCCCCGCTGGGCATCGTGCTGGTCGCTGACCAGCTCGCCGCGCTCATGCTGGTGGTCTCCGCGTCGGTCACCCTCTGCGTGCTGGTCTACTCCATCGGGCAGGGCATGGCCGACGGCAACGAGGAGACGCCGCTGTCGGTCTACCACCCCACCTATCTGGTGCTGACCGCCGGCGTGTGCAACGCGTTCCTCTCCGGCGATCTGTTCAACCTCTACGTCGGTTTCGAGATCCTGCTGGTCGCCAGCTACGTGCTGCTGACGCTGGGCAGCACCGAGACCCGGATCCGGGCCGGCACCACGTACGTCGTGGTCAGCCTGCTCTCCTCGGTGATCTTCCTGGTCGCCATCGGCCTGGTGTACTCCGCGACGGGTACGCTCAACCTGGCCCAGCTCGTCGACCGGCTGGACGCCCTGCCCGACGATATGCGGCTGGTGTTGCAGGGCATGCTGCTACTCGCCTTCGGCATCAAGGCGGCGGTGTTCCCGTTGTCGGCCTGGTTGCCGGACAGCTATCCCACCGCGCCGGCCCCGGTCACCGCGGTCTTCGCTGGCCTGCTCACCAAGGTCGGTGTGTATGCGATCATCCGGACCGAGACGCTGCTGTTCCCCGGTGGCCGGACGGCAACCCTGCTCCTGGTGGTAGCCGTGTTGACCATGCTGGTCGGCATCCTCGGTGCGGTGGCCCAGTCCGACATCAAGCGGTTGTTGTCGTTCACCCTGATCAGCCACATCGGGTACATGCTGTTCGGCGTCGGGCTCACCTCGTCGCTGGGCCTGTCTGCGGCGATCTTCTACGTGGTGCACCACATCACCATCCAGACGACCCTGTTCCTCGCCGCCGGCCTCGTCGAACGCCGCGGCGGCAGCACCGCCATGGACCGCCTCGGCGGCCTGGCACGGCTGTCGCCGGTGTTGGCCATCCTCTTCTTCGTGCCCGCGTTGAACCTCGCCGGCATCCCACCGTTCTCCGGGTTCCTCGGCAAGGTCGGCCTGGTCCAGGCAGGTATCGCCGACGGTGGCGTGCTGGCCTGGATCCTGGTCGCCGGTGGCCTGGTCACCAGCCTGCTCACCCTGTACGCGGTGGCCCGGGTGTGGAACCTCGCGTTCTGGCGGGCGCCGCACCCGGACATGCCGGACTCCGGTGACTCCGACCGGGCGTCCCGCACCGAGGGGGCGGTCCAGCCGCAGGTGAGCACCGCCGGCCAGAGCGGCGCCGTGTTGCCCGGCCTGATGATCGCGCCGACCGTGGCGCTGGTGGCGCTCGGGCTGGCGTTGACCGTGGTGGCCGGTCCGCTCTTCGACATCAGCACCGACGCCGCCGACGACCTGCTGCGGCGGACACCCTACGTCGAGGCCGTCTTCCCAGGGGGTACGCCGTGAGCCTCGACCAGATGACCCCAGCCCCGCCGACCGACCCGCCGAACCCACCACTGACCCGGGCGGCGCGATGGCGTAACCGTGTCGTCGCGGTGACCGTGCTGGTCGCCGTATGGGTGCTCCTCTGGGGCCACTTCACCGTAGCCAACATCATCAGCGGACTGGTGGTGGCCGCGATCCTCATCGCGGTCTTCCCGCTGCCGCCGGTGACCTTCGCCGGTCGGCTCCACCCGGTGGGGATGCTGCGCTTCTGGGTGCGTTTCCTCAGCGACCTGGTGGTCGCCTCCGCCCAGATCGCCTGGCTGGCGTTCCGGCCCGGCCACGTCCCGCGCAGCGCCATCATCGCGGTGCCGCTCCGGGTGAACACGGACCTCAACCTCACCCTCACCGCCGAGGCGTTGTCGCTGGTGCCGGGGAGCCTGATCCTGGAGGCCGACCGAGACACCGGCACCCTGTTCGTCCACGTGATCAACGTGGGCAGCCTGGATGGGGTGGAGCGGTTCCGGCGCGACGTGTTGGCGCTGGAGGCCCGCATCATCGAGGCCATCGGCTCCGCCGACGAGCTGCGCCGCGTCCGCGCCAATCCCGATCCGACCCCACCGGCCGACCTGGAAGGGGCAGCGACATGACCGCCGTCGCCGTGACCGTCACCGTGTTGCTCGCGGTGGCGGGCGGACTCACCCTGGCCCGCATCATCCGGGGCCCGTCGATCCTCGACCGGGCCGTGGCCACCGACGTCCTGCTGGCCATCATCGTCACCGCGATCGCCGCCGAGGCCGCCTACAGCCGGGACGCCACCGCCCTGCCGGTGCTGGTGGTCCTCGCGGTCCTCGGCTTCGTGGGGTCGGTCAGCGTCGCCCGATTCGCCGCGCGGAGAAACACCAAATGAGTCTGGACGCCATCCTCGACATCGTCGCCGCCGTCTGCCTGATCAGCGGCGCGCTGCTCAGCCTCGCCGCCGGGGTGGCGCTGGTGCGCTTCCCCGACCTGCTCACCCGGATGCACGCCGCGGCCAAGCCGCAGGTCCTCGGGCTGCTGCTGGTGCTGGTCGGCTGCGCGTTGCGGCTGCGTACCGGGGTGGACATCACCACCCTGGTGCTGGTCGGCGTCTTCCAGTTGGCCACCGCGCCGGTGGCGGCGCACATGGTCGGCCGGGCCGCGTACCCGCACGACGACATCCGGACCGATCTGCTGCTCACCGACGAACTCGCCGCCCACCTGGACCGGGTCGGCGGCGACCAGGGCGAGGGCGCCCGCGTCTGAGCGCCGCCCAATATCGTTTGCGGCCCACCGGCGGCCGTCCCTACTCTTCTCGGCATCAGGTCACATCGGACCGGAGCCGAGAGGAGTACGCCGTGTCGACAGACGCCAGACCGCAGGCCGGTTGGTCGACCTGGGGCGAACCCTGTCGGCCCGGGGACCCGGCGGCGCTGACCAGCGCCCGCCGCCTCCCGCCTCGGCGATCGGAGCGCCGCAGCTAGCGCGCCCGCCCGTTCTTCGAGGCCGCCCACCCGTCACGGGTCGGGGCGGCTTCGTCCTACCTACCTGGTCTCCTCTCGTCGCACCGGTGCCGGACCGCACCGGTCGCGCACCCCTGCCCGGCGTCGCCCGAGGCAGGGCCGTGCCGGGCGATGAGCACCACACACTTCGGGGGTACGTCATGGGATTCAGCCTGCTCGCGGGAACGCGGGCGCCGGTACGGGTCTGGACCGACCCGTACGGCATCGAGCCGCAGGCCGCGAGGCAGTTGCGCAACATCGGTGCTTTGCCGTGGGTGCAAGGTGTCGCGGTGATGCCGGACGTGCACCACGGCAAGGGCGCGATCCGGGCGGGACGTGGCGACCTGGGCATCATCCCCGGGTCGATGGGCACCGGTTCGTTCATCGTGCGGGGCACGGGCAACGACTGGGGGTACTGCTCGGCCTCGCACGGCGCGGGACGGCGGATGTCCCGGACACCGGCGAAGCGGACGTTCAGCAAGGACATGGCGGCCGATTCCACCGCCATGCGGCCGTGCCGGGCGGCGCGCCGTGGTGACCAGGCACTCGTCCTATGTGGCCGGTCCGGCCGTCCGGCCTGTCCCGGGATGTCATAGGCTGCCGTCCGGTCGTGAGCCGGTCGAGGAGTAGCATGACGCGCACTGTCCGTGGTCCGTTGTATCGGCTCGCCGTACGCGGCCAGGCCGTCGTCGGTGCGCCCTGGTTCAACCTGGCCAGCTTCGCCGTGGTCATCGTCAACGCGGTGGCGTTGGGCCTGGAGACGTACGGGCACGTCGTGGCGACCGTGGGCACCGGGCTGCGGGCCGTCGAGTACGTCTGCCTCTCGCTGTTCGTGCTGGAACTGCTGGTACGGTTCGGGGCCCACGCGCCGGCCCCCGGCGGCTTCTTCCGGGACCGGTGGAACGTGTTCGACCTGGTGATCGTGGCTGCGCCGCTGCTGCCCGGCGTGCGGGAGAACGTGACCCTGCTCCGGCTGCTGCGGCTGGCCCGGATCGTGCGCGCGTTCCGGCTCTTCCCGAGCCTGCGCGTGATACTGGTCGGCATCCGGCGCAGCCTGCCCGGTCTGGCCAGTTTCCTGCTGGTCACCGCGCTGCTGCTGTACGGGTACGCGATGCTCGGATGGATGCTGTTCGGCACCGCCTACCCGGAGGAGTACGGCACGGTCGGGCAGGCCATGCTCACGCTGTTCCTGCTGCTGTCGCTGGACGGCATCACCGACACGCTCCAGGCGGGCCGCGACGTCACCGAGTGGGCGGTGCTCTACTACGTCTCCTACATGGTGGCCGCCTGCTACCTGCTCACCAATCTGCTGGTCGGACTGGTGCTGACCGCGTTGCAGGAGGCGCACCAGGACGAGCAGGTCGCCGCGCAGCGGGCCGGTCGGCCGACCGGCGGTCACGCCGAGGACGAGCCGTCGGTGCGGGAGCAGTTGGCCCGCGTACAGGCGATCATCACCGACCTGGAACGGCGGCTGCCGGACCGTGTCCCGGCCGGTCCGCCGGCCGTGCGGGCCGACGCCGCGCCGGAGGTCGGCACGCTCGTCCTGCCGCCGGCACCACCGCAGCGGCGGGCCCGGACGAGGGCCCGCCGCAAACGGCGGTGACGTCAGCCGCCCGCAGCGCCGCGAGCGGCGATGCCGGTCACTCCCAGCGGAACAGCAGGCCCGCGATCGTCGCGCCGAGCACGACCGTCACGCCCAGGCCGAGCAGTTGACCGACTCCGACCGGCGTGCCCTCCCAGGCGGCGCCGAGGGCTTCGACGGTGGCGCCGAACGGCAGCCAGCGACCGATGTCGGCGAGCGGGCCCGGCAGCGAGTCCGGTCCGCCGAACATCCCGCCGAGGGCACCGAGGAGGAAGAACGCGACCAGGCCGATGGCGACGGCGGAGTTCGGGGTGGGCGCGACCGCCGCGACGATCATGCCGGCGCTGTACATGGCGGCAATCGCCAGGGCCGTCACGCCGAGCGCCGCGCCGACGTCGACCGGGGCGTTCGCGCCGAACACCAGGAAGGCGAGCGCGACGGCGGCGGCGATGCCGACGACCGCCTGGAGCAGGCTGACGATCACCTGCGCGGCCAGCACCATGGCCGGTGAGGCGGGCGTCACGCCGAGCCGGCGCAGGATGCCGGAGCGCCGGTAGTAGGCCAGGAAGCTCGGCATGTTGATGATGCCGATGAGCGCGATGACCATGGTGAGCACGAGCGGGAGGACGAACAGGTCCAGCGCGGTCAGCCCACCCGAGACTTCCTGCTCGTTCGCCGAACCGGCGCTGGTCAGCATGATCAGCAGGGGAAGGCACAGCGGGACGACCAGCCCGGGGGTGTCCCGCATGACCATCTTCGCCTCGCAGCGGATCAACGTCAGCAGCGAGCGCATCCCCGGTCGGTGGGCGACGATGGTGGTCATGCGGCTTCCTCCAGGTCGAGTTCCTTGCCGGTGAGCGCGACGAACGCGTCGTCCAGGTTGGCGGTGCCGGTCTGCTCGACCAGGCCCGCAGGGGTGCCCAGCGCGATGACGCGGCCGGCGTCGAGGACGGCGACCCGGTCACACAGCCGCTCCACCTCCTCCATGGCGTGGCTGACCAGCAGCACGCTCACCCCCTCGGAGCGGAGCTGCTCGATCGTCGCCCACATGCGGCGGCGGGCCTTCGGGTCCAGGCCGGTGGTCAGCTCGTCGAGGATCACCACGCGCGGGCGTCCGGCCAGCGCGAGAGCGATCGAGAGCCGCTGCTGCTGGCCGCCGGAGAGCTTGTCGAACGACGCCTTCCGCTGTCCGGCCAGGTCGACCATGTCCAGCAACTCGTCGGTCGGGCGAGGGTCGGGATAGAAGCTGCGGTACAGGTCGACCAGTTCGGTGACCCGCAGCGCGCCGTGCAGGTGCGCGTGCTGGAGCTGCACACCGAGCACCTGCCGCACGCGCCGCCGGTCGGCCCGGGGATCGAGGCCGAGCACGCGTACCCGCCCCCGTTCGGGTACGCGTAGCCCGGCGATCATCTCGACCGCCGTGGTCTTCCCGGCGCCGTTGGTGCCGAGGACGCCGACCGCCTCCCCGACGTCGACCCGGAGGCTCACATCGGCCACCGCCCGGGTCGATCCGTAACTCTTGGCGAGGTTCTCGGCGAGGATCGCCGGTTCGGCATTGGTCATGCCTCGACGCTACGGACGCCCCGGCCTGGTCACCTGTCCCAGAAGTCACCTCCTGGGGGCATGACTTTCGGCACGGGTACGCCCGGCGCGGGCCGACCTAGAGTGGGAGCGTGCGACGCGTCGGAACGGAGGAGTGGTCCGCCATCGCCCTGCTCGTGGTGGCGATCGCCGTCGCTGCGCCCGTCCTGTTCGGGGCCGTCGACACCGATGTCCCCCGGCTCCTGTGGATCGCGCTGTTCGTCCTCCACCTCGCCGCGCTGCTCACCGCTGTCGCCGTCGAGCGGGCCGGTCCGCTGTGTAACAGGGCGTTCGCCGTGGCCGTGCTGGCGTCCTGGGCGGTGGTTCTCGCGTTGCCGAACGCGGGGCTGCTGCCGGTGCTGCTGGTGTTCACCGCAGCGGTAAGCGTGTACCTGGTGCCACTGCGGGTGGGGCTGGCCATCGTCGCCCTCAACACCGTGGTGATCGCCGTGAGTCTGCCGGCGGCCGCGTTCCGGTCGCCGGAGGCCGTCGTGGTGATCGGCTTCTACCTGCTCATCCAGTTGGCCAGCATGCTCAGTTCGACCACCCTGGTGCGTGAGCAGCGGATGCGCCGCGAGTTGGCCGAGGCGCACGTGGAGTTGCAGGCCGCGAGCGTGCTGCTGTCCGAGTCCGCCCGGACGGCCGAACGCCTGCGGATCTCGCGGGAGCTGCACGACCAGATCGGTCACCAGTTGACCGTCCTGACGCTGGAGCTGGAGACGGCCCGGCACCTCGACGGCGAGGCGTCGCGTACCCACGTGGAGCGGGCCAACCGGGTCGCCCGCGAGCTGCTCGGCGACGTACGCACCACGGTCGGGCGGCTGCGCACCGAGCCGCCCGACCTGGAGCGAGCGTTACGGCGGATGGCGCGCGACCTGCCGGGACTCGACGTGTCGGTGGACGTCTCGCCGGCCGTACGGGTGGACGAGGAGGAGAGCGCGGCGTTCGTGCGGGCCACCCAGGAGATCGTCACGAACACCATCCGGCACGCCGGGGCGCGGGAGTTGTGGATCTCGGTGACCGCCGACACCCGCGGCACCGTGCTGGAGGCCCGCGACGACGGACGCGGTGCGCCGAACCTGGTGCTCGGCAACGGACTACGGGGGCTGCGCGAACGCTTCCAGGCACTCGGTGGCGACCTGGCCGTCGACGGGCGGACCGGGTTCCGGGTGACCGCACGGGTGCCGGCCGCATGACCCGGGTGGTGGTCGTCGACGACCAGACGCTCATCCGGCAGGGCATCCGGGGGCTGCTGGAGGTCGCCGACATCGACGTGGTCGGCGAGGCCGACGACGGTCGGGCCGCGCTGGCGGTCGTCGCCGAGACCACGCCGGACGTGATCCTGCTCGACCTGCGGATGCCCCGCTTCGACGGCATCTGGACGCTCGAACGGCTCCGCGCCGCCGACGTCGATATCCCGGTGCTGGTGCTGACCACGTTCGACGACGACGAACTGGTGCTGGCGGCTCTCCGCGCGGGCGCCCGCGGCTATCTGCTCAAGGACGTGACGCTGGACCAGCTCACCCGGGCCATTCGGACGCTCGCCGACGGCGGGACGCTGATCGCCCCGTCGATCACCGACCGGATGCTGCGGGCGATCCGCTCCGGGCCGTCACCGGTCGGGCCGCCCGGGGGGCACGTGCCCGGCCTCACCGAACGCGAGCAGGAGGTGCTGCGGCTCGTCGCACAGGGCTACAGCAACCGGGAGATCGCCGAGGTGCTGTTCCTGGCGGAGGGGACCGTGAAGAACCACATCTCCACCATCCTCACCAAGCTCGGCGCGCGGGACCGGACGAACGCGGTGCTGCGCGCCCTGCACGAGGGCATCCTCGACTGAGAGGTCACCGGGTCGCGGCCAGGCACCCGCGCCAGGCGGTGCGGACCAGTGTGGCCAGGGTCCTTCTGATCCTCATCGTCGTCTCCTCTCCGTCCACCCGGCACCGCATGGGGCGCGGGCGTGACCTCGCGTCCACGGTCGTGACGATGTGCCACCGCGCCTTCGCTCTTACGTAACACCCGAGTAACAGCTCTCGGGCGGTATGACGCTTTCGTGATGACATCGCACGGTGGATGGCCACTAGCATTCACGAGTATCGATTGCGGCGTATCGGCGCGCCGCGCAGTCCGCAGGGGAGTGCCTGATGATCCGACGACAACTGCTGCGTGCGGCCACCGTCGCGCTGGCGGCGGTGCTGGCGGCGACCGGTGTGCAGGTGGCCACCGCCGGTGCCTCCGCCGCCCGACCCGCCGACCACGACGCCGGCCCGGCCGGCGAACTCCGGACCGAGGACACGGACTTCGGCACCTTCGTGGTCGGTGGTCGGCCGGCCACCGAGAACTACCCGTGGCTGGTCTACACCTCCGGCTGCACCGCCACCCTGATCAAGGCCAACTGGGTGGTCACCGCCAAGCACTGCCCGACCCCGTCGTCGGTGCGGGTGGGCAGCGTCAACCGCAGCAGCGGTGGCGTCGTGGTCGGCGTGAGCCGGGCCGTCAACCACCCCACCATCGACGTCAAGCTGTTCCAGCTCGCCAGCTCGGTCAGCTACGCACCGGCCCGGATCCCGACCACCTCCGGCGCCGTCGGCACCGCCACCCGCATCATCGGCTGGGGCCAGACCTGCGCACCCCGTGGCTGCGGCCCCGCGCCAGTGGTGGCGAACGAGTTGGACACCTCGATCGTGGCCGACAGCCGGTGCAGCGGCATCAACGGTCCGTACGAGATCTGCACCAACAACACCAACGGCAACGCCGGCGCCTGCTACGGCGACTCGGGTGGCCCGCAGGTGCGCCGGGTCAACGGCGTGTGGCAGGTGATCGGCGCGACCAGCCGGGCCGGCAACAACAGTTCCACCTGCGCCACTGCCCCCTCCATCTACGGTGACCTCCCCTCCATCCGCTCCTGGATCAACACCCAGGTCGGCGGCCTCCCCGTCTGACGAGTCCCGTGATCATGGAGTTGTGGTGCCCGGAAGGCCGCGAGGTGCGGCGTCCGTGGTACCACAACTCCATGATCGCGTAGGGGGACCCGGGGCGGCGCCGGCTGGGCGGGGGCGTGGGATAGTGCCTGGTTGTGGAGCGGTATGGGGTGTTGATCCTGCCTTCGAGTAACCGGGTGTACTCGGGGGCGGCGGTGGAGTTGACGCGGGCCGAGTTGGAGATCTTCGGCGGCAGCGTGCTCGGTGGACGGCTCGGGGCGGTGGAGACGGTCGCCGTGGGCGGGGTCCCGTACGTCACGTTCGAGGTCAAGGGCGGGCTGAGCGAGCGGGACGTCGCGCTGCTGGGTAACCTGTCCAGTGCGTACGCGTTCTTCGCGTTCGTCGGGGACCTGCTGCGCCCGGTGCCGTCGAGTCGGCTGGACCGCTTCGACGACGACCTGGTCACCATCCAGAAGTACCCGGGAAAGACCAACGAGCAGTTCACCAAGCTGCTGCTCAACGTCACTCTGCTCGCCTCGGCCTGGGCCGACGACCTGCTCACCCGGCGGTTCCGGGTGCTCGACCCGCTCTGCGGCCGAGGTACAGGCGTCAACCAGGCGATGATGTACGGCTTCGACGCCGCCGGCCTGGACCGCGACAGCAAGGACTTCGAGGCTTACCAGACGTTCCTCAGCACCTGGCTCAAGCGCAAGCGGGTCAAGCACCGGGTGCTGGAGTCCGGTCCGGTACGCCGGGAACGCAAGGTGGTCGGCCGGCGGCTGCGGGTGGAGGTGGCCGCCTCGAAGGAGGCGCAGAAGGCCGGCGACGTGCAGACCGTGGACGTGGTCAACGCCGACACCACCCGGGTCGGCGAGTTCTTCCGCCCGGAGACTGTCGACGTGGTGGTGGCCGACGCCCCGTACGGCGTGCAGCATGGCAGCCGTACCGCCGAGACCGGGCTGGCCCGCGACCCGCTCGCGCTGCTCACCGCCGCCGTGCCGGGCTGGGCGCGGCTGCTGCGCCCCGGCGGTGCCCTCGGCATCTCCTGGAACACCAACGTGGCCCGGCGGGAGGCCGCCGCCGAGCGGCTGGCCGCAGCCGGCCTCGACGTGCTCGACGAGGGCCCCTGGCGGGCGCTGTCCCACCGGGTCGACCAGGCGATCGTCCGCGACGTCCTGGTCGCCCGCAAACCCGGCTGAGTCGCGCTCCCGCCCCGGTCGTCAGCGGCCGGTGCGGGAACGCGGGCAGGTCAGCGGCCCTGCGCCTGGGCGCGGGAGTTGCCGGGGCCGAAGGCGGTCAGGAACCGGTCGCGGAAGGTGTCCATCCGCCAGACCGGGGCATCGGCGCCTGAGGTCAGGCCCTCCTGCCAGTTCCAGTCCTCGATCTGCGCGAACACCGCCGGGTCCTTGGCCACGATGTGGATCGGCACGTCGGGGCTGGGGTTCTCCCCGGTCACCACCGGCGCCGGCTGGTGGTCGCCGACGATGACCATCACCGTGTCGTCGGTGCCGTACCGCTCCAGGTAGGAGATGAGGGTACGCAGCGTGTAGTTGATCGAGTGCCGGTAACCGGTGCGGGCCTGCGCGGCCGGGGTGCCGATGATGCCCCGTTGGAACACCTCGCCGTCGTCGATGTCGTCCCAGTCCACCACCGACGGCACCTTGGTCCAGGGGGAGTGGCTGGAGACCAGCGCCAACTCGGCCATCACCGGGCGGTCCCGGGGGGCGGCCAACTCCCGCTGGTGGAACGTGTGGATGGCGAACTGGTCGGGCATCGGGGCGAAGGCGAACCTCGGGCCCTGGTAGCCGAGGTCCGGCCCGCCGTAGAACTGCTCGTACCCGTAGAACGCTCCCTCCGGCCAGGCCTGGTTGACCGCCGGCATCACCCCGACCGTACGCCACTGCGCGCGCTGGAACGCGTCACCCAGGGTGAACCGGTCGGTGGCGAGCAGGTTGCGGTGTCGCTGGTTGTTGTCGATCCAGAGCCCGGAGAGCAGGGTGGCGTGCGCCAGCCAGCTCGCCCCGCCGATGGTCGGCGAGGTGAGGAAGCCGCTGCGGGAGGTGAAGCCGGCCGCCGACAGGCGCTCGGCTCCCTCGTCGAGCACCCGCTGGATCGAGGCGAACTCGGGGTCGGCGACCGCGTCCCGGCCGTAGCTCTCCACGAAGGTGAGCAGCACGTCCTTGCCGCGCAACCCGGTCAGCAACTGGTCGCCGGGCACGTCGCGGAACGGGTCCACGTTGATCTCGTTGGTGAACGCCCTCCGGTCGTGCAGCCGGGCGTGCACCTCGACTGCGTGGTCCTGGACCAGGGTGGTCGCGTTGGTGTCGGCCACGTACACGCCCGGCACGATCCGGGCCCCGAAGGCGGCGAGGACCACCCAGACCACCACCAGCGACGCGACGGCCCGGGTGGTACCGGTGCGGTTGCGGGCCAGCACCCCGGACAGCCGGACCGTGGACAGCGCGGTCAGCACGGGGATGCCCAGCAGCAGCAGTCCGACCCCGGCGGCGATCGCGATGGCACCCGGCCGACCGATCGACTCGGCCACGAACGCGAACGCCGGGCCGAGCAGCGACCAGTCCAGCACCAGGTCGAAGGGGCGACCCAGCGACGAATAGAAGCCCAGGTCACCGACCTTCACCATGGCGACGAGACCGAGCAGCACACCGGAGACGGCGGCCACGATCCGGCGGGGGCGGCCGGGCAGCGCCAGCAGCAGTGCGGCCAGCAGCAGCGCCTCCAGCGGGAGCCGCAGGAACGTGCCCGGCTCCAGTTGCCACGGCCGGTTGGGCAGCGTCAGCGTTGCCAGCACCAGCGCGGCGGCCAGCACGGTCACCACCCGGGCCAGCACCGCCCGCCGCCGGCTGGGCGCCGCTGCCGGCCCGTCGACCGGTTCGGGGTCGGCGGTGGCCTGCGGTTCGTTCGGGGCCGCTGGTGTGTGGTCCGATCGCTCGGCTGGCTCGATGGTGCGGGCCTGGTCGGTGCCCGGCGTGGGGGCCGGGTCGGAGATCGACAACTGCTTCTCCCGGGTCAGCGCAGCGACAGGACGGGCGCGGGTGGCATGTCGCGGTCCTCGATCCGATCGACCCGGCGGGCGACGACCGGCGCCGGCAGGACCACCACCGCGGGCACGATCCGAGGCGCGCGTCGCCGCCACAGCCACCCGACGTCCCGCCCGAACGACTCGACCAGCATGCCGAGCGCCGCGACCAGCACGAGGATGGTCAACGGCCCCGGCAGCACCTGGGACGCGGCGACCGCGAGCATGATCCCCTGGACCGCGGCGACCACCTTACGCCAGTACCGGTGCGGCAGTTGCCGGTCCATCCAGGGCAGTGCCCAGCTCGCGGCCAGGAAGGCGTACCGCATCAGGCCGATGGCGAGCACCCAGACCCCGACCGACGGGGCGACGTAGAAGCTCAGCATCAGCACCAGGAACGAGTCGACCTCCATGTCGAACCGGGCGCCGAGCGCGCTGACCGTGCGGGTGCGTCGGGCCACCTTGCCGTCGACGGCGTCCAGTGCCAGCGCCACCACGGTCATCGTGACCAGCACCAGCATCGGCGCCGGGCGGCCGGCGATCAGCGCGTCGGCGATCAGCGCGGTCACGCCGCCGACCAGCAGCCCCCGGCCCATGGTCACCCAGTCGGCCGGTCCGAGCCGGTCCGAACCGGATCGCCGCAGGCCGCGTACGAGAACCACGCAGGTCACTGCGCCGTACGTCAGCCCGGCCACCCAGCCGACGGCCCCGAGACCGACGGTCGCGGCGAGCCCCGCCAGCAAGACGATCTGAACGATCAGCCCGATTTGTGGACCGGTTCGAACTGTGGACACCGTGCCTCCGTGTTTATGATCGACGACCCTGTCAGAGATGTACGGAAAACATCACGGATCGGTTCGGTCCGGACCTAGGCAAAGGAGAACTCGGTGACCCGAACGGCTCGCGCCTTCTGGCTCAGGGTGCCAGGCCAGGGTGAGATCCGCTCGGTGACGCTGCCGGCGCCGGGCCCCGAGGAGGTGCTGGTCCGGGCCCTTTTCTCGGGTGTGAGCCGGGGCACCGAGACGCTCGTCTACACCGGCGCGGTACCCGACAGTCAGTACGCCACCATGCGCGCTCCGTTCCAGGAGGGCGACTTCCCGGCCCCGGTCAAGTACGGCTACCTGAGCGTCGGGACGGTGGAGCAGGGGCCGGAGCGACTGCGCGGGCGGACGGTGTTCTGCCTGCACCCGCACCAGAGCGCGTACGTGGTGCCGGCTGACGCGGTGACCGTCGTACCGGAGGACGTGCCGGCGGCCCGCGCGGTGCTGGCCGGCACGGTGGAGACCGCGGCCAACGCGCTGTGGGACGCGCCTCCGCTGGTCGGCGACAAGGTCACCGTCATCGGCGGTGGCATGGTCGGTTGCGCGGTGACCGCCCTGCTGGCCCGCTTCCCCGGAGTGCGGGTGGAACTGGTCGACACCGATCCGACCCGGGCCGAGGTGGCCGCCGCGCTCGGCGTGGACTTCGCCATGCCGGAGACCGCCACCGGGGGACGCGACCTCGTGGTGCACGCCAGCGCCACCGCCGCCGGACTGCAACGCGGCCTGGACCTGCTCGCACCCGAGGGCACCGTGCTCGAACTGAGCTGGTACGGCGACCGCCAGGTGCAGCTCTCCCTCGGCGGCGCGTTCCACTCGGGACGACTCACCGTCCGCAGCAGCCAGGTCGGCACGGTCGCCCCCGCCCGGCGCGGCAGTCGCAGCTACGCCGACCGGATGGCCCTGGCGCTCGACCTGCTCGCCGACCCGGCGTTCGACACGTTGATCACCGGGCGGTCACCGTTCGCGGAACTGCCCGATGTCCTGCACCGCCTGAGTACGGGCAGCCTGCCCGCGCTCTGTCACCTCATCACCTACGACGGGGAGTGATCCGTGTTCAGCGTGACCGTCCGGGACCACATCATGGTCGCCCACAGTTTCCGGGGTGAGGTCTTCGGCCCCGCCCAGCGGCTGCACGGCGCGACGTTCGTGGTCGACGCCACCTTCCGCCGGCCCGATCTCGACGCCGACGGCATCGTGGTCGACATCGGACTGGCCACCGACCAGCTCAAGGCCGTGCTCGGCGAGCTGAACTACCGCAACCTCGACGACGAGCCCGCCTTCGCGGGCACGAACACCACCACCGAGGTGCTGGCCAGGACCATCGCCGACCGGCTCGCCGACCGGGTGGCCGCCGGTGCCCTCGGCCCGGGCGCGCACGGTCTGACCGGGATCGTCGTCACCCTGCACGAGTCGCACGTGGCGTGGGCCGCCTACGAGCGGTCACTGCCCGGCGGCGCCGCCTGACGTGCCCGCCCCGCACGTGATCGCGCCGGGCGACACTCACGTGCCGACCGTGCACGTGGTCCTGCCCGGCGACATCGACGACCCGGCAGCACCCAGCGGCGGCAACGGCTACGACCGGCGGATCTGCGCTGGTCTGGCCGCCGCCGGCTGGTCGGTCCGCGAGTACGCCGTGCCCGGGGGCTGGCCGCAGCCGTCCCCGGCCGAGCACGCCGCGCTGGCCGAGGTGCTGGCCGGGCTGCCCGATGGTGCGCCGGTGCTCGTCGACGGCCTCGTCGCCTCGGTGGTCCCGGACGCTCTCACGGCACACGCCGGGCGGCTGCGCCTGGTCCCGCTGGTGCACCTGCCCCGCGACGACGACGCCGAGGCCCGGGCGCTGGCGGCGGCCACCGCCGTCGTCGCCACCAGCGCCTGGACGCGCGACCGGCTGCTGCACCGGTACGCGTTGCCCGCCGACCGGGTGCACGTGGCCGCGCCCGGGGCCGACCCGGCCCCATCCGCACCCGGCTCGCCGGGCGGCTCGGCGCTGCTCTGCGTCGCGGCCGTCGCCGCGCACAAGGGCCACGACGTGCTGGTCGAGGCCCTCACGGCGGTCGCCGACCAGAACTGGACGCTGACCTGCGCCGGACCGCTGCACCGGGACCCGCCCTTCGTCGACCGGCTGCGGGCGCGGCTCGCCGCACACCGTCTCGCCGACCGGGTACGGCTCACCGGCCCGCTCACCGGCGACCGGCTCGCCGCCGCCTATCACGCCGCCGACCTGCTGGTCCACCCGTCTCGGGGCGAGACGTACGGGATGGTGGTCACCGAAGCGCTGGCCCGAGGCGTGCCGGTGCTCGCCTCGGCCGTCGGTGGGCTGCCCGACGCCCTCGGCCACGCCCCCGACGGCGTACGGCCGGGCCTGCTGGTGCCGTCCGAGGACCCGCAGGCGCTGGCCGAGGCACTGCGGCACTGGCTGGACGACGCGCGTCTGCGGGCGCGTCTGCGCGAGGCCGCCCTGCGTCGCCGGGACACCCTTGACGACTGGACGACCACCACCACCCGGATCACCACCGCCCTCAAGGAGGCATTGGCGTCATGCGTCAGCGAGTGAATCAGCATCGGTGCAGGGTGGTGGCATGAGCATCACACTTCCGCCGGACTTCGCGCAGTGGCTCTCGCTGCGCGAACCCGCCGACGTGGCGGCCCGCTCGACGGAGTTGGTCGACGCGGTCCGGGCCACGTTGACCGACGGCCCGTTCGTCGTGCACGACCTCGGCGCCGGCACCGGATCGCTGGGCCGCTGGCTGGCCCCGCTGCTGCCCGGCCCCCAGCACTGGGTGCTCCACGACCAGGATCCGGACCTGCTGGCCCGGGCCTGCGCCGGGATGCCCACGACCGCCGCCGACGGCAGCGCGGTGACGGTACGTGCCCAGGCGGGGGACCTGACCCGGCTGACCGCCGCCGACCTGGCCGGCGTCACCCTGGTCACCGCGTCGGCGCTGCTCGACATGCTGACCGCAGAGGAAATCGACCATATCGTGGCGGCCTGCGTCGGGGCCGGTACCCGGACGCTGTTCCTGATCTCGGTGACCGGCGGGGTGCGGCTGACCCCGTCCGACCCGCTGGACGACGAGGTCGCAGCGGCGTTCAACGCCCATCAGCGGCGGGCCGTCGAGGGTCGGAGGTTGCTCGGCCCGGACGCCGTCGAGGCGTGCACCGCCGCCTTCGCCCGGCACGGGGTGCCGGTACGGGTGCAGCCCAGCCCGTGGCGACTCGGGCCGGAGCAGGCCGACCTGGCCGAGCAGTGGCTCACCGGCTGGCTGGGCGCCGCCCGCGAGCAGCGTCCCGAGCTGACCGACCGCACCGCCGAGTACGAGCGTCGGCGGCGGGAAGAGGCTGGAACCGGTCGTCTCGGGGTACAGGTCGATCACGTTGACCTGCTTGCGCTGTGCCATTGAACCGCTGGCCGGCCGGCTACGTGCGTACAGTCAGGGAAGATCGCCATGCCGGGGAGGCACGCGTGGGGGATGAAGCTGGTGGCGCCGTGTCCACGGCCGCCCCGGCGGGTCGGTCGTTCTGGGGTTGGGCGCGACTGGCGCTGGGGCTCGCCGTGCTCGTCGGGCTGCTGTGCTGGCTGGGAACGGGACCGTTCCTGGCCGGGCTGCGGCTGATCGACGCACCCGCGTTGGGTGCCGCGCTGGCCATCGGCCTGTTCACCACGGTCTGTGTCGCCTGGCGGTGGAGCCTGGTCGCCGGTGGTCTCGGCGTCGGGCTGCCGCTGCGCGAGGCGGTCGCGCACTGCTACCGGGCGGTGTTCCTGAACGCCACCCTGCCCGGCGGGATCCTCGGCGACGTGCACCGGGCGGTACGCCACGGCCGCGACGTCGGTGACGTGGGACGCGGCATCCGGGCGGTGGTCTGGGAGCGCGTCGCCGGTCAGGTGGTGTTGGTCGCGGTCGCGGTGGTGCTGCTGTTCGTGTTCCCCTCCCCGGTGCGGCCGTACCTGCCGGTGGCGACCGCGGTGACGGTCGCGGTGCTGGCCGGCGTGGTGCTGACGGCCCGGGTGCTGCCGCGCTCGGGTGCCACCCGGATCACCCGCGCGATCGGTACGGCCGTCTCCGACGTGCGCCACGGCCTGCTGGGCCGGCGCACCTGGTTGGGTGTGCTGCTCGCCTCCGCGCTCGCGGTCGGCGGACACCTGGCGACGTTTCTGGTGGCGGCGCGGACGGCGGGCTCCACCGCGCCGCTGACCCTGCTGCTGCCGCTGACCCTGCTTGCCCTGCTCGCGATGGCGGTACCGGCCAACGTCGCCGGTTTCGGCCCGCGCGAGGGGGTGGCCGCGTGGGCGTTCGCCGCCGCCGGCCTGACCGCCGCCGAGGGGGTGGCTGCCGCGACCGTGTACGGAGCTCTCGTGCTCGTCGCGAGCCTGCCCGGGGCGGCCGTGCTGCTGGCTCGACGTGTTCGTGTACCCGCCACCGTATGACGAGGAGACCCATGTCCGACTCACTGCCTCTCGCCACCATCCGGACGCAGGTCACCGTGCCGCTGCGGTTCCCCGACGGCTACGCCACCACCGCTCGGCTGTTCACTTTCGACGGCCTGGTCGACGGTCGGGAACATCTCGCGTTCGCGCTCGGCGACGCCGAGCAGGGTGGGGCAGTGCCGCTGGTCCGCCCGCACAGCGAGTGCCTCACCGGTGACGTCTTCGGCAGCCAGCGTTGCGACTGCGGCCCCCAGTTGCGGGAGGCGGTGCAACGGATCGCCGAGATCGGTGGGTACCTGCTCTACCTGCGGCAGGAGGGCCGGGGCATCGGCCTGTACGCCAAGCTCGACGCGTACGCGTTGCAGGACGGCGGGCTGGACACCTACGAGGCCAACGTGGCGCTGGGGCACTCCGAGGACGAGCGCGACTACACGGCGGCCGCGCAGATGCTCGCCGCGCTCGGCGTCGGGCCGATCGCGGTGCTCAGCAACAACCCGGAGAAGACCGAGCAGTTGGGGCGCCTCGGGGTGACGGTCACCGAGCAGGTGCCCACCGGTGTCTTCCTCTCCCCGGCCAACGCCGACTACCTCGCGGCCAAGGCCAGCCGCGCCGCCCGTACCGTCGATCTTCCCTTCGTCCGGTGACCGGCCCGGCGACGGCGCAGCGCCCGTACGTGCTGCTCAGCTGCGCGACCTCGATCGACGGCTACATCGACGACGCCACCGAGGAGCGGCTCCTGCTCTCCAACGACGCGGACCTCGACCGCGTCGACGCGGTCCGTGCCGACTGTGACGCGATCCTGGTCGGCGCCGGTACGGTCCGCCGGGACGATCCCCGGTTGCTGGTCCGCTGTGACCGGCGCCGGGCCGAGCGGGTGGCCCGTGGCCTGCCGGAGTCCCCGACCCGGGTGACCCTGACCGGCTGCGGCGACCTGGACCCGACCGCCCGGTTCTTCACCGTCGGCGACACCGACCGGATCGTCTACAGTGCCAGCGGCGCGTTGGAGAAGACCCGGCACCGCCTCGGTGACCTGGCCACTGTCGTCGACGCCGGTGACCCGGTCGACCTGTCGCGGGCCCTGGCCGACCTCGCCGACCGGGGGATACAGCGGCTCCTGGTGGAGGGCGGCGCGGTGGTGCACGGCCAGTTCCTCGCCGCCGGGCTCGCCGACGAACTGCACCTGGTGGTGGCGCCGTTCTTCGTGGGGGACCGGCGGGCACCCCGGTTCGTCGGCGACGGCCGGTTCCCCTGGCACCCGGGGCGGCGGGCCCGGGTGATGGAAGCACGCCAGATCGGGGACGTGGTGCTCACCCGCTACGCCCTGTCGGAGCGCTGCCAGCGTGGTGATCGTTCCCTGATCTGCCGCCCAGGTTCACGGGGCGCGAATTCATGACACGTTCCGCCGGCCGCCTGGCGCGAGCGTGTGGTCGAGTTGTCGTGGAGGCGTCCGGCTCCGTCACCAGCCGTCGCCGGGCCGGGCCGGTGAGCCTTGAGCACATGCACACATCTGCCCGTCGCCCGGATCAGGTGGGGCGGTCGAGGAACATCAGGCGGGCCTGCTTGTGCGGCAGGTCGATCAGTGGGCCCTCGACGAAACCGGCCCGCCGCAGCCGGGCGATCGCCTTGTCGTTGCGGGCGTCCGGCTCCATGATCAGCCGCCGCCGGGTGGGGTCGGTGAAGACGAACGCGACGAACTCGGCGAGCAGGGCGCCGGTGAAGCCCCGCTCGGGGCGTACCGGTGTGCCGATCAGCAGGTGGCCGCCGTAGTCGCCGGGGCGTACCGGGTAGCACTCGCCGACCGGGTCGTGTTCCGGCTGGTAGCCCTGGAACAGCGCCACCGGCTCCCCGTCGCGCAGGGTCAGGTACGCGTGGTGGGTGGGCAGCGAGTCGACGTACCGGTAGACCTCCACGACCCGGTCCCGGTCGGCGTCGCGCATCCCCCAGAAGCGGGCCCGGTCCTGGCTGACCCAGCCGTGGATCACGTCCGCGTCGGCCTCCGGGTCGACCGGCCGGAAGGTGATCGTGCCGAAACCGGGGACGTGCCGCTGGTGGTGGTGCGGATCAGTCATCGTGCTCCTCGGTGAGGTGGTCCCAGTCGCAGGTCACCTCGACCAGCTCGCCCCGCAGCCAGAGCGGGAGCTGGTCGTCGCGGTGCGGGCCGGCACCGGTGGCGCCGAGCGGCACCACCCACCGGCTGTCCTCGCGCCGGGCCAGGTCCCACACGTAGCGGGCGGTCGGCCCGCGCAGGCACAGGTCGGTGACCCCGGGCACGCTGGAGGTGGCCAGCACACAGTCGCTGTCGCCGTGCAGCTCCGGCCCGGGCGGGGCGGCCGGGTCGGGCAGCGCCTGCCAGGGCAGGAGGCGGTGCCGTTCGCCCCACCGGCGGGTGTCGCCGGTCGCGGCGACCTCCTCGGCCGCCGCCCGCACCAGCGCGTCCCGGTCCACGCCGGGCAGGTCGGCGTGCAGCAGTGGGGCCACCGCGTACCCGACCCGGGGCACCAGCGCCAGCCAGGGCTGGAACACCTCGGGGTGGGCGGGCGGCTCGGCCAGCACGGCCAGCGTCGGGTGGGCGGCGAGCCGCCGCGCCACCGCCGCGCGCAGGTCGGCGAAAGCCGCCGCGTCGACGCTGTCGGCCGCCATCCGGCGGTCCCAGGCCAGCAGGCGGGTCCGCAGCGCGTCGGCGTCGGCGCTCAGCCCGTCCAGGCCGGCGAGCACGGTGAGCAGCGGCTCGGCCGCGCCCAGGTGGGTGTCGGCGTGTACGGCGGCCATCTGCGCCGCGCGCCAGCCGGTGCCGGCGGTGAGCAGCGCGCGGATCCGGTCGGCGCGGTACGGCGGGGCGAACTCCACCCCGAGTTCGGCGGAGATGCCGCGCTCGTTGGCCATCACCGCGATCCCGTCGACCGGGGACTCCGGGGTGTCGTGCCAGCCCTGCCAGGTGTGCTCCGCCGACCAGCCGGGCACCACCCGCAGCCCGTTGTCCGGGTGCCGTCGCGGCACCCGGCCGGCGACCCGGTGCAGCAGCCCACCGGCGGTGTCGGCGGCGAGCACCACGTTGACCGGCTCGACCCAACCGTCCAGGGCGGCGTCCAGGTCGTCGACGGTACGGGCGCGCAGCAGCGCGGGCAGCACGGCGAAGCCGAGGTCACCGGCGACCCGGGCCGGTTGACGCAGGCTGACGGTCAGCTCCGGGTCGTCGTCGGGGCCGCCGGAGACCACCGGCCCCCGCTCGGTCTCGATCACCTCGACCTCGACCGGGTCGGCGCCGGCCACCTCGATGGTCTCGACCTGCTGGTACGCCGGCCGCCACCCGTCCGGCCCGTACGCCTCGACCGCGTCGCCCCGGCGGCGCAGCCGCTCGGCGTACAGGTCCTGGTAGTCGGACATCGCGTTGGTGATGGCCCAGGCCACCGCACCGGCGTGCCCGAAGTGCGGCAGGCCCGGCACGCCGGGCACGGCGAACCCCAGCACGTCGTACTCCGGGCAGGCCAGGCGGATCTGCTGGTAGATGCCGGGCGCCTCGATGAACCGGTGCGGGTCGCCGGCGATCAGGGGCGCGCCGGTGGCGGTGCGGTCCCCGGTGACCAGCCAGCCGTTGCTGCCGGAGGTCACCTGCCCGTCGACGGCGAACAGGCCGGCCGCCGCCGCACCGAGCCGCCGCGCCACGTGTTCGCGCCAGAGCTTGGTGGGCAGCCCGGCGAAGAGCACGTGGTGGCCGAGCCAGACGGCCAGCGGTGTCCACGGCTGCCAGGTGCCGGGGGACAGGCCGGTGGCGGCGAACTCGGGGGCCCGCGCCGCGCCTGCGGCGAGACCGCTGTTGACGCCGTCGACGTAGCGGCCCACCCACTCGGCGGTCGCCGGGTCGAGCGCCGCGTAGCAGCGCTGCGCGGTGTCGGCGAGCCGGACCTGCCGCGCGAACCGGTCCCAGGCCAGCGCGTCCAGCCCGAGGAAGGCGGCGCTGGCGCCCTGCGAGCGGTGTCGTTCCACCTCGATCTGCCAGGCCCGGTCCAGCGCGGTGACCAGGCCCTGCGCGTATGCCAGTGAGCCCGGGTCGTCGGCGCGCAGGTGCGGGATGCCGTGGCGGTCCCGGTAGCGCCGTCCACTGTGTGCGGATGATCCGGCAGCCGTCCGCTCGTTCACGGTGTAACCGTACCGGTACGCAGCGGGCCGGCGGGGGCCGGCGGTGGGGGACCGGTTCGCGACTCGCCGGCAGTCGGGCGGGTGCCGGCCGACGATGACCGAAGCTGCCGGGCGGGGCGGCGGTTCGCCGTCTCGTGGGGTGGTGACTCGATAACGGACAGTGCGAGCTCCAGTGTGGCGCGAAACGCGGATCGGGACTTGACAGGGGGTTAAGTTAGGTTAGCCTAACCGCGTTGTCCAAGGTCCCCTCGACCCTGATCGAAAGACGACGTGATGCCTGATCCCGTCTCCACTCGCCGTGCCGTGCGCCGGGGCCCGGTCGCCGTCGACCCTGCCGTCGCGGTCGCCGTGCCCGCCGGTCGTGGCGGAGACGACACGCTGATCACTTTCGGACTCCGGCGCGCCGGAGCGTAGGCCGACCTCGCTTCGCGTGCACCGTATTCCGGCCTCCAGACGACCTCCGCCCCGGCACCCCCGGGTGCGAGAAAGCTCACCTGACGCCTCCGGGCGATCCGCGCGTCACCCCGCCGGTCCGCCCCTCCCACCACCCGCCGAGACCGCAGCACCCGCCGCTCCCGTGCGAGCGGCGGCTTCCGGCTGCCCGACAACCGAACCGCCGAGCGTGGAGGACGTCCATGACCCTGCCGGTGCACACCGCCGAGGCAACGCCGACCCGGCCGACACCCGGGCCCACCACAGCCCGGTCCCACCTGCTCCACGAGGGCACAGTCGAGGACTACCGGCGTGCCGTGGCCGCCGGCGTCGACCGGGTGGCCCGGCGGGTGACCGAGGCGACCGGACCCTGCACCGGCGTACGCCCGGACGAGTTGGCGCCGCTGGTCGGCGCGGTCGACCTGGACCGCCCGTTGGGTGACGCCACCGCCGCGCTGGACGAGCTGGAGGAGGTCTACCTGCGCGACGCGGTCTACTTCCACCACCCCCGCTACCTGGCCCACCTGAACTGCCCGGTGGTCATCCCGGCGCTGCTCGGCGAGGCGGTGCTCAGCGCGGTCAACTCCTCGATGGACACCTGGGACCAGAGCGCCGGCGGCACCCTCATCGAACGCCGGCTGATCGACTGGACGGCCACCCGGATCGGGTTCGGTCCGACCGCCGACGGGGTGTTCACCAGCGGCGGCACCCAGTCCAACCTGCACGCGCTGCTGCTGGCCCGGGAGGAGGCCCTGGCCGGGGCCACCCCGGCCGACCGGCGCATCCTGCTGCCCCGGCTGCGGATCATCGCCTCCGCGGCCGGCCACTTCAGCGTGCAGAAAGCGGCCAAGCTGCTCGGCCTGGCCCCGGACGCGATCGTGCTGGTGGAGACCGGCCCGGACCGGCGGATGCGGTCCGGCGCGGTACGCTACGAGATCGCCCGCTGCCGTCGCGACGGACTGCCGGTGATGGCGGTCGTCGCCACCGCCGGCACCACCGACTTCGGCACCATCGACCCGCTCGACGAGATCGCCGAGGTGTGCGCCACCGCCGGGGTGTGGCTGCACGTCGACGCCGCGTACGGCTGCGGACTGCTGGTCTCGCCCACCCGTCGGCACCTGCTCGACGGCGTCGAGCGGGCCGACTCGGTGACCGTCGATTACCACAAGTCGTTCTTCCAGCCGGTCAGCTCCAGCGCCGTGCTGGTCCGCGACGGGCGGACGCTGCGGCACGTGACCTGGCACGCGGACTACCTCAACCCGGCCCGGATGGTCGCCCAGCGCATCCCCAACCAGGTCGACAAGAGCATGCAGACCACGCGCCGCTTCGACGCCCTCAAGCTCTGGCTCACCCTGCGCGTGATGGGCCCGGACGCGGTCGGCGAGCTGTTCGACGAGGTCTGCGACCGGGCCGACGACGCCTGGGACCTGGTCGCCGCCGACCCCCGCTTCGAGGTGCTGACCCGCTCGCCGCTGAGCACGGTGGTGTTCCGCTGGCGGCCCACCGGCCCGGGCCGGGATTTGGCCGACGCGGCCAACCTGCGGGCCCGGGAGGCGCTGGCCGCCTCCGGCCTGGCGATCGTCGCCGGAACCAGGGTGGACGGTCGGCAGTACCTCAAGTTCACCGTTCTCAATCCGCGCACCACGCGCGAGGATGTCGGGTACGTGCTGGACCTGATCGCCGAGCACGCCGGCCGGTACGTGCACACCCACGCCGGCACGCCCGCCGTTGACCTGACCTGCCCGGTCGGCTGACCACGCCACCGGAGAAAGAGGGCCGGATGTCCAGCTACGACTTCATCGGGATCGGCCTCGGCCCGTACAACCTCGGCCTGGCCTGCCTGACCGCGCCGATAGCCGACCTCGACGGGTTGTTCCTGGAGGCCCGCGACGACGTGTCCTGGCACCCCGGGATGCTGCTGGAGTCGTCCCGCCTGCAGACCCCGTTCCTGGCCGACCTGGTGACCCTGGCCGACCCCACCTCGTCGTACACCTTCCTCAGCTATCTCAAGGAGATCGGCCGGCTCTACCCCTTCTACATCCGGGAGAACTTCTACCCGCTGCGGGTGGAGTACGACGCGTACTGCCGGTGGGCCGCCGGGAAGCTGTCCAACCTGCGCTTCGGCCACCAGGTGACCGCCGTCGAGTACGACCCGGCCGATGACAGGTACGTGGTGAGCGCCACCGTCGACGGCGGCACCGTCACGCATCGGGCCCGGCACGTGGTGCTCGGCACCGGCACCCCGCCGCACCTGCCCCCCGCCTGCGCCGGGCTGACCTCCGACGCGGTGCACAACTCGCGTTACCTGGAGAACCGGGACGCGTTGCGGGCCAAGCGGAGCATCACCGTGGTCGGCAGTGGACAGAGCGCCGCCGAGATCTACCATGACCTGCTCGGCGACATACACACCCACGGCTACCGGCTGAACTGGGTGACCCGCTCACCCCGGTTCTTCCCGCTGGAGTACACCAAGCTCACTTTGGAGATGACCTCACCGGACTACGTGGACTACTTCCACGCCCTGCCCGAGGCGACCCGCTACCGGCTGGAGGCCGAGCAGAAGGGCCTGTTCAAGGGGATCTCGGCCGACCTGATCGACGGCATCTTCGACCTGCTCTACGCCACCAGCGTGCACGGTCCGGTGAACACCCGCCTGCTGACCAACACCGAGCTGACCGAGGTCACCTACGACGAGGCCGCCGGGGTGCACACGCTCGCGCTGCGCCACGTCGAGCAGGAACGGAACTGCACCCTGGAGACCGAGGGACTGGTGCTGGCCACCGGCTACCACTTCCGGGTGCCGGCGTACCTGGACCCGATCCGCGACCGGCTGCGCTTCGACGGGCACGGTCGGCTCGACGTCGCCCGCAACTACAGCATCGACCACACCGGGCGCGGCGTCTTCCTCCAGAACGGCGGTACGCACACGCACAGCATCACCTCGCCCGACCTCGGGATGGGTCCGTACCGCAACGCCTGGATCATCCGGGAGCTGCTCGGCCGGGAGCCGTACCCGATAGAAAAGTCGATCACGTTCCAGGAGTTCGGGGTGCCCTCGTGACCGAGGTGGTGTTCACCCGCCACGATCCGGGGCTGGGCGAGTTCGCCCTGCGCACGCTCGACGTGGCCGCCGACGCACCCCTGCTGCACCGCTGGGTCACCCACCCCAAGGCGGCCTTCTGGATGATGCAGGACGCCGACCTCGACCGGGTCGCGGCCGAGTACGGCGCCCTCGCCGCCCACCCGCACCACGACGCCTACCTCGGGCTGTGGCGTGACACACCGGCGTTCCTCGCCGAACGGTACGACCCGGCCCGGGTGGAGCTGGTCGGCCTGCACGACGCGCAGCCCGGTGACGTGGGCATGCACTTCCTCTGCGCGCCCACCGACACCCCCGTGCACGGCTTCACCACCGCCGTGATCACCACCGTGATGGCCTGGCTCTTCACCGACCCCGCCACCCGTCGGGTCGTGGTCGAGCCGGACGTGCGCAACACCGCCGTGCACGCGCTCAACGCGGCGGTCGGGTTCGAGGCGGTCGGCCCGATCGCCAAGCCGGAGAAGACGGCCCTGTTGAGCATCTGCACCCGGGAGCGGTTCGTCGCCGCGACGCGTAGCGAAGGAGCATCATCGTGACCACCCCCGCCCCGCCGACCGCGTCACCGGTGGCCCATCTCCGGCCGCAGACCTGGGAGCGGGTCAACCGGCTGCTGGTGCGCAAGGCCCTCGCGGAGTTCACCCACGAGCGGCTGCTGACCCCCGAACCGGTCGACCCGACTGCCGGGCCCGCCGACGCCGACGGCCGCCGGTGGTACGCGGTGACCGGCGACTCCGGCGCGGTCCGCTACCGCTTCGCGGCGAGGGTACTGGCGTTGGAGCACTGGGACATCGACCCGGAGAGCATCACCCGGCATCGGGGCGACGAGTCGTTGCCGCTGGACGCCGTCGACCTCTGCCTGGAACTGCGCGACGCGCTCGGGCTCGCCGACCGGATCCTGCCGGTCTACCTGGAGGAGATCACCTCCACCCTGGCCGGTGCCGCGTACAAGCTGGACCGCGCGCTGCCGACCTCGGCCGAGCTGGTCGAGGCCGACTTCCAGGTGATCGAGACGTCGATGACCGAGGGCCATCCGTGCTTCGTGGCCAACAACGGCCGGCTCGGCTTCGGTGTCGACGAGTACCACCGATACGCCCCGGAGGCCGCCCACCCGGTACGGCTCGTCTGGGTGGCCGCGCACCGCGACCACGCCGCCTTCACCTGCGCCGCCGACCTGGAGTACCCGAGCTTCCTGCGGGCGGAACTGGGCGAGGCGACCCTTGACCGGTTCGCCGCGACGATGCGTGAGCTCGGTCTGGACCTGGACGACTACCTGCTCATGCCGGTGCACCCGTGGCAGTGGTGGCACAAGCTGTCGGTGACCTTCGCCGGTGAGGTGGCCCGCCGCCGCCTGGTGCACCTCGGCGAGGGGCCGGACGAATACCTCGCCCAGCAGTCCATCCGGACCTTCTTCAACGTCAGCGCACCGCAGCAGCACTACGTCAAGACCGCCCTGTCGGTGCTGAACATGGGCTTCATGCGGGGGCTGTCGGCCGCGTACATGGAGGCCACCCCGGCGATCAACGACTGGCTAGCCGAGCTGGTCGCCGGTGACGCGGTGTTCGGCGCCACCGGCCTGACGCTCCTGCGGGAGCGGGCCGCCGTCGGCTACCGGCACCGGCAGTACGAGGCGGCCACCGACCGCTACTCGCCGTACCGCAAGATGCTGGCCGCGCTCTGGCGGGAGAGCCCGGTGCCCGGCCTGGCCCCCGGCGAACGGCTGGCCACCATGGCGTCGCTGCTGCACGTCGACGCCGACGGCCGCTCGTTCGCCGCCGAACTCGTCGCCGCCTCGAAGCTGGCCCCGACCGAGTGGCTGCGTCGCTATCTGAACGCCTACCTGACCCCGCTGTTGCACGCCTTCTACGCCTACGACCTGGCGTTCATGCCGCACGGCGAGAACGTCATCATGGTGCTGCGGGACGGCGCGGTCGAACGGGTGATCTTCAAGGACATCGCCGAGGAGATCGTGGTGATGAGCGCCGAGGCGGAGCTGCCGGCGGCCGTGGAGCGGGTCCGGGCCGACATCCCGGAGGACATGAAGCTGCTCTCCATCTTCACCGACGTCTTCGACTGCTTCTTCCGCTTCCTCAGCGCCACCCTCGTCGCGCAGGGCGTCGTCGACGAGGAGACGTTCTGGCGGGCCGTCGCCGACTGCGCCACCGAGTACGCCGACCAGGTGCCGCACCTGGCCGACCGGCTGGCCCGCTACGACCTGTTCGCCCCGGAGTTCGCGCTGTCCTGCCTCAACCGGCTGCAACTGCGCGACAACCAGCAGATGGTCGACCTGTCCGACCCGTCGGCCGCTCTGCAACTCGTCGGCGCCCTGCCCAACCCGCTGGGCCGCTTCGGCGGCACCGGACCAGGCTAGGCGTCCGGTCAGGCCGGGGGCGGGCCGGAACTGTCCCGGCTGACCAGCTCGGCGGCGAGGGACTCCACCCGGGGGCGGTCCGCGCCCGGGTCCAGGGCCAGCGCCATCGCGCGGGCGCCCATCTCGACCAGCGGCAGCCGGATCGTGGTCAGCGTCGGGGTGACGTCCCGGGCCATCGGCATGTCGTCGAAGCCGACGACGCTGACCCGGTCGGGCACCGCCAGTCCGCGCGAGCGCAGCAGCGCCAGCGCGCCGATCGCCATCGAGTCGTTGAGCGCCGCGATCGCGGTCAGTTCCGGTTCGGCGTCGAGCAGGGCGGCGGTGGCGGCGGCACCACCGTCGCGGTCGAACTCGGCGTACCGGATGCGGTGTTCCGGGAGGTCCCGGCCGTGCGCGGTGAGCCCCTCGCGCAGCCCGGTCAACCGGTCGGTGGTGGTGGTCAACACCTGGGGACCGGCCACCACCCCGATCCGTTCGTGGCCCAGCCGGCACAGCTCCTGCCCGAGCAGCCGGGCGCCGCTGCGGTTGTCGGGCATCACCGCGTCGCCGGAGTGTTCGTGCCGGCCGATCACCGCGACCCGCCCGCCGGTCGCCTCGTACGCGGCCAGCTTTCCGTTGAGCAGGCGGGTGAACTCCGCGTCGTGGTAGCCGGAGCCGGCCAGGATGATGGCGGCCACCTGGTGCCCGCGCAGCAGCTCGACGTACTCCAGCTCGCGTCCCGGGTCGCGGTAGCTGTTGCAGATCATCAGCAGCCGCCCCTGGGCGGTGGCGACCCGTTGCAGGCCCCGCGTGATCTCCGAGAAGTACGGGTCGGAGACGTCGTGCACGATGACGCCGACGGCGCCCCGATGCGAGCGGGCGAGCAGTTGGGCGTGGGCGTTGGGCACGTACTGCAACTCGGCGACGGCCTGAAGCACCCGTTCCCGCAACTCGTCGGTGACCGGCTTGCTGCTGCCGTTGATCACCCGAGAGGCGGTGGCGGGCGAGACGCCGGCCCGCCGGGCCACATCGGACAGAGTCGCCACGTACCGCCCCCTTGAGATCGCGCCGGCCGCGCGCCCGGCGGCCAGCGTCACCGTACCGCAGTCAGGGTTGTTCACCGGGGGGGCGTTCAGGCAGCTCACGCAGCTGGTCACAGCCCTGATCGGCGTGGAGCGCCCGATGCCG
Source organism: Micromonospora craniellae (assembly GCF_014764405.1). NCBI lineage: Bacteria > Bacillati > Actinomycetota > Actinomycetes > Micromonosporales > Micromonosporaceae > Micromonospora > Micromonospora craniellae. The sequence continues at coordinate 6,392,704 of NZ_CP061725.1, read as the reverse complement.
TGGCAGCGGCCGGCGGATGGCGGTGATCGGAATCATCCCGGTCGGGAGAGCGCTTGCCTCGGCGCGGCGCCGCGGCCTAGGCTACGCAGGAAAGCGCTTACCTAGGCGTGTGTGACGGAAGGACCCCCATGACCCGCAGGTCGATCGGCATCATCGTGAACGGCGTCACCGGCCGGATGGGATACCGGCAGCATCTGGTGCGCTCCCTGCTGGCCATCCGCGAGTCCGGCGGCGTGCGGCTGCCCGACGGCGCCACCGTCGTGCCGCATCTCGTGCTGGTCGGCCGCAGCGAGACCAAGCTGCGGGAGATCGCCGACCGGCACGGCCTCACCGACTGGACCACCGACCTGACCGCCGCGCTGGCCCGCGACGACGTCGAGATCTACTTCGACGCGCAGGTCACCCAGCAGCGGGAGAAGGCGATCCGGCAGGCCATCGAGGCCGGCAAGCACATCTACACCGAGAAGCCCCTGGCCGAGGACACCGCCGCCGCCCTGGACCTGGCCCGTGCCGCGAACGCCGCCGGCATCCGCACCGGCGTGGTGCAGGACAAACTATTCCTGCCCGGGCTGCGCAAGCTCAAGCGGCTGCTCGACGGCGGCTTCTTCGGCCAGGTGCTGTCGGTGCGCGGCGACTTCGGCTACTGGGTCTTCGAGGGCGACTGGCAGCCCGCCCAGCGCCCGTCCTGGAACTACCGGTCCGAGGACGGCGGCGGCATCGTGGTCGACATGTTCCCGCACTGGCACTACGTGCTGGCGGAGCTGTTCGGCGAGGTACGCAGCGTCTCCGCCACCATCGCCACGCACATCCCGCAGCGCGTCGACGAGGCCGGTCGCACCTACCCGGCCACCGCCGACGACGCCGCGTACGCCGTGTTCGAGCTGGCCGGCGGCGTGATCGCCCAGCTCAACTCCTCCTGGTGCGTCCGGGTGCACCGCGACGAACTGGTCGAGTTCCAGGTCGACGGCACGCAGGGCAGCGCCGTGGCCGGCCTGCGCCGCTGCCGGGTGCAGCACCGGGCCGTCACCCCGAAGCCGGTGTGGAACCCCGATCTGCCGGCCACCGACGACTTCCGCGCGCAGTGGACGGAGGTCCCGGACAACGAGGACTTCGACAACGGCTTCAAGGTGCAGTGGGAGGCGTTCCTGCGGCACGTCGTGGCGGACGAGCCGTTCCCGTGGGACTTCCTGGCCGGGGCGCGCGGCGTGCAACTGGCCGAGCTGGGTCTGGTGTCGGCCCGCGAGGGCCGCCGCGTCGAGATTCCGGAGCTGTCGCTGTGAGCGCCGAGGTCAACCTGCCCGGTGGCCGGCGACTGCGGCTGGCCGGCGGTGCCGGACACCCCAGGCCCGACGGCCCGCCGCGCCGCCGGATCGCGTACGCCGCCGCGCACGTGGTGGCCGACCCGCAGGCCGACAACACCCCGGGTACGCCGGCCGCCGTCGACTGGGAGAGCACCCTCGCCTTCCGTCGCCACCTCTGGTCGTACGGCCTGGGGGTGGCCGAGGCGATGGACACCGCGCAGCGCGGCATGGGCCTGGACTACCCGGCCACCCGGGAACTGATCCGGCGCAGCGCGGCGGAGGCCCGGGCGGCCGACGGGCGGATCGTCGCCGGGGTCGCCACCGACCAGCTACCGGCCGGCCCGGTCTCCCTCGCCGAGGTCACCGCCGCCTTCCGCGAGCAGCTCGACGACGTGCAGGCCGCCGGGGCGGTGCCGGTGCTGATGTGCAGCCGCCACCTGGCCGCCGCCGCCCGGAGCCCCGAAGACTACCTGCGGGTGTACGACGATCTGCTGACCGCCGCCGACCGGCCGGTGGTGCTGCACTGGCTCGGCCCGATGTTCGACCCGGCGTTGACCGGCTACTGGGGCTCGACCGACCTGGACCTGGCCGCCGACACCGTGGTGGAGCTGCTGAAGACGCACGCCGCCCGGGTAGACGGGATCAAGGTGTCGTTGCTCGACGCCGGACGCGAGGTGGCGTTGCGCCGCCGACTGCCGGCCGGCGTACGCCTCTACACCGGCGACGACTTCCACTACCCGGAGCTGATCCGGGGCGACGAGGTCGGATACTCCGACGCGCTGCTGGGCGTCTTCGCGGCGATCGCCCCGGCCGCGTCGGCCGCGTTCGCCGCCCTCGACCGGGGCGACCTGACCGCGTACGACGAGATCTTCGCGCCGACCGTGCCGCTGGCCCGGCACCTGTTCGCGGCCCCGACCTGGTATTACAAGACCGGGATCGTCTTCCTCGCCTGGTTGACCGGCCACCAGGACCACTTCACCATGGTCGGTGGCCTGCAGTCCGGCCGGTCACCGGAGCACCTGGCCACCCTGCTCACCCTGGCCGACGCCGCCGGTCTGTTGCCCGACGCCGAGCTGGCCGCCGCCCGGGCGCGGGCCTTCTTCACCGTGGCCGGGGTGGCCCAGTGACCGGGGAGCGGGCGGAGCTGGCCCGTTTCTCGTTCAACCAGGCCACCGCCAAGCACTGGGCCCTGCCCGACGTGGTGGCCGGATGTGTCGCCACCGGAGTTCCCGGCGTCGGCCTGTGGCGTGAGCCGGTCGCCGAGTACGGGCTGGACCGCGCCGCCAAGCTGGTCCGCGACGCCGGCCTTGCGGTCACCACGCTGTGCCGGGGCGGGTTCTTCACCGCCGACGACTGGTGGGACGAGAACCGGCGCGCCGTCGACGAGGCCGCCACCCTCGGTGCGCCGGTGCTGGTGCTGGTCTCCGGCGGCCTGCCGCCGGGCAGCAAGGACATCGACGGGGCCCGCGCCCGGGTGGCCGACGCCATCGCCGAACTGGCCCCGTACGCCGACTCCGCCGGGATGACGCTCGCCATCGAGCCGCTGCACCCGATGTTCGCCGCCGACCGCTGCGTCATCGCCACCCTCGGCCAGGCCCTCGACATCGCCGAACGGTTCGACCCGAGCGTGGTCGGCGTGGTGGTCGACGCGTACCACGTGTGGTGGGACGACACCGTCTACGACCAGATCACGCGCGCGGGGGAGTGGATCGCCTCGTTCCAGGTCTGCGACTGGATCACCCCGCTGCCCGAGGGCGTGCTGCTGGGGCGGGCGCTGCCCGGCGACGGCTGCATCGAGTTGCGCCGGCTGCGCGAGGCGGTGGACGCGGCCGGCTACACCGGCCCAATCGAGGTGGAGGTCTTCAACGCGCAGGTGTGGGCACGTCCCGGCGAGGAGGTGCTGACCGCCTCGATCGACGGCTACCTGCGCGAGGTCGTCTGACGACCAGATGCGTCACCGCGATCACGCCAGCGCATCTGCCTGATCGTGTCGAGGATGTCGCGGGCGACGGTGGCTGCCGGGCAGTGATGGCGAGTCGGTTGAGGATCTGGGCCAGGGACAGGAACGGCGCGGTCATGCTCGACCCACCGCGAGGGTGGTGGCGAGCTGAATGATCGGCATCGGGGCGTCCGGGTGTCGGATCATCTGGTTCAGCAGGTCTCGGGCGGAGGGCCGGTGCCGTACCTCGGAAGGCGCGGTCTGATCGGCCTCAAGCAGGATCCGGGCGGCGCGGGTCGGGTCGTCGCCCTGGAGATGAGCGCGGGCGGCGTCGAGCAGGTACGCGGCACGATGCTCGGTGGGCAGCCACCGCCAGCCGTCACGGCGTACGACCTCCTGGTGCAAGGCGGCTGCCTCACCGGCGTCGCCCGACTCCAGCGCCGCCACCGCCCGCGCCACGGCGACTGCTGTGGGCCCGAAGGCGGTGCGGTGGTGGTCGTGGCCGTCGCCCACCCGGCCACCCAGGTCGGCGGCCTCGTCGAGCAGGCTCGCCGTGGCGCGCTCGTCCCCCTGCCGAGCTGCGGCGAGGGCGGCCTGCACGAGCAGCGTGCCGCAGAGCGACAGGTGCGCCGGCTGGTCGCCGTCGAGGTCGGCCTGGACGATGCGGTACGCCGCTGTCCGCATGGCCGACACCGCCGAGCCCGCCCGACCGGTGGCACGTAGCACCTGTCCTAGCTGCACCGCCGCAGCGGCGACCAACTCCGCGTCGTCCGTGGCGATGGTCATCGCGCGGTCGACGGCCAGCCAGCCCAGCTCGCCTTCACCGAGTTTGACGAGCAGAGCGGCCGTCACCCGGTACGCCTCCACCAGTGCCACCCGCCCCGCTCCCGGATCGAGGGTGTAGCAGCGCTGCGCCCCGACCACCAGCTCCGGCAGCCCACTGATCAACTGCGGATACCGCGCGTGCTGGTAGGTGGTCCACGCATGCCCGATGCTGCGGGCTACGTGAGCTACCGAGGGGGCATCCCGGGCCGCCGCCCGACGACCGAGGGTCATGTCGTACGTCGACAGTGCCGCCCGGATCCGCTCCACACCGTCTGCTCGGACGTCGACAGCGGAGCGCTGACGGTCCCGACCGAGCAGGGTGGCCTGGTCGATCCGGAGCACTGCGGCAACCTCTGCGATCGTGGATACCTTGTCCAGTGATCGGACGCCACGTTCGACCTTGTCGACCCAACTCTTCGACTTGCCCAACCGATCGGCGAGCACCTGCTGAGACATCCGCCGCCGCCCCCGCCAGTACGCCACCCGCCGGCCGATCGGCAACAACTCGCTACCCATTGTCGTACGGCACCCAGTGCGCTGACGTGCCAGGGGCGATCGCTGAATCGACTCGCATTCGTACTCCCTTGTTGCCTCAATCGGAAGGGCTGCGGGATCGCATAGCCGCCAGACTGGAGACCTCCGTGCAGACGTCGCGATCCCGCAGCCCGAGGGACGACCGCAGGCCACCCGGCCTCGACATCGATGTCAGTGACCGTTGGCGCGTTATCCCAGTCGGTCCGCCCGGCCCGTCGGGGGACCTAAACACAGCTTTGTCGCTACTCTGCGTGTGGGGTAGGTGTGAGCAGTGGGCCCACACAATTGCCCACATCGCAGGGATGCCGATGGGACGTTTTGGGGAGACACTGAAACAACACCGGCTCGCCGCCGGGTTGTCGCTGCGCGCCTTGGGTTCGGCTGCTCGTCTCGATTTCTCCTACCTGTCTCAGGTGGAGCGGGGCGTAAGGCCGCCAACCCGGCCACTCGCGGAAGCGTGCGACGATGCGTTGAGCGCGGCCGGTGCGCTCGTACGGGCATGGCAGCGGCAGGCAGGTGAGACCGACATGCGGAGGCGGAAGATTCTCGGCGCGATGGGCGCCCTCGCCGTAGCGCCGGCCGTGGCACCGCTCGTCGGCCTGGAATCCCTCCGTCATGGCTTCGGTGTCGCCGCCGGGCACGCCGATGAATGGGACAGGATCGTCGAAGATTACGGCTACGACTACTACCGGCTGCCCGCAGACCAACTGGACCGCCAGCTCACCGTCGACATGACCGTCCTGCAACATCAACTCGCGGCGGCTGACGGGCCTCAGCGGGCAGGGTTGTTGCGGGCCGCGTCGAAGCTCTCGCTGATGGTCGCATTCGGAATGGTCGCCGCAGGGCAAGGCTGGGCAGCCGCCCGATGGTGGCGGTCGGCGCGCGAACTCGCGGACAACTCCGGAGACCCGGACTCGGTCGTGGCGGGGTGGGCGTGGGATGTCGTCAATGGCTGCTACGACGGCCGGGACCCTAACACGGTCGTGCAAATGTCCGACCAAGCCCTGCCGCTGCTGCATCAGCGGGCGTCGGCGGCTACGTGTGGCCTACTGGCCGGACGGGCACAAGCGCTTTCCCTGGCCGGCCGCCATACGGAAGCAGTCGCCACGGTCGAACGGCTTTCGGACCTCGCATCTCAGCTACCCAGGTCGGTCATCACCGATGTGGAATCGGTCTGGGGCTGGCCGGAACACCGGCTGCATTACACGGCGTCGTGGGTGTTTACGCACGCTGGTCGGTTCGCTGACGCGACACGGGCGCAGTCCCTGGCGCTCGCCCTGTACCCGCAGTCTCAGGCGCGGCTCCGCGCTCAGGTGCAGTTGCACCAGGCGGTCTGCCTGATCCGCGAAGGCGACATCCCTGACGGGCTGCGACTCGCCACAGACCTGCTCGACGCGTTGCCTGGCGAGCACCGCAACGAGCTGTTACTGACGGTGGCCCGTCAAGTAGTGGACGCCGTTCCGGGGAGTGAACGTCGGCGGCCCGCGTACGGGGACCTGACTGCCATCGTCGGCGCAAAGGGCTGCGGACCGTGGCCGTGACCTACCGCCTCCACACCTCGATGACGCCCGAACAAGTTCACGCCTTGGCCGACCTGTACGGCATCGTCTATGCCGAGCCGCCGTACGGGGAGGGCCCGGAGGAAGTGGCCGGATTCCGCAACGGTCTGCCCGAGGAGGCGCGTCGGCCCGGCTTCACCCTGATCACGGCCCACGACCAGGGTGTGTTGGTGGGGGCCGCCTACGGGTGGACGATGGGCTCCGGGCGCTGGTGGAGACGCGCCGGGCAGGACCCGCCCGCCGACGTGCGTGAGGCGGACAAGTTCGCCGTGATGGAGTGGATCGTGCGCCCGGCACAGCGCGGTCGGGGCGTGGGTGCCGAGTTGATGCGGCGACTACTCGATGCCCGATCGGAGCCGGTGGCGACGCTCGCGTCGAATCCGCGTTCGGCTGCCCGCACCATCTACGCACGAGCAGGCTGGGTGCAGGTGGGCGATACGACGACTCCGTGGGGTGCCCGCATGGACCTGCTGGTGTTGAGGACGTCGGCCAAGCGCTAAGCCGTCGTGGTGCGGGTGGCGAGGGCGTCGACCAGGCGGCGGGTGGAACCGGCAAGGTTCCACCGCTCGGCCAGCTCGACCAGGCGCTCCGGGTCGGCCGGCGCGGCCGGCAGCTCGGTGGGCAGCGGCGGCAGCGGCACGTCCAGGGCGACCCGGACCACCTTCGGCGCCACCGCCAGGTAGTCGCGGGCGGCGTCGAGCTTGGTGCGCAGGCCGGGCGCGAAACCGGAGGCCGGATCGTCCAGAGCGGCCAGGATGCCGTCGATGTCGCCGTACCGCTCGATCAGTCGGGCGGCGGTCTTCTCGCCGACACCGGCCACCCCCGGCAGCCCGTCGCTGGGGTCGCCACGCAGCGCGGCGAAGTCGGCGTACCGGTCGGCGGCCACCCCGTAGCGGGACCGGACCGCCGTGTCGTCGCAGTCGTCCAGCTTGGCCACGCCCCGCCCGATGTAGAGCAGTCGCACCCCACGGGCGTCGTCGACGAGCTGGAACAGGTCACGGTCGCCGGAGACCACCTCGACCGGACCGGGTTGGGTGACCGAGAGGGTGCCCAGCACGTCGTCGGCCTCGTAACCGGCCGCGCCGACCACGGTGACGCCGAGTGCGTCGAGCACGTCGAGGATCATCGGCACCTGCGGGCTGAGGGTGTCCGGCACGACCTCGCCGCCCTCGGGCGCCACCCGGTGCGCCTTGTACGACGGCAGCAGCGCGACCCGCCAGTCCGGTCGCCAGTCGTGGTCCATCGCGCACACCATCCGGCCCGGTCGACGGGTGCGGACCAGTTGGGCGAGCATGTCGAGGAACCCGCGTACGGCGTTGACCGGCTGTCCGTCGGCGGTCCGCGCGGCCGACTCGGGAATGCCGAAGTAGGCCCGGAAGTAGAGACTGGGCGCGTCGACGAGCATGATCGGGGTCTGCTGTGCCACGCCCGACAGCCTGGCACATCCCACCGACGTTCGCGGTCGACGGCACGTCGATGCCGCAATCCAGGAGGACGCGATGACCACGACGACCCGACTCGCGCTGACCACGGTCAACCTGGACACGCCCGACCCGGCGGCGCTGTCCCGCTTCTACGCGTGCCTGCTCGGTTGGACGGTGGAGGTCGAGGAGGCCGACGACGTCATCCTGCGCGCGCCCGAGGGCGGGGTGGGCCTCTCCTTCCAGCGCGAGCGGGCGTACGTGCGGCCGACCTGGCCCGCCGAGGCGGACCGGCAGCAGATGATGATGCACCTGGAGATCGGCGTCGAGGACCTGGCCGCCGCCCTGGACCACGCGCTGGCCTGCGGCGCCACGCTGGCCGAGTTCCAGCCGCAGGACGACGTGCGGGTCTGCCTGGACCCGGACGGCCACCCGTTCTGCCTGTGGCTGATGGACTGACCGCGAGGCCGGTCGGTGGCCGACACGACCCGCACCGTCCGCGCCCGTCACCCGAACGAGCGTTAAGCTGGGCGGGTGGGAGCCAGAAGCTGCCACGGCGTACGACGGCTCACCACCATCCCACGGAGCTCACCGCGCTATGACTGTCGACCGGATCCTGCCCACCGAAGAGGCCCACGACCTGCTGGAGCTGGCCACCGAACTCGCCGACCGGGAACTCGCGCCCAAGGCCGTCGAGTTCGAGCAGCGCGCCGAGTTCCCCCGCGAGCTGCTACGGACCCTGGGCCGGGCCGGCCTGCTCGGCCTGCCCTACCCGGAGGAGTACGGCGGGGCCGCCCAGCCGTACGAGGTCTACCTCCAGGTGCTGGAGATCCTGGCGAGCCGCTGGTTGGCGGTCGCCGAGGCGGTCAGCGTGCACACGCTCTCCTGCCACCCGGTCGCCACGTTCGGCGACGACGCCCAGCGCAAGCTGCTGCCCGACATGATCGGCGGCGAGCTGCTCGGCGCGTACTGCCTCTCCGAACCGCAGGGTGGGTCGGACGCCGCCGCGCTGACCACGAAGGCGGTCCGCGACGGCGACGCGTACGTCGTCACCGGCACCAAGGCCTGGATCACCCACGCCCAGGTGGCCGACTTCTACAACGTCTTCTGCCGTACCGGCGGACCCGGCGCCCGGGGCATCTCCTGCCTGCTGCTCGACCGGGCCACTCCCGGTCTCCACCCGCAGGCCGCCGAACGCACCATGGGACTGCGGTCGTCACCGGTGGCGCAGCTCGCGTTCGACGACGCCCGGGTGCCGGCGGACCGGCTGATCGGCGGCGAGGGGGCCGGTTTCACCATCGCCATGTCCGCTCTGGACTCCGGTCGGCTCGGTATCGCCGCGTGCGCGGTGGGGCTGGCCCAGGCGGCGCTGGACTACGCGGTCGGCTACGCGCGGGAACGCCGCCAGTTCGGCCGCGCCGTCATTGACTTCCAGGGACTCGGCTTCACCCTCGCCGACCTGGCCACCCAGATCTCCGCCGCCCGCGCGTTGACCCTCACCGCGGCCCGACTGCGCGACGCCGGTCGGCCGTACTCCATCGAGGCGGCCAAGGCGAAGCTGTTCGCCACCGACATGGCGATGCGGGTGACCACCGACGCGGTGCAGGTGCTCGGTGGCGCCGGCTACGTGGCCGACCACCCGGTGGAGCGCTACATGCGGGAGGCGAAGGTGCTCCAGATCGTGGAGGGCACCAACCAGATCCAGCGCCTGGTGATCTCTCGCGCCCTGGCCAAGGACTGACCGCGCGTGACCTCCGGTGGTTTCGTCGTCGCGCGGACGGGCCTTTCCCGGTAGGTTGCACGCCGTGGAGGAGATCGACCGGGCCATCGTCGCCGCACTGACCACGGACGGCCGACAGTCGTACACGGATCTCGCGGAGAAGGTGGGCCTCTCCGTCTCGGCCGTGCACCAACGGGTACGCCGGCTGGAGCAGCGCGGTGTGGTCAAGGGCTACACCGCCCGGGTCTCGTTCGAGGCGCTCGACCTGCCGCTGACCGCGTTCGTGGCGATCCGGCCGTTCGACCCGTCGCAACCGGACGACGCCCCGGTACGGCTGGCGCACCTGCCCGAGATCGACTCGTGCTACTCGGTGGCGGGGGAGGACTTCTATCTGCTGCTGGTGCGGGTGGCCGGTCCGGTCGACCTGGAACGCGTACTCCAGGAGATCAGGACATCGGCGAACGTCACCACCCGCACGACGGTGGTGCTCTCCACCCCGTACGAGGGGCGTCCTCCCAAGATCAGTGGCGAGCCGTCGACCCGGCAGCGGTCCCGGCCGGCGGGGGAGACGGCTGGTTCCACCGGAGGATGACCCGCCGCCCGATGCGTTAGGATGGCGCCATGAATTGCCGCGCCTTCACGATGAAGCCCTGGTTCCGCCGCTGACGGCGGCAGGGTTGACCGGCTTTTCCTAAGATCCACTCTGTTCCGTCGTCCTGGTGTTCCCGCCGGGCGGCGTGTTCGTGCTGCCCGGCTCCATGACGAGCCGAAGAGCAGAGTGAACAATCTTGAGTTGAATCCCACCCAGACCCCGTCCACCGTCCTGCCGGCAGGTGACCGGGCGCACGTCCGGGCCGAAGGCGTACGCGTGGTGCTGGGCGGACGGGTGGTGCTGTCCGACGTCAGCGTGACCGTCTCCGCCCGTTCGCGGCTTGCCGTGATCGGCGAGAACGGCCAGGGCAAGACGACACGGTGGAACGAACGGGCACGATCGGCGTGGCCCGGCAGGCGCTGGAGGCGGTGCGGGCGCTGGACGAGGCGGCCGACGCCTGCCCGGACCGGCAGCGCCCGCTGTCGACGCTGTCGGTCGGCCAGCGCTACCGGGTCCGTCTGGCCTGCCTGCTGGGGGCGCGGCACGACCTGCTGATGCTGGACGAGCCGACCAACCATCTCGACGCCGACAGCCTGGCCTTCCTCGCACCGGTTGGCGGCCGGAGAAGGGGCACGGCAAGCACCAGCGTCAGTCCCGGGCTCCCGGGGTGGTGCAGGCGTTGCGTCGCAGGCAGGAGGACCTCGACGCGCACCGGCTCACTGTGCCCGAGCCGCCGCCGCGCCTGCGCTGGCCCGAGCTGCGGACCCGAGTTGACCGACGCGTTGCGGGAGACCTCGGCGGCGGTGGTGGTCGCCACGCACGACCGCCAGATGCTCGCCGACCTGGCGGACTGGCCGATCCTGTCGCTGCGAGCCGCCGAGGAGTCGCCCTGAGGGGCGAGCCGGGCACCCGACAGCGCGGGTTATGAAATCCACCGGCCAGTGCGAGGTTGCGGGAACCGATGCGGTCGCTGACCCGTCCGGCCAGTGGCGCGGCGAGTGCGCCGCCGATACCGAGCGGGGCGACCAGCAACACGCCGACGACGTCGAGTCGGGTCGCCGTGCCCTGCGGTGGGTCGGTGGGCATCACGGCGCGGGTGAAAACCACCGGCCGTCGCGGCCTGCTCTCCACCGGACGGTGCCGTCTGTGCCCGGGCGTCGGCGCCTTACCGGACCGGCCTATACCTGTCGGGTTCGGGCGCTGTCGAGCTGACGGCATGGACGGATCGTGCGACCGGCGGGTCCGTGCGATCCACGCAGGGTTTGCACAGATGTGCAAACCCTGCGTTTGTGCGGTCTTGGCGGCTCGTGAGGGGCCTGCTGCGGGGCCGAAGGCATCCTTGCTGTCCCCTGGTCGTTTCTGTTGTCACTGGTCGTCCCTGCTGGCACTTTCGTCGCTGGTCGGCGCGGGCGAGCACATTCGCCCCGGTGCTGCGTCGTCGGCTGGCACGGCGAGCCCGGGGCGGCCCGTCGTCACAGGCGCCGGTGCAGGCGCCGGGACAGGAGGTCCCCGCAGAGAAGGTCCGGTGACAGCAGGAACGGCTCAGCTCGACAGCGGCTCAACCGGTAGGCAGGGGACCGCAGAGGTGGGCGCGACCAGCGAAGTTCACCATACCTAGCTTCCTAGGACACCCTAGCGGATATGCACGGCACCACCGCTCCCAGAACAGTTTCAGATGATCGGGTGCGGGGACACAACCGCGAGGAGCGCAGCGGATCGCTGCGCCGCCGAGGCAGGCAGGGAGGCGACATGAGCTTCACCGACAAGGCGAAGAACAAGGTCGAGGAACTGAGCGGCGCCGCCAAGGAGCGCGTCGGCGACATGACCGACAACGAGCGCATGCGTGCCGAGGGCGCCACCGAGCAGTCCGAGGCCCGTGCCCGCAAGGCCGGTGAGAACGTGAAGGACGCCGGCCGCAACGCCAAGGACGCCTTCACCAAGTGACCGCACGCAGAAGCGGGCCACCGGAAAAGCTCCGGTGGCCCGCTTCGCGGCGTGGCGTCAGTCGGTGGAGGAGGTACCGACCGGGCTACGCCCGGTCGGGTCAGTCGTCGCGGTGGGTCCGCCACCACTGTTGGCCGGTGTCCGGCAGGGTGTCGATCGGGTCGTGGTACGCGTACCGCTTGTTGAGGGCCTCCAGGTCGGCGGACTCGATGGAGGTGCGGTAGTTCTTCGTCCAGTAGGAGATGCCACGTTCGCGGTCGTACTCGGTGACCATGTGCACCCAGCGCTTGCCGACGAAGGGCACGTCGCAGACGATCCGGGGAGTGGCGTAGCCGGGCAGGTAGCCCATGATGTCGTGCTGGAGTTGCTGGGCGTGCCAGACCGGGACCCGCCAGTGCTCGGCGTTGGGGATCATGTCGCACATGTAGAAGTAGTACGGCAGGATGCCCGCCTCGCCCTGGAGCGCGAAGCAGAGGTCGAGCAGGTCGGTGGTGCTGGCGTTGACGCCGCGCATCAGCACGCCCTGGTTGCGCACGTCGCGTACGCCGACGTCGAGGGCGGTCTGGGTGGCCTTGGCGACCAGCGGGGTGAGCGACTGGGCGTGGTTGACGTGGGTGTGGATGGCCAGGTTGACGCCCCGTCGGGCGGCGGTTCGGGCGACCCGTTCCAGCCCCTCCACGACGTCTGGTTGCAGCCAGTGCTGGGGCAGGCCCATGAGCGCCTTGGTGGCGAGCCGGATGTCGCGGATGGTCTCGATCTCCAGCAGGCGCATCAGGTACGACTCGAGGCTGCGCCACGGGACGTTGGCCACGTCGCCGCCGGAGACCACCACGTCGCGTACGCCGGGGTGGGCCTTGAGGTAGGTGATGTGCGCGTCGTACCGGTCGACGGGTTTGAGGGTGAGTTTGAGTTTGTCGACCGCGGGGGTGGAGTTGCCGACCAGGTCCATGCGGGTGCAGTGCCCGCAGTACTGCGGGCAGGTGGAGAGCAGTTCGGCGAGGACTTTGGTGGGGTAGCGGTGGGTGAGGCCCTCGGCGACCCACATGTCGTGTTCGTGCAGCGAGTCGCGGGTGGCGTACGGGTGGGAGGGCCAGTCGGTGCGGCGGTCCGAGGCGACGGGAATCATGTAGCGCCGGATCGGGTCGGCCAGCAACGCCTCGGTGGTGGGTGGGGCGTCCGGCACCATGGTGTTGATCATTTGGGGTGGTACGAGCATGGACATGGTGGCCAGGGCGCGTTGGTCGGCTTCGAGGTCGGCATAGAAGTGCTCGTCGACGGTGCCGCCGAGCAGGGTGCGGAGTTGCTTGATGTTCTTGACGCAGTTGACGCGCTGCCACTGGGCGCTTTCCCACTGGTCGCGGGTGACGTGACGCCATCCGGGGAAGCGGGTCCAGTCGGGTTCGACGAGGCGGTGGCGGCGGTATTCGTACGGTTGGCCGGTCAGTGCGGTGGTGGGGGCCGGCTCGGGTGTTGCCGGGGCGGTGTGCACCGGCGGTTGGGTCTGGGTCACGGCCCCTCCTGCGGGTGTGTCGGTGGTCGTCCGACCTGGGTGTCGGTCGATCCGGGGTCGTCGGCGGACCGAAGGTTACTGGAAAATATTCGGTACAGGAATTATTCTGCCGGAAGTTTTCCCGTCATGCGAGTTGATGTCGGGGCTTTGGGCGGTCGGACAGGGAGGTTGGCGTGACGTCACCAGTAGGTCTGCAAACGAGGTGCGGATCTCGGTCGAGCGGCTGAAGCGGACGTGACGATGCTGGTGGGTAACGGGTACGTGCCGAGTCACGCGGAGTTGGCGTTGGGGCTGCTGCGTGACGTGCCGGGGGTGCGTGGGCTCTTCGAGGCCCGGCTGGCGGCAGACTGAGGCCATGACGAAGAACCCCTCGACGTTGTACCGGGCCGGCGTGTTGCACTGCCCGGCGGATCCGTCCGCGACGGCGCTGTTGGTGCGGGACGGGCGGATCGTCTGGTTGGGTGCCGGGGCGGACGCGCCGGCCGCGGACCGGGTGGTGGATCTGGGCGGGGCGTTGGTGACGCCGGCGTTCGTGGACGCGCACGTGCACGTGAGTGACACCGGGTTGGCGTTGTCGGGGCTGGATCTGTCCGGGGTGCGCTCGGCGGGGGCGTTGCTGGCGGCGGTGGCGGCGTTCGCGGCGGGGTTGCCGGCGGACGCGGTGGTGCTGGGGCACGGGTGGGACGAGTCGACGTGGTCGGTGCCGGTGCCGCCGGGGGCGGCGGAGGTGGATCGGGCGGCCGGTGGGCGGCGGGTGTATCTGTCGCAGGCGTCGATCCATTCGGCGGTGGTGTCGTCGGCGTTGTTGGCGGCGTGTCCGGAGGCGGTGGCGGCGCCCGGGTACGACGCGTCGGGGTGGTTGCGGCGGGCCGCGCATCACGTGGTGCGGGCGGTGGCGCGGGCGTCGGTGACGCGGGCGCAGCGGGTGGCGGCGCACCGGGTGGCGTTGCGGCATGCGGCGTCGTTGGGGATCGCGGCGGTGCACGAGTGTGGCGGGCCGGAGATCTCGGACGAGGAGGACTTCACGGGCCTGTTGTCGCTGTCGGGTGTGGGGGTGCCGGAGGTGTACGGGTACTGGGGTGAGTTGGGTGGTGCGGCGCGGGCGCGGGAGTTGGGTGCGGTGGGTGCGGGTGGGGATCTGTTCGCGGACGGGGCGTTGGGGTCGCGGACGGCGCACGTGTCGGCGGCGTACGTGGACGGGCAGGGGTGTGGTCACGGGTATCTGACGGCGGAACAGGTTCGTGATCATTTGTTGGACTGTGCGGCGCACGGGATGCAGGGCGGGTTCCACGCGATCGGGGATGCGGCGATCTCGACGGTGTTGGCGGGGTTCGCGGGGGCGGCGGAGAAGGTGGGGACGGAGCGGGTGCGTGCGGCGCGGCATCGGATCGAGCACGCGGAGATCGTGGATCGGCGGTTGATCGCCGGGTTCGTGGAGTTCGGGGTGGTGGCGTCGATGCAGCCGGCGTTCGACCGGTTGTGGGGTGGCGCGGGTCGGATGTACGAGGCGCGGTTGGGGTTGGCGCGGTCGTTGGCGTCGAATCCGATGGGGGCGATGCACGGGGTGGGGGTGGCGTTGGCGTTCGGGTCGGATTCGCCGGTGACGCCGTTGGATCCGTGGGGGTCGGTGCGGGCTGCGGTGGCGCATCACAACCCGGTGCAGCGGATGAGTGTGCGGGCGGCGTTCGCGGCGCATACGCGGGGTGGTTGGCGGGCGGTGCATCGGGACAGTGAGGGGGTGTTGGCGTTGGGGGCGCCGGCGACGTTCGCGGTGTGGTCGTCGCCGGCGGGGGTCCAGCGGGGGTTGCCGGTGTTGGCGGCCGAGGATCCGCAGGTGCGGGGGGTGCGGGATCCGACGCCGTTGCCGGAGTGCCGGGCGACGGTGTTGCGCGGTGAGGTGATCTATGAGGAAGGGGCGTCGTGACTGAGGTGGTGGGTTCTCGGCCGGCAAGGGTGGGGCCGCTGACCTCGGCGTGACCGGTGTCGGGTCGGTTTCGGACGGTGACGGTGAGCGCGACACGCCGTGGGGGTGTGGCGACTCGTCCGGGGTGGGTTGACAAGGTCGGGGGTGGGCCACGTACCGTCTTTGAGTCCTACCACGGGAAGCGGCTGTTGTTCGCTTCGTCCCTTCGTCCGCTGGCCGAGCGACGGTTGTCGCGGCGGCCAGGTCCAGCGGGCGGGGGTCGGCGGGGCGGCGCGAACCGGCTGCGGTTACCGGTGTACGGGCAGGGTGGGGTGCACGGCCAGTAGACAACGGCCCGACGGGGACAGCCAGTCACCGTCTGGTCGGTCCGAAGGTCGGCGTGCCTCATTCCCGCCGCACCGGCTGGGAAGGGCCTGGGAGCATCGGGGCGCGGCGTATGCCGCGCCCCGATTTCGTGTGCTCAGTCGGTGGCGGGTCGGGCCCGGACGTGCAGGTTGAGCACCTCGGCGGGCGCGGGGTCGGGGTTGGCGACGGAGTGCGGCACGCGGGTCCGGACGCCGAGCGGGCCGAGCGGTTGGCCGCGCGCCGCCAGCAGCGGGAGGAGATGTTCACCGAGGCGGCCTGGGAGGAACGGTACCGGTCCCGGACGTCGACAGGAGGATCGCCCGGCCGGTGACCGCCCCCGGTGTCGGGGTCCGCCGGGCGGGTAGCCTTCGGCGCGTGACCCCGCCTGACGCCACCGTGACGACCGTGGACCGCGCCGCCGTGCCCGCCGACGCGAGCCGGCCCGACGGTGCGTCCCGGCCGCTGCGGCTGCCGGTGGCGGTGGTGCTGGCGGTCGCCGCCGGGCTGGCGCTGCTGGTGGCGTTTCCGCCGTACGGGTGGTGGCCGCTGGCGCCGGTCGGGGTGGCGCTGCTGGCCGCCGCGACGCATCGGCGGCGGCTGCGGGCCGGCGCCGGTCTGGGGTTCCTGACCGGGCTGGCGCTGTTCGCGCCGCTGCTGTCCTGGACGAACCTGCACACCGGCTACCTGCCGTGGGTGCTGCTGTCGCTGTTGCAGGCCGGCTACCTGGCGCTGCTGGGCGTGGCCACCGCGTGGGTGTCGCCGCTGGCCGACCGGTACCCGGCGGTGTGGCCGGCGGTGACCGGTGTGCTGTGGGTGGGGCAGGAGGCGCTGCGGGACCGGACCCCGTTCGGGGGGTTCCCGTGGGGGCGGCTGGCGTTCGGCCAGGACACCTCGCCGCTGCTGCGGCTGGCATCCGTCGGCGGCGCCCCGCTGGTGACGTTCGCGGTGGCGGCGGCCGGTGGGCTGCTGGTGGCCGGCGTGTGGTGGACGCTGCGGGCCCGCCGGGCCGCCACCGACACCCGGTGGTGGACTCCGGCCGCCGGATGCGCGGCGGTGCTGGTGCTGCTGTTCGGCGGGGGACTGTTGGTGCCGGTGAGCACTGCGGGGACCGGTGAGACGGTGACCGTGGCGATCGTGCAGGGCAATGTGCCGCGCCTCGGGTTGGACTTCAACGCCCAACGGCAGGCGGTGTTGAACAACCACGTGGACGCCACTATCGCCCTGGCCGGTGAGGTGGCCGCCGGCACCCGGGCCCGACCGGACCTGGTGGTGTGGCCGGAGAACTCCAGCGACATCGACCCGCTGCGCAACCAGTCGGCCAACATACGCATCTCCGAGGCCGCCGACGCGATCGGCGTACCGATCCTGGTCGGTGCGGTGCTGACCGGCCCCGGGCAGGGGCAGGTGCGCAACGCGGGGCTGCTGTGGCGGCCGGGCAGCGGCCCCGACCTGGAGCAGCTCTACATCAAGCGGCATCCGGTGCCGTTCGCCGAGTACGTGCCGCTGCGCCGCATCGCCCGGATGGTCAGCGACCAGGTCGACCGGGTCCGCGCCGACTTCGTGGCCGGCACCGAGCCGGGGGTGGTGCGGACCCCGGCGGCGGTGCTCGGCGATGTGATCTGTTTCGAGGTGGCCTACGACGGGCTGGTGCGCGACACCGTGGTCGGTGGGGCCCAACTGCTGGTGGTGCAGACCAACAACGCCACCTTCGACGTGGCCGAGGCCCGACAGCAGCTGGCCATGGTCCGGTTGCGGGCGGTCGAGCACGGTCGCCCCGCGTTGATGGCCTCCACGGTCGGAGTGTCCGGGTTCGTGGCCCCCGACGGGCGGGTAAGCGATGCCACCGGGTTCAACACCCAGGCGGTCGTGGTGCGTGAGCTGCGGCTGACCGAGGGGCGCACCCTCGCCACCCGGGTCGGGGTGCTGCCCGAGGTGGTGCTGGCCGGGCTGTCCGTGGCCACGTTGGTCGGGGCGGCACTGGTGCGGCGCCGGTGGGGCGGCCGATCCGGATAGCCGGCGGCTGCCCGGAGAGGGGCAGCGGTGATGCGCAGGACCGACATCCGCCCGGCGGCGACCGGGGTGCCCGGCGTGGGTCGGGTGCTGGTGGTCATCCCGACCTACAACGAGGCTGACAACGTCGGCGCGATCGTGCGGCGGGTCCGTGGCGCCGCGCCGCAGGTGGAGATCCTCGTCGCCGACGACAACAGCCCCGACGGCACCGGCCGCGTCGCCGAGGGGCTGGCCCGCGCCGACGGTCACGTGCACGTGCTGCACCGGGAGGGTAAGCAGGGCCTCGGCGCGGCGTACCTGGCCGGGTTCGCGTGGGCGCGGAAGCGCGGCTACGACGCGGTGGTGGAGATGGACGCCGACGGCTCGCACGCCCCGGAGGACCTGCCGGCGCTGCTGGCCGCCGCCCGGCACGCCGACGTGGTGATCGGGTCGCGGTGGACGCGGGGCGCCCGGGTGTTGAACTGGCCGCTGCGGCGGCTGCTGCTGTCGCGGTGCGGCAACCTGTACGCGCGGCTGGCGCTGGGCATGCCGGTGGCCGACGCCACCGGCGGCTACCGGGTGTACCGGGCGGGTGTGCTCGACGCGGTGGACCTGGAGTCGGTGTGCTCGCAGGGGTACTCGTTCCAGGTGGAGCTGTCCCGGTTGGCGCATCGCGCGGGGGCGCGGATCGTCGAGGTGCCGATCACGTTCGCCGAGCGGGAACGCGGCGACAGCAAGATGAGCCCGCTGATCGTGGCCGAGGCGCTGTGGCGGATCACCGGCTGGGCGGTACGCGACCGGCGTACGGCGGTGCGGCAGGGCTGGCAGGGGGCGACGACGGGGCGGGCCCGGTGGCCGTGAGCAGGAGCGTGTCATGCTGGACGGACGGGACGGCTGCGCCCCGCCGGGTGCGCCGTCCGATGACGAGCGCCGCGAGGCGGATGGGGTGATATGCGCCGGACAGTGAAGTTCGTACCGTTGGCCCTGCTGCTGTCTCTGACAGCGGAACTGGCCGTGTTCGTGGTGGTGGGCCGGGCGATCGGCTTCGGCGCGGCGACACTGCTGGTGTTCGCGGCCTCACTGCTGGGGCTGGTCCTGCTGCGCCGCGAGGGGATCCGCGCCTGGCGGGGCTTCCGGGACGCGGCCCAGTCCGGCCGGCCGCCCGGTGGCCAGGTCACCGACGGGCTGATCGGTCTGCTCGGCGCGTTGCTGCTGGCCACGCCGGGCCTGGTCAGCGGCGTGGTGGGGCTGGTGCTGCTGCTGCCTCCGGTGCGTCGGATCGCACGCGGGGGCATCCAGCGTTCCGCCGAACGCCGGGTGTCGTCGATGGCCGCCGGTGACCTGTTCGGGCCACGCCGGGTGCACGTGTACCGGGGTGCGCCGCAGCAGCCGGCCGGCGAGCAGTCCGCCCCCGCACCGCAACCCGCGCCGCAGCAGCCGTCGGCAGCGGCGCCGCCGGTGGTGGATGACGGCCGCGCCATCGAGGGCGAGATCGTGGAGCCGCGCTGACCGCGAGCGACACCTCAAGGCACGATGGCGCCCCGGGAGATGACCTCCCGGGGCGCCGGTGGTTGACGGGTCAGGCGCGACCGCGGCGGGTACGGACCTCCTGGAGCCGCTCGGCGAGGATGTCCTCCAGCTCGGCGATGGAACGCCGCTCCAGCAGCATGTCCCAGTGGGTGCGCGGCGGCTTGGCCTTCTTCTGCTCCGGCTCGTTGCCGTCGACCAGCCGGGCCACGCTGCCGTCGAACTTGCACTCCCAGGTGGTCGGCACCTCGGCGTCGACGGCGAACGGCACCTCGAACTGGTGACCCTTGGCACACAGGTACTCGCGGGTCTGCCGCGGCGCGAGCTCCGTGTTGCGATCGGATTCGTAGCTGACCGCGCCCAGTCGGCTACCGCGCAGCATGCGCTCGCCCATGATCGACTTCCCCTCTGTGGTGGTGCTGGTCCTATCGGTGTAACGGTCCGCCGTCGCCGAGCCATTCCCGCGGCCAAGTCCTGACGTCCCGCAGCACGGCGGGTGCGTGGTCAAGGGTAGCGGGCCGCAGCGCGCACCCGGTCGGGTCCGCCCGCCGGGTCGTCTCGGCGGCGCGGTGGCGGTGAAGACCCAGGCCGGTTGATCAAGAGGTTTCGGCTGTGGTCTCCCCGGCATCCGCGCCCAAATTGATCAACCGGGGATGTGCGGGGCGTCGGATCGTCGCCCATCGGGACCGGAAGGCCGGCGGGAGGACGCGGAGCGGGGAGGTCAGGAGGTGGCGCGGCGGGTCAGGGCGGTGGCCAGGTCGGCGACCTGGGCGGCCAGCTGGGCCACGCGCTGGCGGGCGTCGTCACGGTCGGCCTCCGTCGCGCGCAGCCGTACCGTCGCGTCGTCGAGCCCGCGTTCGGCGACGCTCGCGGCGGCGCGGGCGGCGGTCAGGTCGGCGCGCAGCGTGGTGACGTCGGCGCGGGCCGCGGCCAGGTCCCCGGTGGACTGCCGGGCCACCGCCTGGGCCCGGTCCCGGTCGGCGGCGGCCTGGGTACGCGTCCGCTCGATCTCGGCCTGCACCGCCGCCAGCTCCGCCTGGGCCGCCGCCACCTGGGCCCGGTCCCGGTCGGCGGCGGCACGGGCCTGCGCCGCCTCGGCCTTGTACTGCTCCCCGTCGGCGCGGGCCTGGACGAGCTGGGCCTGGGCCTGGTCGGCGGCGGCCCGCGACCGCTCCGCCTCGATCCGCGACCGCTCGGCCTCGGCGCCGGCCTCGCCGAGGGCACGGGTGGCCCGTTCGGCGTCGGCGCGCGCGGTGTCCCGCTCGGCGGTGAGGTCGGCGCCCCGGCGGTGTGCGGTGTCCCGCTCGGCCCGCAGGGTGGCCGCCTGCGCCCGGGCGAGGTCCCGGTCGGCCTCGGCCTGCGCCCGCAGCGCCTGGGCGGCCACCGCCGCGCGCCGGGCCTCGTCGCGGGCCGACTCGGCAGCCTCGGCCCGCTGATCGGCGCCGGCAGCCCGCGCGGCGGCTTCGGCGGACTCGGCCCGCGCGGCGTGCCGGTCGGCGGCGGCGGACTCGGCTGCCCGGCGGTCCCGCTCGGCGCGGGCGGCGGCGTCCTCGGCCGCCCGCAGCGCCTCGTCGCGCTCGGCCTGCGCCGCCGCGACCTCACCGGCGGTCTCCGCGCGGACCTGCGCCACCTGGCGCTGCACCCCAGACGGAGACAACTCGGCGTGCAGGGCCTCGGTCAGCGTCTCGACGATCTGGTCCAGCCGGTCCACCGCCTCCCACGTGCGGGCCACCTGCCCGGGCAGGCCGGGGGCGTTGCGGTGCCGCATCCGGGTGTTGCGGGACGCCCGCTGGCAGGCGCCGTCGTTGTCCCGGCAGTAGCGGAACGGGCGACCCGCGCCGACGCGCTGCGGCACGTCACGTCCGCAGTGGGCGCAGGGGCGGGTGTCAGCGGTGGGGGCGGGCTGGACGTCCATCGAACCGGCAGTCTAGTGAGCCGCGCCGGGCCGCCCCACCGGCGGCGTCACCGCACCGGCGTCGGGCCACCGTACGTCGCGGTGTCGACCACCGGGCTGGCCGTGCTGTCCCGCACGGTCAGTCGGGGCTCCAGCAGCGTCGTCTCCGGCACCGGCTCCTCGGCCAGCTTGCGCATCAGCACCGCCACCGCCTGCCGGCCGATCTCCTCGGCGGGCACCGGCACCGAGGTGAGCCGGGGACCGGCGTGCTCGGCGAACTGGTCCGGGCAGACCGCCACCATCGACACGTCGTGCGGCACCCGCCGCCCCAGCCCGGCCAGGGCGGCCTGCACCGCACCGACGGCCGCCTCGTTCTGCATCACCAGGCCGGACAGGTCGGGATGTCGGGCGAACAGCTCCACCACCCGTCGGCGGACGTCGGCGGCGTTCTCCTCGCACGGCAGCGTCACCGCGTCGACGCGGTGACGCCCGGCCGCCTCCACCACCCCGGCCCGGGTGCGGTGCGCGAACCCGGTGCCCCGGTCGTAGACGGCGGCCGGCGCGCCGAGCAGCGCCACCCGCCGGTGGCCGAGCCCCGCCAGGTGCTCCACGCACACCTGACCGGCCCGGTGGAAGTCCAGGTCCACACAGGTCAGGCCGGTGGTGTCGGCGGGTACGCCGATCAGCACACTGGGGCGCCCCAGCTCCCGCAGCAGCGGCACCCGTACGTCGTGCAGCTCCACGTCCATCACCAGCACCCCGTCGACGAGCGCCCCGGCGGCGACCCGACGCAGCCCCTCCGGCCCCTCGTCGGAGGTCACCAGCAGCACGTCGTGGTCGTGGCGGCGGGCCGAGGTCACCACCGCCGTGGCGAACTGCATCACCACCGGCACCTGGATGCCCGGGCGCAGCGGCAGCACCAGGGCGATCACGTTGGAGCGGCGGCTGGCCAGTGCCCGCGCCCCGGCGTTCGGGTGGTAGCCGAGGACCCGGATGCTGGCCAGCACCCGGTTGCGGGTCAGCTCGGAGATGGCCCGTTTGCCGCTGAGCACGTACGACACGGTGCTCACCGCGACACCCGCGTGCCGGGCCACGTCGGCGATGGTGGGCTGGCCCGACGCGACCCGACCGCGCCGGCTCACCGGACCCCGCTCGTGCTGTGCAGCCGCGCCGACCGTGCCGCCGCGTCGCCGCGTACGTCCACCGCGCCGACCAGCCGTACGTCGGTGGCGGAGCGTCCGACCAGCACGGTGTGGGTGGTGTCCTCGACCACGAGACCGTCGCGTTCGGCGTCCCACCAGCCCAGCTCGGCGGTGTGCAGCCGCAGCGTCACCGTCCGGCGTTCGCCGGGGGCCAGGGTGACCCGGCCGAAGTCGCGCAGTTGCCGCAGCGGCTGCTTGACCCGGGAGCGGCGTTGCCGGGTGTAGAGCTGCACCACCTCCACGCCGGGCCGGGATCCGGTGTTGGTGACGTCCACGCTCACCTCCACCGTGTCGCCGACGGTCGCGGTGGTGGTGCTCAATCGCAGGTCGGCGTAGTCGAAGTGGGCGTAGGACAGCCCGTGACCGAACGGGTACAGCGGATCGCCCCGGAAGTACAGGTAGGTGGAGTCGGCGCCGATCACGTCGTAGTCGAGCAGGTCGGGCAGGTCGGCGGTGTCGGCGTACCAGGTCTGGGTGAGCCGGCCGGCCGGGTCGGCGTCGCCGAGCAGCACGTCGGTCAGGGCCCGGCCGTGTTCCTGCCCGCCGTGGGCGGACCACAGCACCGCCGGCAGGTGCTGCTGCGCCCACCCGATCGCGTACGGGTAGCTGCTGGTCACCACCAGCACCGTCCGGGGATTGGCGGCGTGCACGGCGCGCAGCATGGCCTCCTGCCGGGCGGGCAGGGCCAGGTCCACCCGGTCCTCGGTCTCGCGGCCGTTGACCATCGGGTGGTTGCCGAGCGTCACCACCGCCACGTCGGCGTCGGCGGCCAGCGCGGCGGCCTCGGCGGCGCCGTCGATCACCAGGTCGATACCGAAGGCGGTGGCAGCCTGCCGGTCGTCGCCGTCGACCCGCAGCCGCCCCTGGTCGTCGGCGGTGACGTACCGGTCGGTGGCCAGGTGCCGCAGCAGCACGGTGCCGGCGGGCAGCGGGTCGAACTGGAACGTCTCGCGCACCACCCAGCCGCCCGGGCCGGGCCGGTCGTTGCGCAGGGCGCCGTCGTCGTCGGCGCCGACGTGCCGGCCGTTGCCGACAGCCCGCAGCGCCACCGTGTCACGACCCCAGTCGAACACGTCGAACCAGGTGGCGTCGGCGCCGAGCGTCAGCGGGCCGCCGTCGGCGGTGTCCGGGCAGCCCACATACCGGTCGCCGACCCGCAGCGCGACACGGTCGGCGCCCGAGTGGGTGGTGACCTGCGGCAGCCGTCCGGCCAGCCCCTGGTAGGTGGTCACCGCGTACGGCAGGGTGCCGCTGTACCAGTCCTCGTGGACGGCGTCGGCCAGCGGACCGAGCACGGCGACCCGCGTACCGGCCGCCAGGGGCAGCAGACCGGTGTTGCGCAGCAGCACCACGGACTCGCGGGCGGCCTGCCGGGCCAGGTCGCGGTGGGCCGGGCAGTCGACGACGTCGGCGGGTGTCGCGGCGTACGGGTCGTCGTGCGGCGGGTCCAGGTCACCCAGGCGCAGCCGCACGGACAGGATGCGCCGTACCGCCCGGTCCACGTCGGACTCGGAGATCAGGCCCCGGTCCAGTGCCTCGGTCAGCCACCGCCGGGTGGGTGCGCTGTCGGTGTGGTCCTCGGTGAAGCTGTCGATCCCGGCGCGCAGCGCGGCGGCGAACCCGTGGACGTGGTCGGGGGCGTGGCCCTGCAGGTCGGCGAGGTTGCCGATCGCGCCGGCGTCGCCGACCACCAGCACCTCGTCCGGCGCCCACCTGCGCAGCTCGGCGTCGATCAGCGGGCTCAGGTGCGCCGGCACCCCGTCGACCAGGTTGTACGACGCCATCGCGCCGACCGCCGCGCCGGCGGCGATCGGGGCGCGGAACGCGGGCAGTTCGTACTCGTGCAGCACCCGGGGCGGCAGGTCGCTGGAGGTGGTGGCCCGGTCGGTCTCGTTGTTGTAGCCGAGGAAGTGCTTGACCGTGGGGGCGGTCCGCAGCCGCTCGGGATGGTCACCGCGCAGCCCCTGCGCGTACGCGGTGGCGAGCCGCCCGGTCAGCCACGGGTCCTCGGACCAGCCTTCCTCGTTGCGGCCCCAGCGCGGGTCGCGCAGCGGGTTGACCACGGGGGCCCAGACGTTGAGGCCGACGCGGTCGGGGTCGGCGTGGTTCTTGGCGCGTACCTCGGTGCCGACGGCCACGCCGACGGCGCGTACCAGGTCGGGGTCCCAACTGCTGGCCAGGCCGATGACCTGGGGGAACACGGTGGCCGGGCCGAGCCAGGCGACGCCGTGCAGCGCTTCGGTGCCGGTCTTGAACGGGGGCAGGCCGAGCCGGGGGACCGGGGCCTGCCACTGGTGCAGCAGGCCGATCTTCTCCGGCAGGGTGAGCCGGGCCAGCAGGTCATCGATCCGGTCCCGGGATGCGGGCAGGGTGCGGTCGGTCATGGTGGATCGCCTTCCAGTGCCCGGCGCGCCGGAGGTCGAAGCGCTTCGACGGCGGATGGCCGAGCGGCATCGCAGGTGACGGTGGGGTGACGGTCGCCGGCCCGGACGCAGGCGAAGCGCTTCGACGAACCGCGGAGAACAAGCCGCCCCGGGTGCCCGAACGGGGCGGCTCGCTTCGAGGTTGGCGCCATCGACCGGTCCGGTCAAGACTCGGTGCGCGGCGCCCAGGTCAGCGGGTCGGTAACCGCCCGGCCTCGACGACGGCCAGGGCCGCGGTGGCCCCGCCGAGCGCCGCCGCGGTGTCCAGGGTGGAGGCGTCGAGCCGCGCGCCGCCGGCCGCGGGGGCGTGGGCGCGCGCGGCGAGTTCCGACCGGGCCGCCGGCAGCAGCCAGGGCGCCAGGGTCGCGAAGTGGTCGCCGAGCACCACCGCCTCCGGGTTGAGCAGGTCGGCCAGGACGGCCACGCCCTGGCCGAGGTGCCGGCCGGTCTCGGCCAGACCGCTGCGCACGGTGGGGTCGTCCTGGCGGGCCAGGGCCACGATCCGGGTCAGCTCCGGCAGGTAGTCGGTGACCGGGCCGTCGGCCTCGGCGTCGGGCAACAGCCGGCGTACCACGGCGGGCAGCCCGACCAGCGCGGTCAGGCAGCCCCGGGCGCCGCAGTCGCAGGGCGGCCCGGACGGGTCCACCGGCAGGTGGCCGATCCCGCCGGCGAGGCCGCGCCCGCCGCGCAGCAGCCGGCCGGCGGCGATGATCCCGGCGCCGACGGTGATGCCGCCGGTCAGGTGCACCAGGTCGGTGGTGCCGGCGTGCGGGCCGTGTCGCTGTTCGGCCAGGGCCGCGAGGTTGGCGACGCTGTCCACGCCGACGGCGAAGGCGGGCTCGCGCAGGGCCGCGCGCAGGTCTGCGGCGACCGGCACGTCCCGCCAGCCCAGGGCGTCGGACAGCGGGACCGTCCCGGCGGCGTCCACCAGCCCGGGCGCCCCGACGGTGAGGCCGAGCACGGTGCGGCCCTGGCTGGTGACCCGGCCGATCGCGCGGCGGGCCAGGGCGGTCAGCGCGCGTAGCGTCTCGGCGGGGGGGACCGTGCCGGGAGCGAAGGCCCGCCGCCAGGTGAGCAGCCTGTTGCCGCCGAGGTCGATGGCGACCGCCACGAGTTCGTCGGCGCCGATCTGCAGGCCGAGCGCGGCGTACGGTTCGCCGTCGAGCACCAGCATCGTCGCCGGGCGGCCGACCCGGTTCTCGGTGAGCCCGGTCTCGCGCACCAGTCGTTGGTCGATCAGTTCGCTGACCAGGCTGGAGACGGTGGCCTTGTTCAGGCCGGTGCGGGCGGCGATGTCGGCACGGGAGCAGGGGGCGTGCAGGCGGACGTGCCGCAGGACCACCGCGCGGTTGGCGACCCGCACGTCACCGAGGTCGGTCGGCTGCGGTTCGTTCTGGATGCTGATCACGATCTGCCCGCTCCCTGCGCCGGTGTCGTGGCGCGCGCGTCCATCATCGCGTACCGCCGTGGCGGGACCGGCCACGCCGTCCGGGCCGCCGGCACGCCCTGTCTTGTGGGACGGGATAGCCGTCGATTAGTTTGTTCGGCTAGAACCCCAACTAATCCTAGCCGGAGTCCCCCGCTCCGCAAACCGTTATCGATGACGAAGGGAGTGCGCCGTGACGCCTCTTACGCGCACATCCACCGACCGCCGGACCATGCTGCGGTTGGTCGGCCTCGGCGCCGCCGCGACCGTGGGCGGCGGCGCCCTGGCCGGATGCAGCAAGGAAGCCGGCAGCCAGGGCAGCGCCACCGGCGCCGACGCCATCAAGGCGGTGCTGCCCACCTACCAGCGGGTCGAACTGCTCAAGCCGGACATCCCCGGCGAGGGCCCGATCCCGGACGGCTATCTCAGCTACCCGCGCCAACTCGTCGACGCGGTCACCGAGCAGCCGG
The DNA here is from genome assembly GCF_014764405.1 of Micromonospora craniellae. NCBI lineage: Bacteria > Bacillati > Actinomycetota > Actinomycetes > Micromonosporales > Micromonosporaceae > Micromonospora > Micromonospora craniellae. The sequence goes on along the minus strand of NZ_CP061725.1, from coordinate 6,366,159 downwards.
GCCGGGGCGGCCCCCCGATCCAGACGATGACCCCGTGGTGGGGCCCGACCCCGCCGCCGCTGGGGCGCAACGCGTACCTTGCCGCGGTCAACGGCAAGCTCGGCGTGGAGGTCAGCCCGAGCCTGCAGGACGGCAACACCTACTCCGACAAGCTCAACGCCATGCTCGGCGCCCGGGACGTGCCGGACCTGCTCTGCGCACCGAACTGGGAGGTGGACAAGGTCGCCCGGTTCTCCGACGCGGTCAAGGCGCTGTTCACCGACCTGACCGACCACCTCCAGGGCGACAACGCGGCGAAGTACCCGTACCTCGCCTCGCTGCCCAGCGGCGCCTGGGAGTACTCGGTCTGGGGTGGACGGCTCTACGCCGTGCCGTTCCCCACCGACGGGCCGTTCGCGTGGGCCATGTTCCACCGCAAGGACCTGTTCGACGCCGCCGGCCTGGCCACCCCCACCACCCCCGACGAGCTGTATGAGATCGGCAAGAAGGCCACCGACCCGGCCAAGGGGGTGTGGGCCTTCGGCAGCGTCTTCGACGTGGTGCAGCAGCTGTTCGGCTGCCAGCAGATCTGGCGCAAGAAGCCAGACGGCGGCCTGGAACACAAGTTCGAGAACCCGGCCTTCGAGGCGGCGCTGGCGTTCACCGCCCGGCTGTTCGCCGAGGGTCTGGTGCACCCCGACACCGTCGCCAGCCGGGGCGCCGACGAGAAGCAGCTGTTCAAGGCCGGCAAGATCCTGCTGTTCCAGGACGGTCTCGGCGCCTGGCAGGGCATGCAGAGCGAACGGGTCAAGGAACTGCCCACCTTCAACATGCAGCCGCTGCCGCTGTTCGGCGCGCAGGGCGCCCAACCGGTCGTCTGGGGAAGTGAGAAGCCGATCTTCTATACCTTTCTCAAGAAGGACCTGGCCGCCGAGCGGGTCGACGAGCTGCTGCGGGTGCTCAACTGGTGTGCCGCGCCGTTCGGCAGCCGCGAGTTCGAGCTGCGCGAGTACGGCGCCGAGGGCCAGCACTTCACCCGGGGCGCCGACGGCACCCCGACCCTGACCGAGCTGGGCCGCAGCGAGTTGGGCGCGCAGTACACCCACATCGGCGGCCGGGTGCCGGTCAAGGTGCGCAGCGGCGACACCCCCAACTACGTGCAGGACTACATCGGCTACTACCGCAACCACATCGGCCAGATGGAGCAGGACCTGTTCGCCGGGATCAAGCTGGAGCTGCCGGCGAACTGGTCGAAGATCATCCAACCGACCGACGACAAGATCCGCGACATCCTGCGCGGCCGTCGCCCGGTCAGCGACCTGGCCCAGGTGCGCAAGGAGTTCCTGGACACCGGTGGCGAGGAGGGCCGCGCGTTCCACGAGAAGGCGCTCGCCGACAACGGCCGATGAACGGGCCGGTCACCGTGCCGCCGGACGGCGGCACGACCGGTGCCGGGGGACCGTCATGAGCGCCCCCGGCACCGTCGAGACGCGACCACCCGCCGAGCGTACGCCGCCACCGCGGCGTCCCCGGCGGGGTGGGCGGCGCAGCCTGCGGGCCCGGCTGCGCCGCGACTGGCCGCTGCTGGCGATGGCCGCGCCGGCGGCGGCCCTGCTGCTGGTCTTCCACTACCTGCCCACACTGGGCAACGTCATCGCCTTCCAGGACTACAACCCGTTCGTCGGCGACGACCCGCTGGACGCGTTCCTCAACAGCGAGTGGATCGGCTTCGGCAACTTCGAGGCACTCTTCCGCGACCCGCTGTTCTGGGACGCGGTCCGCAACACGCTGAGCATCACGGCCTTCCAGTTGGTGTTCTTCTTCCCGCTGCCGATCCTGCTGGCGCTCATCCTCAACAGCGTGGTCTCCGGGCGGCTGCGCGGCTTCGTGCAGAGCGTCGTCTACCTGCCGCACTTCTTCAGCTGGGTGCTGGTGGTGACGTTCTTCGTGCAGATGTTCGGCGGGGCCGGACTGCTGGCCCAGGAGATGCGCCAGGCCGGTCTGCAGCCCTGGGAGATCATGACCAACCCGGACACGTTCATCGTGCTGGTCACCGCCGAGGCGGTCTGGAAGGACCTGGGCTGGGGGGCGATCGTCTTCCTGGCCGCGCTGTCCGCGATCGACCAGAACCTGTACGAGGCGGCGGCGGCCGACGGCGCCGGGCGGTGGCGACGGCTGTGGCACATCACCCTGCCCGGCCTGCGTCCGGTGATCGTGCTGCTGCTCATCATGCGGCTCGGCGACGCGCTCTCGGTCGGCTTCGAGCAGTTCATCCTGCAACGCGAGGCGGTCGGCCGAGAGGCCGCCGAAGTGCTCGACACCTTCGTCTACTACCAGGCGATCAGTACCCAGCAGTGGGGGCTCGGTGCCGCGGCGGGCCTGTTCAAGGCGGTGGTCGGACTGGCTCTGATCCTCACCGCGAACAAGGTCGCGCACCGGCTCGGCGAGCAGGGGGTGTACGCGAAATCATGACCGCACAACTCAGTGGTGCCGGGCCGGTGCCCGCGGCACCGAGAACGGCGGGGCCGCCCGCGCCACCGCCGCGACGACGCCACTCCGGCCGTCCGGTGTGGGCGGGGCGCCCCTCGACGTCCCTGACCATCGGCAAGGGGTTCGTGCTCGCCCTGCTGGTCGCGGCGGTGCTGGTGCCGCTCTGGACGGTACTGGTCACCAGCCTCGCCTCACGCGGCACCATCGACGACGCGGGCGGCATGGTCATGATCCCCCGGGAGATCGACCCGTCCGCGTACATCACCATCTTCAGCGGCGGGGACGTCACCCAGGCGGTGTGGATCAGCACGCTGGTCACCGTGCTCGGCACCACGGTCAGCCTGGTGCTCACCGTGCTGGCCGCGTACGGGCTGTCCCGCCCGGGCTCGGTGGCCCACCGTGGGCTGCTGTTCTACTTCCTGCTGACGTTCCTGATCTTCCCGGGGCTGGTGCCGAGCTACCTGGTGGTGACCGGGCTGGGCCTCAAGGACAGCATCTGGTCGCTGATCCTGCCCAGCGCGATCAGCGTGTTCAACCTGGTGGTGATCCGCGCGTTCTTCATGAACGTGCCGGCCGAACTGCTCGACAGCGCCCGCATCGACGGCGCGGGGGAGTTGCGCATCCTCACCCGGATCGTGCTGCCGCTGTCCAAGGCGGTGATCGCCGTGGTCGGGCTCTTCTACGCGGTCGGCTACTGGAACGCGTACTTCAACGCGGTGCTCTACATCGACTCCAACGACAAGTTCCCGATCCAGCGGGTGTTGCAGAGCTACATCCTGGCCGGACAGTCGCCGAACGTCTCCGGCGCGTCGGTGAGCCTGCCCGGCGTGACGGCGTACCCGCCGACGCTCGCGGTCAAGATGGCCGTGGTGATCGTGACGGTCATCCCCGCGGTGATCATCTATCCGTTCGTGCAGCGGCACTTCACCAAGGGTGTGATCACCGGTGCGGTGAAGGGCTGATCCGGGCGCGGTGCGGCCGCCCGGCAGGGGCCGGACCCACCCGGGTCCGGCCCCGTCCCGCGCGTGGGGCCCGACTCCGTCCAGCCGGGCCCCACGCGCGGGACGGTCGGCCCTACGCGGGGAACAAGCCCGCGAAGGGCACGACGGTCACCGCCGCACCGTTGAGCAGTGACCGGGCCGGCAGGTCGGCATCGCCGACCCCGGCGAAGGCCAACTGCCCCACCAGCAGCGGCCCTCGCGTCCTGATCCGCAACTCGTCGCCGTCGCGGAACGCCTCGATGACGGTATCGCCGTCGACGTCGTGCACCACCGTCCGCCCCTCGACGGCACCCCAACTGACCAGCGTGACGTCGCGGAACGGTTGGTCGCCGACGGTGGGGTGCGGCGCGACCAGCGGCAGCAGCGTGCCGTGCCGCACGTACAGCGGGGTGCGCGACAGCGGCACGTCGACCCGCAGGTGCCGTCCGCCCGGGTGCCGCTCGCCGGTGGCCGCGTCGATCCAGTCGTCCCCGACGGGCAGGTAGACGTCGCGCCGACCGGTCGGGTCCAGCACCGGCGCCACCAGCAGGTCGGTGCCGAGGCGGTACTGCAGGTCGACGGTCCAGGCCGTCGGGTCCTGCGGGGTGTCGACCAGCAGGGCGCGCATCACCGGCGCCCCGGTACGGGCGGCCCGCACCGCCGCCGACCACAGGTACGGCATGAGCCGGTATCGCAACCGCAGCGCGGCCACCGCGAGCCGTTCGGTCTCGGCCGGGAAGTCCCAGGGCAGCCGGCTGGTGGTGCCGTGCAGCCGCAGCAGCGGCGACAGCGCCCCGAACTGCGACCAGCGTACGTACAGGTCGGGGTCCGGGGTGCCGTGGAACCCGCCGGTGTCGTGGCTCCAGAACGGCACCCCGGACAGTCCGTGCGACAGCCCGCCGCGCAACGTGCTGGCCAGCGCCGGCCAGGTGGCGTTGACGTCGCCGCTCCACTGCGCGCTGTGTCGCTGCCCGCCCAGGTACGACGAGCGTGCCCACACCGCCCGGTGACCGGCCACCTCCTCGGTGACCTGGGCGACAACGTCGTTGAACAGCAGGCTGTAGACGTTGTGCAGCTCGACGCCGGTCATCCCGTTGTGGGCCACCGCATCGGCCGGCACCCCCTCGGCGAAGTCGGTCTTGAACACCGCCACGCCCTGCTGCAACAGGGGCCGCAGCAGGCCGGTGAACCAGTCGACGGCGGCCGGGTTGGTCAGGTCCACGATGGCGCTGACCGGATAGCTGCCGTGCCACACGTCGGCCACGTACGTGCTGCCGTCGGGGCGGCGCAGGAAGTAGCCGGCCCGTTCCGCGTCGGCGTACAGCGGGCTGCCGGTCATCAGGTACGGGTTCGTCCAGAGACAGACCCGGAAGCCCTGCTCGCCGAGGGTCCGCAGCATCCCGGCGGGGTCGGGGAACGCCTCGGCGTCCCAGCGCAGGTCCGACCAGTTCCCGGCGACCTGCCAGTAGCAGTCCAGGTGCAGCACGTCGCAGGGGATGTCGCGCTCGCGGATGCGGCGCGCCCGGTCCAGCACCTTCTGCTGGCTGTCCGGATAGAAGCCGGAGGAGATCCAGGCGCCGAACGCCCAACGCGGCGGCAGGTACGGCCGGCCGGTGAGCCGGTCGAAGCGGTCCAGCACCTCGGCGGGGGTCGGCCCGGCCAGCACGTAGTAGTCCAGCAGGTCGTCGGGGACCAGGATCTGGACGGTGCTGTGGGTGGACTGGCAGACGTCGAACTGCACCGGCAGGCCACTGTCGACCAGCAGCCCGTAGCCCCGGTTGGACAGATAGAACGGCACGTTCTTGTGCGACCGGTCGGACTCGCTGCCGAAGGCGTCGAAGTTCCACATCAGCGCCCGCTGGCCACGTTTGTCCAGCGGGGTGAACTTCTCCCCGAAGCCGACGAAGCGTTCGTCGCCGGGCGCGACGAAGCTCTCGTGCCAGGCGACGCGGACCCCGTCGACCGTGGAGCGGCCGAAGGGCAGGGTGCGTCGCCGGCCGCTGATGTCGACCGTCCCGGGGTCCTGTTCGACCAGGACGGTGCCGTCGGGGCGCAGGAACCGGATCCGCCACGGGTCGAGCCGGATCTCGGCGACCACCGCCCCGGCGTCCACGCGTACCCACCGGTCGTCGGCGGTCACGGTGGCCGGCCGCGCCTCCGGGCGGACCAGTGTCACCGCCCGCGCGGAGCGGGTCCGGGCCTGGGGGTCCTCGGCGAGCCGGACCCGGATCACGCCGTCGCCGGCGGACTCCACCCGGACCACCGCCGTCACCCCGTCGGCCAGCGCCGCCTTGAAGGCGGCCCCGGACACGTCGCCGCCGACGAACTCGGCCCGGCCCACCACCGCCGTCCCGCCCTCACCGGGGGATCGGGCGGGCAGGTCGGGCGGGTCGGCCACGAACGTCTCGTACGGCACCAACGGCGGTCGGTACGGCATCGGCTCTCCTCGAAGACGGTACGGCGGTGCGGACAGTTTCTTTAATTACCCGACGAACTGTCAACGAGGATCATCGATGCCGAAAATTTCGGTGCCGTTGACATGGGCAAATCGCCTCCCTAGTTTGTACAGATCATCAACTAATCCGACGGGTGGTGGGCGATGTGGCACGACGGTCGGCTCTGCTACGGCGGTGACTACAACCCGGAGCAGTGGCCGGCTCGGGTCTGGGCCGAGGACGTCGCGCTGATGCGCCGGGCCCGGGTCAACCTGGTCACCGTCGGCGTGTTCGCCTGGTCCCGCCTGGAACCGGCCCCCGGCCGGTACACCTTCGACTGGCTCGACCAGGTCCTCGACCTGCTGCACGACGGCGGCGTCCGGGTCGCCCTGGCCACCCCCACCGCCTCCCCGCCACCCTGGTTCTCCCACGCCCACCCGGGCGCGCTGCCGGTCACCGCCGACGGGGTCCGCCTGCATCACGGCAGCCGCGACACCTACTGCGCCGCCGCCCCCGCCTACCGCTCCGCCGCCCGCCGCATCACCGCCGCCCTCGCCGACCGGTACGCCCACCACCCGGCCGTGACGCTGTGGCGCGTGCACAACGAGTACGGCACCACCTGCCACTGCGAGCACACCGCCCGCGCCTTCCGGCGCTGGCTGGCCGGACGCTACGGCGACCTGGCCACCCTCAACGACGCCTGGGTCACCAGCTTCTGGAGCCAGCACTACTCCGACTGGGCGCAGATCAGCACCCCCCGCGCCACCCAGTACCTGGGCAACCCCGGCCACCTGCTGGACTTCCGCCGCTTCTGGTCCGACACGCTGCTCGCCGCGTACGCCGACCAGCGGGACCTGCTGCGCGCCGCCGCGCCGCAGACCCCGGTCACCACCAACTACGTGCTCGGCGACTGGGTGCCGGTCGACCACGCCCGCTGGGCCCGCGAGCTGGACCTGGTCGCCGTCGACCACTACCCGTCGGCCGTCGACGGTGGCGCCGAGGAACAGACCGCGCTGGCCGGCGACCTGGCCCGGGGCTGGGCCCGGCACGCCGCCGTCGACCGTGGTACACCGACGCCGCCCTGGTTGCTGATGGAGAGCGCCCCCCAACAGATCCACACCACCGGGCGGTCGCACACCAAGGAGCCGGGGCGGATGCTGCGGCACAGCCTCGCCCACGTGGCCCGTGGCTCGCACGGGGCGATGTTCTTCCAGTGGCGGGCCCCCGCCGGCGGCGCCGAACGCTTCCACTCCGCTCTCGTGCCGCACGCCGGCCCGGACAGCCGGGCGTTCCGCGAGGCCGTCGACCTCGGTACGGCGCTGGAGCGGCTCTCCGAGGTAGCCGGCGCCGTCGAGGCGTCCGTGGCGCTGGCCGTCGACGCCGCGAGCGCCTGGGCGTTGCGCCACCCGGGCCTGCCCTCGGCCCGGCTGGACCACCACGAGGAACTCGCCGCCGTCCACCGGGCCCTGTGGCACGCCGGCTACGGCTGCGACACGGTCGTACCCGGTGACCCCCTCGACGGGTACGAGCTGCTCGTCCTGCCCGCCCTCTACATGGTCGCCGGCACCACCGCCGAGTGGGTGCGCGAGTACGTGCACGGCGGCGGTCACCTGCTGGCCACGTACCTCAGCGGCACCGCAGACGAGCACGCCCGGGTACGGCTCGGCGGCTACCCGGGCGCGCTGCGTGACGTGCTCGGCGTACGGGTGGAGGAGTTCCACCCGCTCGCCGACGGCGACCAGGTACGGCTCGGCGACGGCGGCACCGGCCGGATCTGGGCCGAGACCGTCCACCTGACCGGGGCGGAAACGGTCACCGCGTACGTCGGCGGGGTGCTCGACGGGGCACCCGCGATCACCCGCCACCGCCACGGCGCCGGCACCGCCTGGTACGTCTCCACCCGCCCCGACGACGCCACCTACCGCCGGCTGCTCGACACCGCCGCCCGGGCCGCCGGCGCCGTCCCGGTCTGCCCGGACGCGCCCGCCGGGGTCGAGGCGGTACGCCGACTCGGTGACGGCGTGAGCTGGCTGTTCCTGCTCAACCACACCGACCGCGCGCACCGGGTACCGGCGCGTGGGCTGGACCTGCTCACCGCCGCCCGGGTCGACGAGGCGGTCACCCTGCCACCCGGTGGTGTCGCCGTGCTGCGCGAGAGCTGAGACCGATCTCAGGGGGTGGCCACGGCGGCACGCGAACGGTCGGCGGCGATCTGCACGGCCAGCGCCGCCAACACCGTGCCCATCAGCATCCGCTGCACCCGCAGCCACAGGGGACGCCGGCCGAGGAAGCCGGCGATCCCGCCGGCGGTCAGCACGATCAGCGCGTTGACCGTCAACGCCAGGGCGATCTGGGTCAGCCCGAGCAGCAGGCTCTGCCCGGCCACGTTGCCCCGGGCCGGGTCGATGAACTGCGGCAGCAGCGAGACGTACAGGATGGCGATCTTCGGGTTGAGCAGGTTGGTGACCAGCCCCATGGTGAACAGCCGCCGGGCCGGGTCCGGCGGCAGCGGCGCCGGGTTGAACGGCGAGTGCCCGCCGGGCCGGATCGCCTGCCACGCCAGCCACAGCAGGTACGCCGCTCCGGCCAGCTTCACCACCGTGTAGAGCGCCGGCACGAGGACGAACACCGTGGCGATGCCGGCCACCGCCGCCCCCAGGTAGACCGCGAAGCCCGCGGCGACCCCGAGCAGCGAGATCAGCCCCGCCCGGCGGCCCTGGGTGATCGACCGCGACACCAGATAGACCATGTTCGGCCCCGGCGTCAGCACCAACCCCAGCGCGACCAGCGCGATCCCGACGACTCCCGCACCACTGACCATCTCGTGCCCCCCCCCCCGTTCCACCTCGCACCGAAGCCTAGGCGTCCGGGTGGATCTCCGTTGTCCCGCCGGACCGGCTAGCCCTGCATTCCGCACGACACCGCCAACCGGGAGAATCATGCGGTGACACTTGAGGAACAACGGGAGCACATCCTCTCCGGCCGGATGTACAACGATCTCACCGACGAGCTGGTGCAGGCCCGGCAGCGGGCCGTGCTGCTGACGACCGAGTACAACGACAGTTTCGGGCAGTCACCGCAGCAGCGCGAGGCGATCCTGCGTCGTCTGCTGCGCGCGGTCGGGAGCGGGGCTCAGTTCGAACCGACGTTCCGCTGCGAGTTCGGCTTCAACATCAGCGTCGGCGACCACTTCTACGCGAACTTCGACTGCGTGATGCTGGACGGCGGCGGGATCACCATCGGCGATCACGTCCTGTTCGGCCCACGGGTCGGCATCTACACCGCCAATCACGCCGTCGACGCTGGTGAACGGGCGGCCGGGGCGTGCTACGCCAAGCCGGTCACGATCGGCGACCACGTCTGGATCGGTGGCGGCGTCACCATCAACCAGGGCGTGACCATCGGCGCCAACACGATCATCGGTTCGGGCAGTGTGGTCACCCGCTCGATCCCGTCCGGTGTCATCGCCGTCGGATCACCGGCCCGGGTGCTGCGCGAGATCACCGACGCCGACAAGACGGGCTACCAGCCGTGACGCCCGCCGCACCGACGTGTGTCCGCCGTCGGTCGGCGTGGGGTCAGCTCACGGCCTTCTCGGCTTCGGCGGTCAGCGCCGTCACCGCGTAGGAGTGCCGAAGGTGCGTGGTGAGGTCGCCGGCGCGGGTAGCCTGCGGTGGTGAGCACACCATCCGGCGACTACACGGCGACGCTTCCCCGAAAACGCATGGGCGCCGCGGTTCTGTTCACCGACGCTGCCAGGCGGGCTCTGCTGGTTGAGCCCGCCTACAAGGACTACTGGGAGATCGTCGGTGGGTGCGTCGACGCCGACGAGTCACCCCGGCAGGCGGCGGTCCGTGAGGTCAAGGAGGAGTTGGGCAAGTCGATCGTCCCCGGCCGGCTGCTGGTGACCGACTGGGTGCCGCAGCGGCCGGGACGCACCGAGGGTGTCATGTTCGTCTACGACGGTGGCTCCCTCGACGAGCTGGGCACAGCTGACATCCATCTGCCGCCGGACGAGCTGCGCAGCTGGGCCTGGTGCGACCAGGAGCAGATCCGGGACCGGATGTCGGAGCTGCTGGCCCGCCGGGTGATCGCCGCGCTGTGCGCCAAGGCCGAGGGCACGGTGTTCGACCTGGAGAACGGCTTTCACACGCACTGACATGCGTCGGCGGCGCGCACCTTCGTCAGGAGGGTGCGCGCCGTCTTGCTGTTCAGGCTGCCTTGTCGAAGCGGTCGGCGGCTGCGGTGCCAGGTCGGATGGGCGCCACCTCGGTGACCGGTTCGCTCAGGAGGGTGACGCCGCCGGAGCGGTAGAGGCTGTCGTGGATGCCGTCGGCGTACAGCAGCCCGGTCAGGTCGGCGCGGGCCTTGGCGATCGGGTGGGCCCGTTGGAACCCGGCCGCCCCGATCAGCGGCGCCAGGTCGGCGACGGCGCGGACGGCGGTGTCGACGCCGGCGGCGAAGTCGGCGTGCGGATGTGAGTCGGCGGCCAGGCGGCTGGTCGCGAGCGCCGCCAGCAGCGCGGCGGTGATCTCGGCGTGGGTGCGGCCGAGGACGACCAGGGTCGGCGTGCTGCCCCGGCAGCGGCGCCCAGTGCGGGACCACCGAGGAAGTGAGCGACGTGAAGAGCGGTTGGCATGCGCACCCAGACGCCGCTGACGATCACACCGATCTTCGCTTGGTCAACCCAGGACGAGTCGTAGGGCTGGGTGCGATCTGCGACATCCGACCGGAACGCCTTGACGATCCGGACGCCCAGAGCTTCTCGGTCAGCGAATATGCCGCGCTCGATGACGGCCGCCGCGTGATCTTGCATGATGCTCGTGGCTTCACGATCAGTCGGACATCCGGTAGCACACGCGACGATGCTGTTCCGGACCACGTGGCCCGGGACAACATCGTCCGCGCGACGTTGAACGCCGTTCTTCCTGACGACGACGAGAACCCCGAGGCACACCCGTGGGCGAAGCTGGCCGACCTGGCTCGGGCTCGCGGCCTGAATGCCTCTGCCGAAGACCTGCGCGGTCTTCCATACGACGTGAACCTCACCGACGACGTGCTTCGCTGGCTCGCAAACCCCTGAAGCCGACGACGCATCGAGGCGCTGATGGCCAAGCCCGACGAGCAGCTGGCTTGGGAATCGCTGCTCGGCCGGCCGCAGGCCCGGCCGTGCTGACGCCTACCGGCGGCGGGTGGTCGGGTCGCGGTGCTGCTGCCAGCGGCGCAGCGCCTCCGGTGACACCCGGGCGTAGCGGGCCAGGGACGCCACCGAGGTGTGCCCGGAGAACGACAGCAGGGTGGAGGTGTTCGCCCCGTCCTCGGCGGCGTGGGTCAGCGCGGAGTGCCGCAGCTGGTGCAGCGTCGCGCCGCCGGTGGTCTCGGTGAAGCGTTCGGCGGCCCGGCGGTAGGACAGCCGGGCCTGCCCGGTCGGCTCGTAGACGTCAGCCGGGGCCAGGGGCACCCGGGCGCGGCGGTCGGTGAGGAACACCGGACCGCGGGACCGCCCCTTGAGCAGGCGGGGCAGGAGCCGGGCGGTCCCGGTCTGCCACACGATCACGTCGACGGCGTTGCCCTTGCGGCGCACCTTCGCGCACCGGTTGCGCAGGTCCAGGTCCTCCACGTCGAGCGCGAGGACCTCGCCGGCGCGGGCAGCGCTCTCGTACAGCAGCCGCCACAGCGTCCGCTCCCGCAGCGGCAGGTCCTCTCGGCCCAGCAGCGCGCTGATCTCCGCCCGGCCCAGCGCCCGGGTCCGATCCGGCGCCCGGCCGCGCCGGCGCAACGCCCGGCTCGGATCACCGGCGAGCCAGTCCTGTTCCCGCCAGTAACCGATCGTCGAGCGCAGGGTGTCCAGGTTGCGGTTGTACGTGGCCGGCGCGCGCTCACCCCACCGGCCCGTGAACCAGGCGACCAGCTCCGTTGCGGCGGCCGGGGTGTCGAGTGTTGCGAGGGGGGGTGGCCGGGCCCAGGTGCTCGCGCACCTGCCGCAGCGTCGAGGCGTAGACCCGACGGGTGCCGGCGGTCTCCGGATGATCGAGGGTCGCCAGGAAGCCGTCGATCGCCTCGACCACCGACGGCCCCGCCACCGGGCGCAGCCGACGCACCGTGCCCACCCGAACCACCTCCCGCCCTATCGCAGAAAAGCACGGCCAGTCGGCACCGCACCGGTTGCGGTTGAATCCAGGTCACCGCTCCCGGTCCGGCACTCTATCGCAGAAAGTCACTAGCTTTCTGCGATAGACGAGCTCGGCCATCCACGATCTTGCCTAACGGGACTTCTCCGAGCGTTGGTCCTCAAGGGCCATCACCGCCAGCGCCAATTTCGGCGTGAATCTTCCTCAACCCCGTGTTTCCCCAGGCCCACGGTGAAGCCCTCGCGGCGCAGATCCCGGCGGCCCAGCTGGACATCGTGCCTGGGATGGGTCACCATCCGTTCTTCTCGCCGGGGCTCACCGAACGGATCGCAGGCTCGATCATCCGCCACACGACCTGATTCCAGGACGCGCGTCCAGACGACGGGTGCCGTAGAAGATCACGTTGTCGATCCGGCTCCACGACTCGTCCGGGCCGTCTCATCCGACCTCGGACGAGCTGGGCATTATTTATTGAATTACCGGCAATGCCAATCCAATAAATAATGCTTACAAATCGGGCATATTGCTAGCGCATCATAATGACTGTTAATGTGCGTAAGGGCTTGCTCTGGTGTAAATGACGGACTTCGCCGCCTGGTCAGAGCTTCCGGGGGCGTCAGGCTGGCCCGTACGTCGCGCGGGCTGCGGCGACCTCAGCGGCCTGGCGCTCGCGCCAGCGCTTCTGCGCCTCGCGGTTGCAGGCCCGGCAGATCCGCCGGTAGCGGCCCGTCGACGGCTCGGTCTCCCGCTCGTGCCCGTTGCGGCACACCGGGGGTTGGCGGCGTTCGCGGCAGTTGTCCGCGTGGCTGAGTTGGCGCAGATGCGTTGGCTCGATGCAGTCCGGCACTCCACAGTCGTGGTGGACCTCGAGAGTGGGGTCGTAATCGCCGACGAAGACCACGTACGCCGCGATGTGCGCCCAGGCCCGGCCCGCCAGCTTCTGGTACACGCCCCGCTGGCGGCCGTAGCCGCGTGCGACGAGGCACCCGTTGTCAGTTCGTGTCGAGCGGCTCAGCAGGTATGCCCGCAGCGTGTCCTCGGTGAAGTGTCGGGCCAGGCCGTTGATCTGAGACAGCACGACGTCAGGTTACGGCGCGACTAGGACATCGCCGGTCGGGCGGCCGGCGCGCCAGGTCTGTCGTGAATGTTGGCGGTCGAGGGGTTACGGCACGCAGTAGACGTCGCCGGAGTTGGCCTCGTGCGGCAGCGCGAGCAGGTACGCCGCCATCTCCTCGGCGGTGGCCCAGCGGCCGAGGGTCAGCGCCTTGTGGTCGCCGAGCGCCACGTCGAAGCCGCCGAAGCCGAGTGCGGTCAACCGGTCCAGGCAGCGCAGCGCCACCGCGCGTTCGATCGTGGTGAACTCGAACGACAGCGCGGGGAGCGTGGCGCTCAGTCCGGCCAGGACGGCGTCCTCGAAACCCTCCACGTCGATCTTGGCGAAGGCCGGCGTGCCGTGGTCGGCGATGAGGGCGTCGACGGTGGTGACCGGGACCTCGATCTGGCCGTCCCAGACCTGCCCCTCCCAGCCGCCGGCACCGGCCGCCGCGCTGACGAAGTCGGTGGAGGCGGTGGAGACTGTCGGGTTGGCGGAGTTGACCAGGAAACCGATCCGGCCGGGTTGCGCCCCGCAGGCCGCCTCGATCAGGGCGACCTGGTCGTCGTCGGCGTAGATGGTGCGCAGTGCCCGCAGGCACAGTGGTTGAGGCTCGACCGCGACCACGCGGGCGCCGAGGCGGCGGAAGCTGCCGATGTGGTCACCCACGTGGGAGCCGATGTCGAAGACCAGGTCACCGGGGCGGACGAAGCGGGCGTAGAAGGCGTCCATCGCCGCGTCCCGCCCGGGGTCGCCGTAGTACACCTCCAGCGACCGGCGCAGCGCAGCGGTCGTCGGGTCGGCCTTGAGCGCCTCGACCGCGGCGGAGTGTGTGCCCATCGCAGCACCCTAACCCGCCCATCCTGCCGAGGTGGCTCGGCTCGGCGACGCCGGTCGCCCGGTGTGACTCGGGCGCGCAGGACAGGCGGCGTGCGGGGCACCGAGTTGACAACACGCGGCCGGAGCGCTAAATATGAAGACAGAGTTGAGTCGCCAAGGCTCAACTTAACCGAAACCTTCGGCGCAGAGGAACCGAGGAGGCACGAGATGCTGATGCGCACCGACCCGTTCCGTGAGATCGACCGGCTCGCCGAGCAGTTCTTCGGCACCACCAGCCGCCCGGCGGTCATGCACATGGACGCCTACCGCGACGGCGACCACTTCTACGCCGCCTTCGACCTGCCGGGTGTGGACCCGGACAGCATCGACTGCACCGTCCAGCGCAACGTCCTGACCGTCCGGGCCGAACGTCGCCGGCCCGCCGGTGACACCGTCGAACTCGTCGCCGCCGAGCGTCCGATGGGCGTGTTCAGCCGGCAGCTCTTCCTCGGCGACACGCTCGACACGGACAAGCTGGAGGCTGGGTACGAGAACGGCGTGTTGACGCTGCGGATCCCGGTGGCGGAGCGGGCCAAGCCCCGTAAGGTCACCGTCAGCGCAACCGACGCCGGCCGGCGGCAGATCAACGCCTGACACATGCGACGGCCGGGCGGGAGGTGCTTCCGCCCGGCCGCGTGCTGCGGCCGTACGGTCCGGCGGTGTGCGATCATGACGCGTCGGCGCGCCTGTTCGTCAACCTGAAACACGACTGAGAACATTTCTCACATGCGTTCGTCCGACACTCCGGCGTTGTACCGCCCGCCGGCCCATCCCGCCCTGCCCGGGGGGCCGATGGCCGTCACCGACGCGTGGCTGCGTAACCGGCGGTTGAGTGAACACACCCGCGACGCGTACCGACGGGACGTCGCCGGGTGGCTGGGCTGGTGCGACACCCGCCACCTGGATCCGCTGCGGGCGAACTTCCTGCACGTCAACGAGTACGCGCGGACACTGGAGAACACCCTGGCCGCCCGTACCGGACGGCCGCTGACCCCGGCCACCGTGGCCCGCAAGCTGTCCGCCCTGTCGAGCTGGTACGACTTCCTGGTCAAGCTCCAGGCGGTGCACGCCAACCCGGTCTCCGACGCCGACCGGCCCCGCATCGACCGCGACCACTCGGCCACCGTGGGCCTGAGCCCCGACGAGGTGGACGCGCTGCTCGCCGCCGCCGAGGCCGACACCGGGCCGACCGCCGCCCGCAACCGCGCCGCCGTCACCCTCCTGGCCGACCTGGGTCTGCGGGTCGGGGAACTGGTCTCGCTGGACGTCGCCGACCTCGGCGCCGAACGGGGACACCGCAGCGTGCGCTTCACCGGCAAGGGCGGCAAGTCCCGCCGCCGCGCCCTCACCCCCTCGACCGCGTACGCGGTGGACGCCTACCTGACCCAGCGTGCCGCCGAGCAGGGCGTGGCGACACACCAGCTCACCGGGGCACTGCTGGTCACCGCCAGCGGCGCCCGACTGGACCGGCACTCGGTGTTCCGGCTGATCCGGCGGCTCGCCCGTGACGCGGGCATACCGGCCTGGGCGCGACTGTCCCCGCACTCGCTGCGGCACGCCTTCGCCACCACCGCCCGCGCCGAGGGCGTACCGCTGGAGGACGTGCAGGACGCGATGGGCCACGCCGACCCGCGTACCACCCGCCGCTACGACCGCGACCGGCACAACCTCGACCGCGATCCCGCGTACGCCATCTGGGCCGCCCGGGCCCGCCGCCGCAACTGACCCGGCACCGGACGGCTTTCCGCCCGCCGACGCGCCCGATTCTCTACGGTCGGACGGTGTGGGCGAGGCGCAGCCGTGGAGCAGGCCGGCCCGGCGACGCCACCCGATGCGGGTCGGGCTCGTCTTCGCCGGCGCCGGCGTGGCCCTGTGCTGCATCGGCGTCGCCGGTCTCGGCGCCTGGAACGTGCAGGTCGTGACCCAGGCCGCCGGCCCGGTGCGGGAGACCGCCGAGGGGTTCCTGCGGGAGGTGACCACGGGCGACACCGGCAGCGCGTACGAGCGGCTCTGCGCCGACGCGCGCAGCCGGTGGAGCGAGCTGGGCTTCACCAGTTGGGTCCGTACCCCGCCGATCGTGCGCGACTACGCGATCGTCGACGTGTCGGTGGCCACCGACCGGGGCAAGCCCCATGGCACGGTCACCGTCCGGCTGACCCGCGACAGCGGCGCCACCGAGCAGCGTGAGCTGTCGGTGGTGCGGGAGGACGGGTGGCGGGTCTGCGGCGACCCGTACTGATCAGGCCCCGACCGTCCCGACCGGCTCGGCCAGCCGACCGTCACGCAGCGGAACCGGCGCAGGCGGTGGCGCGGGGACCGAGGTCACCGCTGCGGTGGTGGCGACGGCACAACACCTGGTAGCGCACGTCGGCATCGTCGACGGTGTCGCCGATCACGACCTGCTCGCCCTCGCGGACGATCCGCCCGCCCGCGACCCGGGCGTTGAGCAGGCCCTCCCGGCCGCACCAGCAGAGCACCTCGACCTGGATCCGGGCCACCGAGTCGGCCAGTTCGAACAGCCGCTGGGCGGCCGGGAACAGGCAGGACCGGAAGTCGGTGGCCAGCCCGAAGGCGTACACGTCGACGTCGTAACTGTCGACCAGGTCAGCCATCTGCTCCACGTGCTCGACGGAGTAGAAGCTGGCCTCGTCGCAGATCAGGTAGTCCACGCGTACCCCGTCAGCCCAGGCGTCACGGACGAGGGTGCGCAGGTCCAGCGCGTCGGTCACCTCGATCGCCTCGTGTGCCAGACCGATCCGGGTGGTGACCTGCGGGCCCAGCGAGCGGTCGATGCGGGTGGTGACCAGCCCCCGGCGGCCCTGCCGGGAGTGGTTGTAGTTCATCTGCAACGCCATCGTGGACTTGCCGCAGTCCATCGGACCCCAGTAGAACCGCAGCGCGGCGGCGTGCGCGGGCCGCCCATCGACGCCACGGGCGGCCACGCACCCGGCCGACGTGTCGCCCGGGCCGGCCATCCGGGGGCGGGCCAGGCAGGTGGGTACGGGGTCTGGGGCGCTCGTCACGGACCGGCAGCCTAGTCGATCGACGGCGCCGACCGGTCCACCGATGGTCCGCCGGTGTGGGTCACAGCACCCGTGGCGGCGTGTTGCCGGCGGCCACGATCGCCCGCCGGATCGGCACCGCCAGCAGCAGCAGGAAACCGACCACAAAGAAGATCAGCAGGGAGACCAGGCCCACCCGGTAGGAGTTGGTGAGTTGGAACACCAGACCGAACGCGAGCGGCCCCAGCCAGCTGGTGCCCTTGTCGCTGATCTCGTAGAAGCCGTAGTACTCGCCCTCCTTGCCAGCCGGGATGAGCTGGCTGAACAGCGACCGGCTCAGCGCCTGGCTGCCACCGAGGACCAGGCCGATGGCCGCGCCGAGCAGCATGAACGGCAGCGGCGCCTCGGCCGGCAGCCGGAACGCGCCGAGGATCACCGCGGTCCACAGCACCAGGCTCAGCAGGATGGTCTTCCACGCCCCGATCCGCCCGGCCAGCCAACCGAGGCCGAGCGCGCCGCCGAACGCCAGGAACTGCACCAGCAGGATCGTCACGATCAGGGTGCTCTGGTCCAGCCGCAGCTCCTCGGTGCCGTACTGGCTCGCCAGAGTGATGACGGTCTGGATGCCGTCGTTGTAGACCAGGAACGCCAGCAGGAAGAACAACGTCAGCGGGTACGCCTTGATCTCCCGCAGGGTGCGGCCGAGTTGCCGGAACCCGTCGGTGAGCACGTTGCCGCCCGCCCCGGCGGCGACCGCGGCGGCGGTGGGGCGCTCGCGCAGCCAGCGCAGCGGCACCAGGGTGAACACCGCCCACCACACGCCCGCCGAGACGATGGACCAGCGGGCCAGGTCGAGTGTGCGTTCCGGGGTGCCGTTGTCGAACGACTGCACCGCGACCAGGTTCAACGCCAGCAGCAGGCCGCCTCCGAGGTAACCCAGCGCCCAGCCGCGACTGGAGATGCCGTCGCGTTCGTCCGGCCCGCCCAACTGCGGCAGGAACGAGTTGTAGACCACGATCGCCGCACCGAAGCTGATGTTGGCGATCATGAACAGCGCGCCGCCGAGCAGGTACCGGTCACCGGTGACGAAGATCATCCCGATGGTCGCGCCGGCACCGATGAACGCGGTGCCGGCCAGCAGCCGCTTCTTGTGCAGCGACCGGTCGGCGATCGCGCCGATCACCGGCAGCACGAAGACCGTCAGCAGCACCGACAGCGAGATCAGGTACGGGTAGTACGAACCGGCGGCCACCTTGATGCCCAGCGGGTAGACGTACCCCCTGCATTCGTCGGCGCCGAGTTGGCAGCCGGCCGCCATCTTGGCCACGCTGGTCAGGAACGGCCCGAGGAACACCGTGATGACGGTGGTCTGGAAGGCCGAGTTGGCCCAGTCGTAGAAGTACCAGCCGGTGCGCTCGCGGCGGGTGCTGGCGGGCTGTGGGGTGTCGTTCGCGGCAGGGGTCGCCGTCTCGGCCATGTGGGGTCCTTTGCCCGGGGGTGTTCAGGCGGCCCAGTGGCCGCGGCTGCGATAGACGTCGCGCAGCACGCCGACGTGGTCGGTCATGATGCCATCCACACCGAGATCAAGTAACTCGTGCATCTCGGCAGGTTCGTCGATCGTCCAGACGTGCACCTGCAACCCGAGGCGGTGTGCCGTCCGCAGCAGGCGGCGGTCCACCACCGGGATCCGGCCGAACCGCACCGGCACCTGCGCGGCCGCCACCGACGGCGGCAGGCGCACCGGCCGGCCGGTCAGCGAGGCCCAGCGCAGCCGGGCCACCCCGCGGACGCCGAGGCTGGTGGCGACCCGGCCGTGGGTGAGGGCACGCAACCGGGTCAGCCGGCTGTCGCTGAACGAGGCCAGCAGCACCCGATCACCGGCACCGGCCCGCGCCACGGTGGTCACGGTGGGTGCCACGGCGGGGTCGGACTTCACGTCGATGTTGAAGCGCACCTGCGGCCACGCGTCGAGCACCTCGTCCAGGCGCGGCACGGCGGCGGCCCCGCCGACGCGTACCGTGGCCAGGTCGGCCCAGCTCAGCGCGGACAGCCGCCCCCGCTGCCCGGTCAGCCGTTCGAGAGTGTGGTCGTGGAACACCACGGCGACCCCGTCGGCGGTGCCGTGCACGTCGGTCTCCACGTACCGGTAACCCAGCTCGGCCGCGCGGGCGAAGGCCGCCGTGGTGTTCTCGTCGCCGTCGGCGGCGCCGCCACGGTGCGCGAAGGCCAGCGGCGTCGGGGCGTCGAGGTACGGGTGACCAGGTGGCACGCAGCGCAGTATGCCCGGCGCCGGTGCCCGGCGGACGACCGGCCGGTGCCCGGTGTGTGCCCTACGCCGGTGGCGGATACCGGAAAGTGATCGCGCCCATCCACTGTGTGACGGTCGCCGTGCGGTGCAGCGGGTCAGCCGGTGGCGGGGCGGCGTCGGTGGGAACGGCTGGTGTCCACCGGTCGGCTCGGGTCGACGTGGCGGGGCCGGTCGGGTTCGTCCGGGCGCAGCGGCACGAGGGTGTCGGTGAGGGCGTCGATGATCCGGTCGGTGGCCTGGCGGGCGGCGCCGGGCGTCCCCGGACGCAGATCGGTCAGGTCGACCGGGTCACCGAAGTGCACCCGGACGGTGGGGCGGCGTGCCAGCGCGCGGCCGACGCCGCCCAGCAGACCCTTGGGCGCCCGGTACGGCAGCACCTCGTGCGAGCCCCACTGTGCCACCGGCACGACGGGTGCACCGCAGGTCAGAGCGAGTCGGGCGGCGCCGGTCTTGCCGCGTTCGGGCCACAGGCACGGGTCGAGGCCGATGCGGCCCTCGGGGTAGACCAGGATCGGCGCGCCCGCGGCGACCGCGGTGGCGGCGTCGTCCAGGGCCCGGTGTACGCCGATGGCGCCCCGGTCGACGCGGATGTGCCCGGCGCGGCGCATGGCGGCACCGATCACCGGTGCGCGGAACAGCCCGCCGGTGGCCATGATCCGGGGTGCGACCCGCTGGTCGCGGCAGGCGGCGGCGAGCACGATCGGGTCGAACGGGCTGATGTGGTTGGCGGCCAGGATCAGCGGCCCGCCGCGCAGGTGCGCGGGGATGTCGCCGGTGACCTCCAGCCGGGCCAGCGCGCCGACCACGACGCGGGCGAGCAGTTGGGCGATGCGCCAGATCAGCGGCGGTTGCCAGGGGGAGTGGGCGTGGTCCACAGCCGGTGATGGTCGCACGGCGCAGGCCGCCGGTGCCGGACCGGGGGCCGGACGGCAGAGGTGAGCAGGGTCATTGGTCCCGGAGCGGTTCGGGCCGCCCGACGCTGTACGACAGGCTGTAGTATTTACTACGTCTTGTAGTATCAGCAGCCTGGGGGTCGCAGGTGGACGCGTTGGACGTCGCCCGCTGGCAGTTCGGTGTCACCACCGTCTACCACTTTCTCTTCGTGCCGCTGACCATCGGACTGTCCGTCCTGGTCGCCATCCTGCAGACCCTCTGGCGCCGCACCGGGGACGAGAAGTACCTCAAGCTCACCAAGTTCTTCGGCAAGCTGTTCCTGATCAACTTCGCGATGGGCGTGGTCACCGGCATCGTGCAGGAGTTCCAGTTCGGCATGAACTGGAGCGACTATTCACGTTTCGTCGGCGACATCTTCGGCGCCCCCCTGGCGATCGAGGCGCTGGTCGCCTTCTTCCTCGAATCCACCTTCATCGGCCTGTGGATCTTCGGCTGGGACCGGCTGCCCAGACGCCTGCACCTGGCGTGCATCTGGGCCGCCGCGATCGGCAGCAACCTGTCGGCGTACTTCATCCTCGCCGCCAACTCGTTCATGCAGAACCCGGTCGGCTACTGGGTCAACCCGGAGACCGGCCGCGCCGAGCTGACCGACTTCGTCGCCGTGCTCACCAACAAGGTCGCCCTGATCACCTTCCCGCACACCATCGCCGGCGCATTCCTGGTCGCCGGGTCGCTGCTGGTGTCGGTCGCCCTGTGGCACCTGATCCGGCGCCCCGACAACGCCGACACCCCGGCGTACCGGTTCGCGGCCCGCTTCGGCTCCTGGGTCACCCTGGTCTCGGCCGCCGTCGTCGTGATCACCGGCGACATCCAGGGCAAGATCATGACCCAGGCGCAGCCGATGAAGATGGCCGCCGCCGAGGGCTTCTACGACACCGAGAGTCCCGCCTCGTTCTCCGTACTCACCATCGGCAGCCTCGACGGCAGCCGGGAACTGTTCGCCATCAAGATCCCGTACCTGCTGTCGTACCTGGGCACCGGCGACCCCAACGGCACCGTGCACGGCGTCAACGACCTCCAGGCCCTCTACACCGCCCAGTACGGCCCCGGCAGCTACACCCCGATCATCCCGGTCACCTACTGGAGCTTCCGCTTCATGATCGGCTTCGGGCTCGCGGCCGCCGCCATCGCGCTGCTCGTGCTCTGGTCACAACGCAAGGGCCGGACCCCGCGCGGCACGTGGCTGCTGCGCGCCGGCCTGGTCATGCCGGTCCTGCCGCTGCTGGCCAACTCCTTCGGCTGGATCTTCACCGAGATGGGCCGCCAGCCCTGGATCGTCTTCGGCGAGATGCTCACCCGCGACGGCGTCTCCCGCAGCGTCTCCCTGGGCGAGGTGCTCACCAGCTTCGCCGCCTTCACGATCATCTACGCCGTCCTCGCGGTGGTCGAGGTGAAACTGCTGATCCGGTACGCGAAGGCCGGCGTACCGGACGTCACGCCCGCCTCCGAGCCCGACGACACCGACGACACCGACCGCCCGCTCGCGTTCGCCTACTGACCCGGAGCCCCACCGTGGAACTGGCCACCATCTGGTTTCTCCTCGTCGCCGTGCTGTTCACCGGCTACTTCATCCTGGAGGGCTTCGACTTCGGCGTCGGCATGCTGCTGCCCGTGCTCGGCCGCGACGACCGCGAACGCCGCGTGATGATCAACACGATCGGCCCGGTCTGGGACGGCAACGAGGTCTGGCTGATCACCGCCGGCGGCGCGATGTTCGCCGCCTTCCCCGAGTGGTACGCCACCCTCTTCTCCGGCTTCTACCTACCGCTGCTGCTCATCCTGCTGGCCCTGATCGCCCGGGGCGTCGCCTTCGAGTACCGCCACAAGCGCCCCGAGGCGTCCTGGAAGCGCCGCTGGGACAACGCCATCTTCTTCGGCTCGCTCATCCCGGCGATCCTGTGGGGCGTGGCCTTCGCCAACATCCTGCGCGGCGTACCCCTGGACGCCGACCACGAGTTCGTCGGCGGCCTGGTCGACCTGCTGCACCCGTACGCCCTGCTCGGCGGCGCGACCACCGCGGCGCTGTTCGGAACGCACGGCACGGTGTTCATCGCCCTCAAGACCGTCGGCGACATCCGGAGCCGCGCCGCCGCCCTCGCCGTCCGCCTCGGCGTGATCGCCGCCGTGCTCGCGGTCGCGTTCCTCACCTGGACCCTGACCATCCGCTCCAGCACCGCCGCCGTGGTGCTCGCCACCGGTGCCGCCCTGGCCCTGCTCGGCGGCCTCGCCGCCGCTCAGGTCCGGCGCGAGGGCTGGGCCTTCACCGGCACCGCGCTGGCCATCGGCCTGGCCGTGGCGACCCTGTTCGCCGCGCTGTTCCCCACCGTGCTGCCCTCCACGCTGGACCCGGCCGGCACGCTGACCGCCGCCAACGCCGCCTCCACCCCCTACACGCTGCGGATCATGACCTGGGTCGCGGTGTTCTTCACCCCGATCGTGCTGGCCTACCAGGGCTGGACGTACTGGGTGTTCCGCAAGCGCATCGGCGTCAAGCACATCCCGCAGCACTGACCGGATCGGCCCGGGACCCCGCGTCCCGGGCCGATCCGGCACCATGAGTCCATGCCTCACCAGCACACCTACCGCACGACCGTCACCTGGACCGGCAACCTCGGCACCGGCACCAGCGGCTACCGCGCCTACCGTCGTGACCACGACGTCACCGCCGACGGCCCGCCCCCGATCGCCGGCAGCTCCGACCCCACCTTCCGCGGCGACCGCACCCGGTGGAACCCCGAACAGCTCCTGCTGGCCGCGCTGTCCCAGTGTCACTTGCTGGCCTACCTGCATCTCTGCGCGGACAACGGCATCGTCGTCACCGGCTACGTCGACGCCGCCACCGGCAGCATGACCACCGACAACGCCACCGGCAGCGGCCACTTCACCGAGGTCGTCCTGCGCCCCCGGGTCACCCTCGCCGACCCCGCCGCCGCCGACACCGCGACCGCGCTGCACGACGACGCGCACCGGGTCTGTTTCATCGCCAACTCCGTCAACTTCCCGGTACGGCACGAGCCCACCACGGTCACCGCCTGACCTCGTCGACTCCTGCCGGAAAGACACGCGCGGGGCCCGGGGGCACGTTCGCCCCGGACCCCGCGCTCACCTGCGCCGGAGACTCAGCCTGCCTCGCGCAGCTCCGCCAGCCGGGCCTCGATCTCGGCCAGCTCGGCCCGCAGCTTCTCGGCCTGCCGCTCGGCCTCGGACCGCTCCGACGTCAGGATCTGCTCCACCGCCTCGTGCACACCGGGCACGTCGACCAGCGCCACCATCCGCAGCGCCTCGGCCGGCTTGAGCACGTACGGCTTGGCCAGCACCTTGCCGCCCTGCTGCGCCGCCACCGTCCACTCGCCCTCGGCGTACGCCAGGGTGACCGTCAGCCCGGCCGGTCCCTTCGGCTTCGCCGCCTTCACCGGCCGCCGCGCCGGCTTGGCCTCCACCGTCTCCACCTTCGGCTCCTCCCGTGGGCTCGACTCCTCCCGCCGGGGCTCCGGCACCCGGTCCAGCACGAACTCCGGCTCCGCCACCGGCGGCTCGACCGGGGCCGGCTCCACCTTCGCCTCGGCCGGTCGACGGCCGGCGCCCCGGGGGGCCACCGCCACGTCGGCGGGGGAGAAGGGCAACTCGTCGCGTCCGAAGCGCACCACCACGTACTCCTCGGACACCGCCGGATCGGTCAGCTCGACCACCTGGCCGACCTGCCCGGCGATCTGACCGGCCGAGGCCGTGAACACCACCTTCGGCTTGCGTCCCGCGGCCAACGCCTCTCGGATGCCGCGCACCTCGTCATCGGACAAACCCTGGCCAGCGGCTCCCATCGCGCTCCCTCATCCGTCGTACACGTGTTCAGTCGCCTGCTTTGATACCAGTCCCCGGCGACACCCTGAAGATCAGCCCCCATCGCCGTGAGCGCCCGGTCCGCGTGCTGGTTCATGTCCGGGTCAACGCGGTCGCCCCGGGCATCACCCGGACCGACATCCACGCCCTCTCCGGGCAGCCGGACCGGCCCGAGCGGGCCGCCGGTCGGATCCCGCTGGGTCGTCCCGGCGAACCCGACGAGGTCGCCGCCGCCATCGCCTGGCTGCTCGGAGCGGACGCCTCGTACACCACTGGCGCCGTGCTGCGCGTCGGCGGTGGTCTCTGACCCTCCGGTCGTCACCCCTGCCCCGGCGTGCGCGGACGCGCCCGTCGGGTGGGTTGACCACGTCCCGCCAGAACCCCTATCGTTCCAGTACGTCGAACGGCGTACGGCTCAGTCGAACATTCTGATGGGGGTGTCGTGGTCGAGACCGCTCTGGGCGTCATCGTCCCGCCGGCCAACCCGACCGTCGAGCCCGAGCTGCGCCGCCTGCTGCCGGCACGGCTGCGCTACCACGTGGCCCGGCTACCGGTCGTCGACGGATCACTCGCCCACCGGCTCGACCGGTACGCCGAACTGCTTCCGGAGACCGTCGCCACGCTGCGGGGACTGGACCTGCGGGCCACCTACGTCGCCTGCACCGGCTGCTACTACCGGCCCCGGCACTCCGACGCCGACCGGGCCGCCGCCGAACGGCTCGGCAGCCCGGTCGTCGGCGCCGCGAGCGCCGTGCGGCAGGTGCTCGACCGGCTCGCCGCACGGACGCTGACCCTGGTGTCGCCGTACCCGGACTGGCTCACCGAGCAGGCGGCGGCGTTCTGGCGGGCGACCGGCCGCACGGTCGCCGAGGTGGTGACGGTGCCCGGCACGGGCGCCATCTACGACCTCGCCTCGACGACGGTCGGCGACACCGTGCACCGCGTGCTGGACACGCTCGGCACGACCGCCCCCGACGGACACGCAGTGCTGCTCACCGGCACCGGCGCGCCGAGCCTGGACGTGCTCGACGAGGTCGTGCCGCGCTCGCCCGTGCCGGTGCTCTCCTCGAACCTGGCCGGCGCCTGGCAGTCGATGCAGGCCGCCGGGGCCGCGCACCTGGCGGCGCAGTCGCCGAGTCCGGCGCTGCGGCACCTGGCAGGCGTCCTGGCCGGACCCGCCACGACGCAGATCGCCGGCGGTCCCGCCGGCCGGAAGGAGTGAACGTGCCGCCAAGCCACCCGGTGGAGGCACCGGTCGTCGTCCTCGGCGGCGGACCGGTGGGCATGGTGACCGCCCTCGCGCTGGCCCGGTACGACATCCCCGTGGTCGTCCTGGAACAGGGCCACGACGAGGTGCGCTCGGAGTGGCGCGGCTCGACGGTGCACCCGCCCACGCTCGAACTCCTCGACGAGCTGGACCTGGCCGCGCCGGTGCTCGCCGAGGCCGTCCGGGTGCGCCGGCTGGACTACCGCGACCTGGAGCTGTCCGAGTCCGCCCGCTTCTCCTACGACCTGCTGGAGGGGGAGACCCGCTACCCGTTCCGGCTCCAGTACGAGCAGTACAAGCTGGTCCGGCAGTTGCGCCGGGCGGTCGCCGGGGCGCCCAACGTGGACCTGCGGTTCGGGCACGAGGTCGTCGGGCTGCGCCAGGACGACACGCGCGTCGAGCTGGACGTGGCGGTCGACGGCGACCGGCGTACCGTGGCGTGCCGCTGGGCGGTGGCCGCCGACGGGGCGCACAGCATCGCCCGCAAGCTGCTCGACGTGCCGTTCCCCGGCTTCACGTACCCGTCGCTGAGCCTGGTGGTGGCCACGCCCTTCCGGTTCGAGGACGCGGTGCCCGACCTCAGCGAGGTCGGCTACTGGTCCGGCCCGCGCGGCCGGTTCTCGCTGATCCGTACCCCGGACATCTGGCGCGCCGCGCTGTCCACCACCACCGGGGTCGACGACGAACCACCGACGGGCACCCACCCGGACTTCCTGGCCGCCGTGGACCTGCTGCTGGGCTCCCCGACCCCGCCGGACGGGCTGCTGCCGCTGCACCAGCACCAGATGTACCGCAGCCACCAACGACTGGCCGACTCGTTCCGGATCGGCCGGGTGCTGCTGGCCGGCGACGCCGCCCACCTGAGCAGCACCACCGGGGGCATGGGCCTGAACTCCGGCATCCACGACGCGATGGCGGTGGCCGCCGCGCTGGCCGATTCCGACCAGGACACCGCGACCACCGCGTACGCGCAGCGACGCCGCTCGATCGCCGAGCGCTTCGTGCAGCCGACCACCACCGAGAACCGCACCTCGGCGGACGCGGCGGACCTGGCGGGGCGTCGTGAGCGGCTGGTGCGGCTGCGGGCGGTCGCCGACAACGCCGAGGAGGCCCGAGCGTATCTGCGGCGGGTCAGTATGCTCGGGATCCAGCACTAGGCGCCGCAAGCCGGTGCCCGCCCGCGAAGTGCCGCCCGACGGCACGCACGAGAGGTCACGGTCGAATGGAGTCAGCGGTGCCGGTGAGTGAGCCAGCGGACGGCCACCGTTACACCGCGAGCGGCCTGGGTCGCGCGCTCGCCGTGATCGACCTGCTCGCCGAACGTAGCCCCGAGATGGTCGGGGTGTCCACCGTCGCGCGGGACCTGAGCCTGCCCAAGGCGGTGGCCCACCGCATCCTCAAGGAGCTCACGGCCAACCAGTTCGTCACCTTCGACGAGGGCACCCGGCGCTATCGCCTGGGTCCGGGCGCGCTGGCCGCCGGTCTGGCCGCGCTGCGCGCCATCGACGTACAGGCGACCACCAACCGGCACATGCGGCGGCTGGTGGAGATCACCGGCGAGACGGCCACGCTGTCGATGCGGCAGGGCTGGGTGCGCGTCTACACCGACCAGGTGCTCTCGCCGCACGAGATCCGGATGTCGGTCACGCTCGGCTCCCGGCACTCGCTGGTCGCCGGCTCGTCGTCCAAGGCGATCCTGGCCGCGTTGCCCGACGCCGAGGTGTCCGAATACCTCACCACCCACGAGCTGGTGTCGATGACGCCGGCCACCATCACCTCGGTCGAGCAGCTCTGGGACGACCTGCGGGTGGTACGCCGGGAGGGCTACGCGGTGAGCCGGGGCGAACGGCAGGCGGGGGCCGCGAGCGTGGCGGCGGCCATCCGGCTCGCCTCCGGCGAGGTCTACGGATCGTTGTCGCTGTGTGGCCCGCAGGACCGCTTCTCCTCGCGTCTGCTGGTCGAGTACGGCGACCTGGTGGCCGACGCGGCCCGCCAGGTCAGCGCCGAGCTGGGCTACCAGCCCGCCCCGGAGCCGGCCGACGCGGAGCCGGCGAAGCGCCGCGCCCCCCGTCGTCAGGTGGCCCGCGCGTCGGCCGACCAGGCCGACAGCAGCTCGGCCGAGGTCGTGGCCTCGCAGAAGTAGAAACCGAGGTTGCGGATCGCCGGCTCGGCCAGGTCCGGGCGGGTCCAGCCGACCATGTCCGTCGGCAGGGTGACGGCCAGGTCGGCCATGTACGCCTCGCGCACGGTCGAGTCGACGCAGACGTTGGCCGCCGTGCCGACCACCACCACGTGGTCGCGTTCGTGTGCTCGCAGCAGGTTGTGCAGGGGCGTGCCGACGAAGGCGCTGTAGCGCGTCTTCTCCAGGTGGCAGTCGCCGGGCGCGGGGCGTAGGCCGTCGGCGAGTTCGGCGCCCCAGGAGCCCGCCGCGCAGACGCTGAGCGGGCTGCGGCCCATCGCTTCGGCCCGTGCCCGCCGGGCCGGCGACACGAGCTGGTCGTGGGCGGCCTGCCGGACCCAGACGACGAGGCAGCCGGCGGCCCGCGCCGGGTCGAGGAAGCCCGGTAGCCGGCGGGCCAGTTCGGCGTTGACCGCGACGTCGGCGCCGAGCGTCGCCATCGCTCCGGCGGGGGAGCAGAAGTCGTTCTGCATGTCGATGACCAGCACCGCGGTCCGCTGCGGGGGGTACTTCATGAGGGTATCTCCCAAATTGGAGTATTGATTCGGATCGATGATGCCGAGTCGGGTCCGACAGGCCATTGACCTTGCCGCCGAACATAGCTTACGTTCGCACCAACAGAACGGCGTACTGCACAAGCGAACAATCTCGCGATCAACGCGGGCCGGTCGGTGACAGGGGTAGCCCATGAGTGCGATCAAAGTGGAGGGCGTCAGCAAGGTCTTCGCCGGCGCCGGCGGGCAGTCGATGCTCGCCCTGAGCGACGTCTCGCTCGACATCGCCGACGGTGAGTTCGTCGTGCTGCTCGGGCCTTCCGGGTGTGGCAAGACCACCCTGCTGCGCATCATCGGTCAGTTGGAGAGCCCGACCGTCGGTCGGGTGAGCCTCGACCACGGCACGCGGTCCGACGGGGACCGACCTCTGGGCTTCGTCTTCCAGGAGGCCACCCTGATGCCCTGGCGGTCCGCCGCCGCCAACGTGGCCCTGCCGCTGGAGATGGCCGGCGTCGGCCGCCGGGAACGCACCGCGCGGGTCCGCGAGATGCTCGAACTCGTCGGCCTGCCGGAGGCCGAGGGCAAGCACCCGCACCAGTTGTCGGGCGGCATGCGCCAGCGGGTCTCCATCGCCCGCGCGTTGGCGCACGACCCGCAGGTGCTGCTCATGGACGAACCGTTCGGCGCGCTCGACGCGCAGACCCGCGACATGATGAACTCCGAGCTGCAGCGCATCTGGCTGGAGAACCGCAAGACGGTCGTCTTCGTGACGCACTCCGTCTCCGAGGCGGTGTTCCTCGCCGACCGCATCGTGATGCTGGGGACCAAGCCCGGCCACATCCACTCCATCACCGAGGTGACGCTGCCCCGGCCGCGCACCATCGACATGACCGAGACCGCCGAGTTCCGCCATCTCGCCGCCGAGCTGCGTCGACAGATCGGCGCGGTGCAGGACCCCGACAACCGATCCGCCGTCTCGGCCTGACCGCATACCGAGGTGCCGCACAGTGACTGCCACTAAAGAGCGCCAGCCGGCGCCGACACCCTCCGCCGAAGAGTTGCTGAAGCCACCGCCACCGACCTGGTCGGAGCGGCTGCGCAACAACCGCTGGCTGTCCTTCTACACCAGCCCCCTGCTGATCGCGCTGTTCCTCGTGGCGTGGAAGATCTACGTCGAGGTCACCGACCTGTCCCGGTTCGTGCTGCCACCGCCGGAGGCGGTGTTCACGGCGTTCGCCGAGCAGATCACCGACCCGTTCGTCTGGCGGACCCACATCTGGACGACCTTCTACGAGGTCATGATGGGTCTGGCGCTGGCGATCGTGCTGGGCGTCGGGCTCGGCCTGATGATCGGCAAGTCGCCGCTGTTCGACCGGATCGTCCGGCCGTTCATCGTCGGCACCCAGGTGGTGCCGAAGGTCGCGCTGGTGCCGCTGTTCATCCTCTGGCTCGGCTTCGGCCCCTCGTCCAAGGTGGTCATCGCCGCGCTGCTGGCCTTCTTCCCGCTGCTGATCAACACCTCGTTCGGTGTCCGCTCGGTGCCGGGCTCCATGCACGACCTGATGACGACGCTCAAGGCGTCACGGTGGACACGGTTCTGGAAGGCCGACCTGCCCTACACGATGCCGTTCATCCTGGCCGGCATGGAACTGGCGGTCGTCCAGGCGACCATCGGCGCGATCGTCGGCGAGTACCTCGGCGGTGACAAGGGCCTCGGCCGGTACGCGGTCAACCTGCAGAACAACCTCCAGGTCGACAAGCTGTTCGGCGCGATCCTGATCATGGCGTTGTTCGGCTTCACCCTCTACAGCATCGTCACCGGCGCCCGCCGGCTGCTGATCCCCTGGCACGAGTCCGTGCAGCCGCGCCGCCGCCCCTGACCGGCGGCCCGGCCACCTCCTGACACACCACACGACCCGGTCGGCGCCGCGACGCGGCACTGGCGGACCTCTCCTTGCCCGAATCCGTCAATCCATCCGTACCTTCCTCGCCCCGGGAGTCTTCCGTGACACATAACCCCTCCATCGGCGCGCCGGTCTCCCGGCGCTCGTTCCTCCGGCTCGGCGCCACCGCGGGTCTGCTGCTGCCCACCGCCGGCGGCATGACCCTGATGCTCAGCGGCTGCGGCGACGACGACCAGGTCAACGCCGACGGCAGCCTGAACGGCTCGTACATGACCGCCTCCGGCATGACGTTGAGCTTCGTGGAGACGATGGTCGCCAAGGAGCGCGGCTTCTTCACCGAGCACGGCCTCAACCTGGACATCAAGGGCGGACAGGGCACCGCCACCGCCATCCAGGCCGTCCTCGGCGGCTCGGCCGACCTGACCCGCGCCAACGGCATCAACGCGATCATCGCGGTGGCCAACGAGGACGCGCCGTTCGTCAGCATCGCCAGCGTGCGGCAGAAGTCGCAGTTCGAGGTGGTGTCCCTGCCCGACGACCCGATCCGCAGCCCGGCCCAGCTCGCCGGACGCACCTGCGGCATCGTCTCCACCGGCGGCGCCACCGAGAACCTGCTCGACGTCATGCTGATCAACGCGGGCATCGACCCCGGGTCGGTGCAACGTCCGGTCACCGGTGTCGGCACCGCCGCGTACGAGCTGGCGCGCCGGGGTGAGGTCGACGCCTGGATCTGCGTCAACACCGACCGGGCCACCATCCAGAAGGAGATCGGCGAGGTCGTCTTCTTCAGCACCGACGAGTACGCGCCGATGCCCTCGGACTCGTACAACACCAGCCTCAAGATGGTCGAGTCGGACAGCGACATGCCGGTGCGGTTCCTCGCCGGTGTGCTCAAGGCCATCGACTACGCCAGCAAGGAGGAGAACTGGGACCAGGTCATCAACGACCTGCGCAAGTACAACCCGGAGGCGGACGCGGCCCAGGCCCGCGCCGAACTGCCGCTGTTGGTGGAGAGCTGGCAGGCGGCCGGCCCGGAGAACGCCCTGCGGATGAACCCGCAGACCTGGACCGCCGGCCAGGAGAGCCTCATCAAGGCCAAGCTGGTCAACTCCGCCGCGCCGATCGAGAAGCTGATCTACCCGGATTACCTCGCCCGCGCGAGGGAGCTGTGACGGCCGACCCGGCCGCCGTCGGCGGCGCCGCCGCGGTCCTCGCCGCGGCGGCCGCCAGCGGGGTACGCCGGCTCTGGTTCAACAGCGGCTCCGAGCTGACCTCCTTCCAGGAGGCCGGCGCGCAGGCCCGGCACAAGGGCGAGCCCACCCCGGAGATCATCACCTGCCCGCACGAGCACGTCGCGCTCACCGCGGCGATGGGCGAGACCATGGTCTCCGGTAAACCCAGCATGACGGCGGCCCACGCCGACCTCGGTCTGCTGCACCACGGCGGCGCGATCCACAACGCCATGTGGGGCGACCACCCCATCATGATCATGTCGGGGTACCCGCCGACCCGCGCGCAGTCGCGCACCTCGCCGGTGTTCTGGAAACAGCAGCGCTGGGACCAGGGCGCGATCGTGCGCCAGTACGTCAAGTGGGACTACAAACTGTCCGCGCTCGACGACGCCGCTCTGGTCGTGGCGCGCGGCCTGCAGGTCGCGCTGGCGCCCCGGCGCGGTCCCGTCTATCTGGCGATGCCCGAGGAGGTGGGTCGCCACCCGGCACCCGTCGGCGGCCGCGTTCCCAGCGCCCAGGCGCTCGGTGTGCCGACGCTGGGCCCCGGTGACCCCGGCGTGGTCAGCGAGGTGGCCCGCCGCCTGCGTACGGCCCGCCGCCCGGTCGTGGTCACCGACCGGGTCGGCGAGAACCCCCGCGCGGTGCAGCTGCTCGCCGAGCTGGCCGACACCCTGGGCGTGGAGGTACGCGCCTCCCGCTACCGGGTGAGCCTGCCCGACGACAACCCGTGGCACACCACGGCGCCGCTGGACCAGTTCGACGTCGTCGTCGTGCTGGACCACCCGGTGCCGTGGATGCCCGCACTGGAACAGCCGAGCGACGACGCGTGGATCGGCTGGGTGGGACCCGACCCGATCGAGAGCCGGGTCCCGCTGTACGAGTTGCGGGCCGACGCCCGCACCACCGCCGACCCGGCGGCCTTCCTGGCCGCGGTGCTGGGCGAAGCCGCCTCAGGCGACGCCGACACCGTCCGGCAGCGCCGGCAGCGGCCACCGGGCGTCGGCACGAAGCGGCACACCGCCGGCAAGGGAGCGGCCGGCGGTGTGCCCACCCCCGCGGGGATCGCGGCGGCGCTGGACGCGCACCTGCACCCCGACGACCTGCTCACCTGGGAGGTGTTCGACACCACGGCGGTCCGCCGCACGAAGCCGGGCACCCTGTTCGAGAAAGGCGGCTCCAGCCTCGGCTGGTCGGTGGCTGCCGCGACCGGCGCCAGCATCGCCGCCGGCGGCGCGCACGCGGTCGCGGTCACCGGGGACGGCTCCTACCTGTTCGGCTCGCCGGACTCGTGCCTGTGGCTGCAGCAGCAGCACGACGCCCCGGTGGTCACCGTGGTGGTCAACAACGGCGGCTACCGCACCGGCACCACCACGCTGGCCGCGCACTACCCGGACGGCCTGGCCGTCGCGGCGCCCACGGTGCTCGGCGGTCACCTCACCCCGTCGCCCGACTTCGCCGCGCACGCCCGCGCGCAGGGCTGCTACGGCGAGCGGGTGGTGCGCGCTGCCGACCTGGTCGCCGCCCTGGACCGGGCCCGGGCGGCCGTGCAGCGCGACCGGGTGCCGGCCGTGCTGGACGTCTGGGTGCCCGAACACCTCACCGGGTCGATGGATCCGGGTCGCCGGGCGCGTACCCCGGCCGCAGACGAAGGGACGAGTGATGGCTGAGGTCGTCTCCCCGATCGACGCCCGGGTCCTGGCCCGGGTGGCGCCCGCCTCTCCGGACGAGGTGCACGCCGCGGTCCGCGCGGCGCGGGCCGCGCAACCGGCCTGGGCCCGCCGCACCGGCAGCGAACGCGGCCGGATCCTGCACGCGGTCGCCGACCTCATCGAGGCCGCCGTCGAAGAACTGGCCGAGACCGAGACCCGCAACACCGGCAAGATCCTCAGCGACACGCGGCGGGAGGCACGCCGGGCGGCCGGCAGCTTCCGCTACTACGCCGGCTGGGCCGAGCAGGTACGCGGGGAGACCATCCCGGTCGGCGCCGAGTACCACACCTACACGGCGCCGGAGCCGCACGGCGTCGTCGCCGGGGTCATCCCGTGGAACGTGCCGTTCTTCTTCGCCGCCAAGAAGATCGCTCCGGCGCTGGCGTTCGGCAACGCCTGCCTGCTCAAACCGGCGGAGGAGACCCCGCTGACCGCCCTGCGGCTGGCCGGGCTGCTGACCCAGGCCGGAGTGCCCGAGGAACTTGTGGCGGTGCTGCCGGGCGGCCGGGAGACCGGCGCGGCGCTGGTGTCGCACCCGGACGTGGACCTGATCGTGTTCACCGGGCACCACGACACCGGCAAGGCGATCGCCCGCGCGGCGGCGGAGCACCTGACCCCGGTCGCCCTGGAACTGGGCGGCAAGTCGCCGCAGGTGGTCTTCGGCGACGCCGACCTGGATCGGGCGGTCGACGCGGTGGTGCTCGGGGTGTTCGCCTCCTGCGGCCAGATGTGCATCGCCGGTTCCCGGCTGGTGGTGCACGAGTCGGTCTACGACGAGGTCCTCGACCGGATCGCGGAGCGGGTACGCGGACTGCGGGTCGGTGACCCGTTCGACCAGGACACCGACCTGGGTCCGCAGATCACCTCGGCGCAGCGGGACAAGACGGCGCAGTTCATCGCCGAGACCCGTTCCGCCGGCCGGCTGGTCGCGCAGGCCGCCCTGCCCGACGACGAGCGGCTGCGCGACGGTTTCTACGTGCCGCCGACGGTGTTCGACCGGTTGGACGCGCAGGCGCGGCTGCTCCGCGAGGAGGTCTTCGGCCCGGTCCTGGCGGTGTCGTCGTTCCGCGACGACGCCGAGGCGCTGCGGCTGGCCGACGACACCGACTTCGGGCTCGCCGCCGGGGTGTGGACCGCCGACATCGCCCGGGCGCACCGTTTCGCCGGACAGGTCCGCGCCGGCACGGTCTGGATCAACACGTACCGGGTGCTGTCGGACCTGGTGCCCTTCGGCGGGGTGGGCCTGTCCGGTTACGGGCGGGAGAACGGCACCGAGGCGGCCCGCCTGTACCTGCGCCCGAAGTCGGTGTGGACCTCGCTGGCGGCCGGCACACCGCAGGGGTACGGCCTGGGCGGCGCGGGTGCGGCAGGCTGACCGCCCGCCCGACCCGTCGGCCGAGGAGGTGGGTCGCGGCGGGCTCGCGTTGCTGCGGGACCGCCGCTTCGGCCCGTACTTCTTCGGGTCGCTGGCGTCCAACACCGGCACCTGGTTCCAGAACGTCGCGGCGATCCTGACCATCTTCGCGTTGACCCGCTCCGCCTTCATGGTGGGGCTGGTCACCGCGTTGCAGTTCGCGATGCAGTTGGTCCTCGCCCCGGTCATCGGGGCGGTGGCCGACCGGGTCGACCGGCGGCTGCTGATCATCGTCGGGCAGACGCTGGGCGGGACGGCCGCCGCGGTGCTGGCGGTCCTGGCGTTCCTGGACACCCTCAACGCCCCGCTGCTGCTGACGTTCGTGGGACTGTCCGGTGTGGGGCAGGCGGTCACCGGGCCGGCGGCCCAGGCGCTGGTGCCCAACATCGTCGGACGCGCCGACGTCCC
Organism: Micromonospora craniellae; assembly: GCF_014764405.1. Lineage (NCBI taxonomy): Bacteria > Bacillati > Actinomycetota > Actinomycetes > Micromonosporales > Micromonosporaceae > Micromonospora > Micromonospora craniellae. The sequence goes on along the minus strand of NZ_CP061725.1, from coordinate 6,331,464 downwards.
CCAGGCCATCGCGCTGCACTCGCTGACCTTCAACCTGTCCCGGGCGATCGGCCCGGTGGCCGGGGCGGCCACGTACGCGCTGGCCGGCGCCGGTGCCGCGTTCGCCGTCAACGCCGCCAGCTTCCTGGTGTTCGCGCTGGCGCTGGCCGGCGTACGGCTGCCCCGGGCGCAGCCCGGGACCGGCACACGCCGGCTCGGGGTGTTCGACGGCGTCGCCTACGTACGCCACCGGCCGGAGCTGGTGCGTTGCCTGATCGCGGTGGCGCTGATCGGGTTGGCGATGGAGCCGATCAACACGTTGTCGCCGCTGTTCGCCGAGGGCTTCGGCGGCGGCGAGCTGCTGGTCGGCATCTTCATCACCTGTTTCGGGCTCGGTTCGGCGCTGATCGCCGGCTGGGTGGGCCGGCTGCGGCGAGTGATGGGCAGTGGCCGCACCGGCGCGGTCGGGGTGGCCGCCCTCGGCGTCGGGATGGCGGTGCTGGCGGTCAGTCCGGGGCCGGTGGTGGCCACGGTGGGCATCGCCGTGGGCGGCGCCGGTTACCTGCTGGCGGTCAGCGACGTCAACGCCACCATGCAGCACGGCCTGGCCGACGGGGTGCGGGGCCGGGTGATGGCGCTGTGGTCGATGTGTTTCCTGGGCATCCGGCCGGCGGCGGCGATCCTGCACGGCTGGCTGGGCGACGCCTTCTCCGCGCGCACCGGCGCGGTCGTGGCGGTGGTGGCCGCCCTCGCCGCCGCGGTGGTGCTGCGTGGCCGGCGGGCCCTGCGTGCCGCCGGGGGGTGAGGGCCGTGCGTTGACCCCACACCCGACCACAAACTATTCTGCTGAGCGAAACGCCGTTCGCTTGATACGAACGATATGAATGGGGACTCCAGTGCATGACGGACCGCTGACCGGCCTGCGCGTCATCGACGCCTCGACGATCCTGGCCGGACCGCTGTGCTGCCAGATCCTCGGCGACTACGGCGCCGACGTCATCAAGGTCGAACACCCCGTCGCCGGGGACAGCATGCGCGGACACGGCCACGCCAAGGACGGCGTGCCGCTGTGGTGGAAGGAGATCTCCCGCAACAAGCGCACGCTCGGCCTCAAGCTGTCCACACCGGAGGGCGCCGACCTGCTGCGTCGCCTGGCCGCCACCGCCGACGTGCTGGTGGAGAACTTCCGCCCCGGCACCCTGGAACGGTGGGGGATCGGCCCCGACACACTCCTGGAGATCAACCCGGCGCTCGTCGTCGTCCGCATCTCCGGCTTCGGCCAACGCGGCCCCTACGCGCACCGACCCGGCTTCGGCACCCTCGCCGAGGCGATGAGCGGCTTCGCCCACCTCACCGGCGACGAGAACGGCCCGCCGACGCTGCCGGCGTTCGGCCTGGCCGACAGCATCTGCGGCATCGCCGCCTCCTCGGCGACCATGGTCGCGCTCTGGGCCCGCCAGCAGAACGGCGGCAAGGGCCAGGTCGTCGACCTGAGCCTGCTCGAACCGATCATGATGGCGGTCGGTCCCGGGCCCACCGTCTACGACCAGCTCGGCCTGATCGGGCAGCGCCACGGCAACCGCTCCACCAACAACGCGCCCCGCAACACCTACCGCACCCGCGACGGCTCCTGGGTGGCGATCTCCACCAGCGCCCAGTCCATCGCCGAACGGGTGCTGCACCTCGTCGGGCACCCCGAGGTCGTCGACGAACCGTGGTTCGCCTCCGGACGGCAGCGCGCCGAACACGCCGACCTGCTCGACTCCTACGTCGGCGGGTGGATCGCCGAACGCACCCGTGACGAGGTGATGCGGGCCTTCGACGAGGCCGGCGCCGCCGTCGCGCCCGTCTACGACGCCCGCGACATCGTCACCGACGACCACGTCCGCGCCGCCGAGATGCTCGTCGACGTCCCCGACCCCGACTTCGGTCAGGTCCTGATGCACAACGTCCTGTGGCGGATGTCCGAGACCCCCGGCCGGATCCGCTTCACCGGCCGGGCCCTCGGCGCCGACACCGACGATCTCCTCGTCAACGAACTCGGCTGCACCCCCGACACCGTCGCCGACCTGCGCGACCGGGAGATCGTGGCCTGACGGCCGCCACCACGAAGGTAAGGAATGCCGTGACCACCATGAGCACCACCACCAGCCCGGCGAGCGGGACGCAGACGCTGCTGGCCGCCGTGTCCGCCGGAACCCGGGTGTACGACCTGGGTCGCCGCCTGAGCATCGGCATGCCCCAGTCGCCGAACCACCCGCCGTTCTGGCACGCCCTGCCGCGCCGGCACGGCGACGCGGTCCGTGTCGACGGCGGTTCCGCCGCCAACGACATCATCACCATGGGCACCCACGTCGGCACCCACATCGACGCCTTCTCCCACGTGTCCCAGGACGGCCGGCTGTTCGACGGCTCCGACGCCGCCGACGCCGGACGCGGCGGACGCTTCGCCGAGCTGGGCGCACACACCATCGCCCCGATGGTGCGCCGTGGTGTGCTGCTCGACGTGCCGGCCGCGCTGGGCACCCCCGACGGCTGCGTACCCGGCTACGAGATCACCCCGCAGGACCTGACCCGCACCGCCGAGCGGCAGGGCACCCAGGTACGCCCCGGCGACGTGGTGCTCATCCGCAGCGGCTGGGGACGGCTGTTCGGCGACGCCGACCGCACCCGCTTCGTCGGTCACGACAGCGGCGTACCCGGCGTCGGCGAGGCCGGCGCCACCTGGCTGGCCGACCAGGGCGTACACGCCGCCGGCGCGGACACCATCGCCTTCGAGTGCCTGCGCCCCGGCGCCGGACACAGCGTCCTGCCGGCACACCGGGTCCTGCTGGTCGAACGCGGCGTCTACATCATCGAGACGATGGCGCTGGAGGAACTGGCCGCCGCCGGGGTGCACGAGTTCCTGTTCGTGCTCTCGCCGCTGGCCATCTTCGGAGCCACCGGCTCGCCGGTGCGTCCGCTGGCGGTGGTCGTCGATGCCTGAGCAGACCCTCGCCCGGCAGCTCGCCGCGTTCGCCGCCCGCACCCGCACCACGGGGCTGCCCGACCCGGTCGCCACCAGCGTGCGCCAGCGGGTCCTGGACATCCTCGGCCTGTGCGTCGCCGCGCACCGGCTGCCGACCAGCCACGCCGCCCTCGAACACGTCGCCGAGCAGGGCGGACGCGCCCAGGCGTACGTCGTCGGCCTGCCCGACGCGGTACCCGCCGCGCAGGCCGCGTTCGGCAACGGCGTCCTGGCCCACTCGCTGGACTACGACGACACCCACCTGCCGTCGGTGCTGCACCCCAGCGCCGCCGTGGTGCCGGCGGCCCTGGCCGCCGCGCAGGCCGCCGGCGCCGACGGCGCCGCCCTCACCACCGCCGTCGCGGTCGGCATCGAGGTCACCGTCCGGATCGGCATGGCCGGCTACGACCCGACGCTGAACAACTCGGTGTTCTTCGAACACGGCCAGCACGCCACCTCCATCTGCGGGGCGATGGGCGCCGCCGTGGCCGCCGGCATGCTGGTCGGCCTGGACGAGGACGGCCTGCTGGACGTCCTCGGCGTGACCGCCTCGATGGCCGCCGGGGTGATCGAGGCCAACCGCACCGGCGGCACCGTCAAACGGCTGCACTGCGGCTGGGCCGCGCACAGCGCCGTCACCGCCGCCGACCTGGTCCGACGCGGCTTCACCGGACCACCCACCGTGCTGGAGGGCCGGTTCGGGTTCTTCACCGCCTTCCTGCGCGGCGAGGCCGACCACGACCAGGTCACCGACGGAATCGGCGAACGCTGGGCGGTACCGGACATCTTCTTCAAGCCGTACCCGGCCAACCACTTCACCCACGCCGCCATCGACGCCGGCCTGGCCCTGCGCGCCCAGGGTGTACCGGTCGACCGGATCGACCACATCGAACTGCGGGTACCCGCCGCGGTGATCCGCACCATCGGGCAGCCCATCGACACCAAACGCGCCCCGGACACCGGCTACCAGGCCCAGTTCAGTGGCCCGTACGCGGTGGTCGCGGGCCTGCTCGGCGGCGGCGGCCTGGGCCTCGGGCTGGGCGACTTCACCGACGAGCTGGCCCGCGACCCGGCCCGCCGGGCGCTGATGGCCCGCGTCGACGTGGTCGCCGACGACGAGTGCAGCAGGATCTTCCCCTACCAGTTCCCGGCCGTCGTGACGGTCCGCACCGACGACGGCCGGACCTGGCGCGAGGAGGTGCTGACCAACCGCGGTGGCCCGCAACGACCGCTGTCCGACGGGGAACTGGCGATGAAGTTCCGCGACAACGTCGCCGGTCGCCTCGACCCGGACACCGCCGAGAAGGTGGTGGCCGCCGTCGGCGCTCTCGCCGACGTCACCGACGTGGCCGACCTGCTGCGCCCGCTGACCCGGCTGCGCACCGCCACCGACTGACCCGCCCGCGACCCGTCGCCCGCCGACCTTCAGGAGCACATCATGCAACCCTTCGATCTCGTAGTGCGCAACGTCCGCGTGGTGCGACACGACCAGGCGGAGCCGGCGGCGCTGGACATCGGCGTACGCGACGGCCGGGTGGCCCGTCTCGCCCCGAGCATCGACGCCGCCGAGGCGACCACCGTCGTCGACGGCGGCGGCAAGCTCGCCTTCCCCGGCGTCGTCGACGCCCACCAGCACTGGGGCATCTACCACCCGCTGGCGCAGGACACCGGCACCGAGAGCCGCGCCTGCGCGCAGGGCGGTGTCACCTCCGCCATCAACTACATCCGCACCGGCCAGTACTACCTCAACCGGGGCGGACCGTACGGCGAGTTCTTCCCCGAGGTCCGCGCCACCACCGACCACCGCTCCTTCGTCGACTACGCCTTCCACGTGGCGCCGATGACCGCCGAGCACATCGACGAGATCCCCGACCTGGTCCGCGACCACGGGGTCACCTCGTTCAAGATCTTCATGTTCTACGGCGGTCACGGCCTGCACGGGCGCTCCGCCGACCAGAGCTCGTTCCTGATGATCCCGCCCGACGCCCGCTACGACTACGCGCACTTCGAGTTCGTCATGCGCGGCGTGCAGGCCGCCCGTGAACGGTTCCCCGAACTGGCCGACGAGATCTCGCTGTCGCTGCACTGCGAGACCGCGGAGATCATGTCGGCGTACACCCGGATGGTCGAGCAGGAGGGCACGCTGACCGGCCTGGCCGCGTACAGCGCCTCCCGGCCGCCGCACTCCGAGGGCCTGGCGGTCAGCATCGCCGCCTACCTCGCCCACGAGACCGGCCTGCCCACCATCAACCTGCTGCACCTGTCCTCGGCCAAGGCCGTCGACGCGGCGATCCGCATGGCGCAGGCGTTCCCGCACGTCGACTTCCGCCGCGAGGTGACCATCGGGCACCTGCTGGCCGACATCGACACCGCGTACGGCCTCGGCGGCAAGGTCAACCCGCCGCTGCGTCCCCGCGAGGACGTCGAGGCGCTCTGGGCGCACCTGCTCGACGGCCAGCTCGACTGGGTCGTCAGCGACCACGCCTGCTGCCGCGCCGAGGTCAAGTTCGGTGAGCCCGACGACGACATCTTCGTCGCCAAGTCCGGTTTCGGCGGCGCCGAGTACCTGCTGCCCGGCCTGATCAGCGAGGGCACCAAACGCGGCCTGTCCTACGCCCGCGTCGCCGAGCTGACCTCGTGGGCGCCGGCCCGCCGCTTCGGCCTGGCCAGCAAGGGCGCCATCGCCGAGGGCCTGGACGCCGACCTCTGCCTGGTCGACGCCGACCACACCTGGACGGTACGCGCCGACGAGTCGCTGTCGGCGCAGGACTACACGCCGTTCGAGGGCATGGAACTGACCGCCCGCGTCACCGACACGTTCCTGCGCGGCGAGCAGATCCTGCGCGACGGCACCGTGGTCGGGCAGCCACGCGGCCGATACCTGTCCCGCCCGACCCGCCCGTGACCGCCGTCGGCACGTCCCCGGCCATCGCCCGCAGCTACCTGTACGTGCCGGGGGACCAGCCGGACAAGCTGGCCCGGGCCGCGACCCGCGGCGCCGACGCCTGCATCCTCGACCTGGAGGACGCGGTCGTGCCGGCACACAAACCCGCCGCCCGGGAAACCGTCGGGACGTTCCTCGCCGACGCGCCCGCCGGCCCCCAGTGGTGGGTACGCGTCAACGCCGACACGCCGGCCGACGACATCGCCGCGGTGGCCGGCGCGCACCTGACCGGCGTGGTGGTGCCCAAGGCCGACGTCGACCTGCTGGCCGAGGTGGACCGGCTGCTCGGCGACGCCGAACACACCCACCGCCTGCCGGCCGGCTCGCTGGTGGTGTTCGCCCTGCTGGAGACCGCTGGGGGAGTGTGGCGGGCGGACGCGGTGGCCGCCGCCCGCCGGGTGGTCCGGCTCGGACTCGGCGAGGCGGACCTGGCCGCCGAACTGCGCCTGCAACCAGGCCCGGACAGGGCCGAGCTGTGGCCGATGCGGTCCCGCGTGGTGCTGGCCGGCGCCGCCGCCGGCCTCGCCCCGCCGGTCGGCCCCACCGAGACGGTCCTACGCGACCCGGACCGCCTCGAACAGACCAGCCGGCTGCTGCTGCGACAGGGTTTCCGGGGCCGCACCGCCATCCATCCCGCCCAGGTGCCGGTGGTCAACCGGGTGTTCTCGCCGACCGACGAGGAGGTGGCCGCCGCCCGCGACGTCGTCGACCGGCTGGCCGACGCCGAACGTGACGGCTCCGGCGTGACGGTCACCGCCGACGGCCGGTTCATCGACGCGGCGGTCGCGCGCAGCGCCCGGGAGATCCTCGACCGGGCCGCCGTAGGCGGCTAACCGCCCCGGAACCCCTGGACCGGCCCCGGTGGCACCCCGGCGTCCCGGGGCCGGTCCGCACCCTTGCCACTAAAACATGATTATGTTTAGCATGTTATTCCTGGTGGTGAAGGGAGCACCCACATGACCATCACGACCACCACACCCCACCTGCACCGCCACACCTGCGCGGTGTTCACCTGCGAGGTGACCCTCGCCAGCCACGGACCACCGGCCCTGCCGTTCACCGACGTGGAACACCGACTACGGGACCTGGACCGCCGCTTCTCCCGGTTCCGCCCCGACAGCGAACTGTCCCGCCTCAACGCCGCCGCCGGCACCTGGCACCACATCTCCGACGACCTGCACGCCATGCTCCGCCACGCCCTCGACGTCGCCGCCGCCAGCACCGACCTGGTCAACGCGGCCGTCCTACCCCGCCTACACACCGCCGGCTACACCCACTCCTGGGCCACCGGCGCCCCACACACCCCGCCACCGGCGCCACCCGCCCCCGTACCACCGCTGCACACCGTGCTGCACCTACGCCCCCGCGCCGCCCGACTCGCCCCCGGCCACCACGTCGACGTCGCCGCCCTCGCCAAAGGACGCTGGGCCGACGACGTCATCACCTGGCTCGGCCCCAACTCGGCCGCCAGCATCGGGGGAGACGTCGCCTGCCGAGGCCCCGGCCCCGACGGCGACGGCTGGCCCATCGCCCTACCCGACGGACGGACCCTGCTGGTCCGCGACGGCGGCGTCGCCACCAGCGGCACCGGCAGACGACGCTGGGGCACCGACCGGCACCACCTCATCGACCCCCGCACCGGACACCCCACCACCTCCGACATCACCCAGGCCACCGTCCTGGCCCGCACCGGCGCCTGCGCCGACTGGGTCGCCACCGCCGCCGTCATCGGCGGCCACCCGGCAGCCGACCAGCTCGCCACCCGCACCGACGTCCACCACCTGTGGCTGACCGGAACACCCCGATGACCGACACCGTCCCCACCGGCCCCGACCGGCTCGTCGACACCGCCCGCTTCCGCGCCGCCTACCGGCAGGTGCCCGCCCCCGTGGCGATCCTCCTCGTACCCGGCGGACCCGCCGGCGTCACCGGCCTCACCTGCACCTCCGCCACATCCCTGTCCGGCCGACCACCCATGGCCATGGTCGCCGTCGACCACAAGACCCACCTCGCCCCACTGGCCGAAGACACCGGCCAGTTCAGCATCAACTACCTCGCCGCCGACCGCGCCACCTGGGCACAGGCCTTCGCCACCCGCAGCCGACACCTCGACGACCTCGCCGCCGCCGTCGTCGCCGGCCACACCCGCGTACCCACCCTCGCCACCGGCACCACCGCCGTCCTCGAATGCCGCACCACCGCCGTACACCACGGCGGCGACCACTGGATCCTCTGCGGCGAGGTCCTACACGCCCGCGCCCAAACCGACGCGAAACCCCTGCTCTACCTCGGCGGACGCTACGGCACCTTCCACCACGACACCTAGACGCGCCGGGAGGCGGCCAGACATGACCACACCACGCCCACACACCGTCGACGCCGGCGGCTTCACCACCCGCTACTGGGAAAGCACCCCACCACACACCCCACGCGGCACCATCGTCCTCGTCCACGACGGCGCCTTCGGCGGCGACGCCATCAGCAGCTGGGCCACCGTCATGCCGCTGCTCGCCCGGCGCCACCGCGTCCTCGCCCCCGACATGCTCGGCTACGGCGACACCGACAAAGCCGTCTACCTCGACCGGTCACCGTACGCCTCCCGCACCGCCCACCTCGCCGCGTTCTGCACCGCCATCGGCGTCCACACCGCCCACTTCGTCGGCCAGTCCTTCGGCGGCTCACTCCTGCTCCGGGCCCTCGCCGCCACCACACCCACCCTGCCGGCACTCTCCGCCGTCAGCATCTGCGGCACCGGCGGCCCCTGGCGCACCACCAAAGGCATCACCGAACTCGGCCACTTCGACGGCACCGAACAAGACATGCGCCGCCTGGTCACCACCATGGTCGACGACCATCCCGGCCTCGACGACACCATCCGCACCCGCTACGCCAACACCCGCAAACCCGGACACGTCACCGCCCTGCTCGCCGCCCGCCTACGCCACCCCACCATGTCCACCCCCACCACCGACGACACCTGGCCCAGCCCGCTACGCCACAGCCCCGTCCCCGTACTCGTCGTCGAAGGCACCCGCGACGACCTGCTCCAACCCGGCTGGAGCCGACACTTCGACAACCTCGCACCCCACATCCACATCCACCGCATGGACACCCGACACGCCCCCAACCTCGACCAACCCGACACCCTCGCCGAGCTGCTGCTGACCTTCCTCACCACCCGGACCACCCCATGAACAGCCTGCTGTTCCTGCACGACGCCGACGTCCTCCCCGGACCCGTCGGCGCACTCCGCCTCCTCGCCGACGACCTCGACGTCGACGTACCCCGCCACCCCGGCTTCGGCACCCCCCACGACGCCACCACCGCACACTGGGACAGCGTCGCCGACCTCGCCCAGCACTACCTCACCACCACCACCGACACCCCCCGCCACCTCGCCGGCGCCGGCTTCGGCGGCTGGATCGCCCTGGAGATGGCGGTACGCGCACCCCACCGCTTCACCTCACTCGTCCTCGTCTCCCCGTACGGCGTCAAACTCTCCGGCCCCACCGAACCCGACTTCGCCGACATCCTGCTCCTCGACCCCACCGAGATCATCGAACTCGGCTGGGCCGACCCCACCGCCAGCCACGACCTACGGATGCCCGGCCACCCCGCCGACCTACCCGACAGCGACCACGAACGCGCCTTCGCCGACCGCGCCGCCCTGGCCCGATACGCCTGGAAACCCTTCCTCCACGACCCCCGACTCCGACGATGGCTGCACCTGATCACCATCCCCACCCTCGTCATCGCCGGCAGCCACAACCGCCTCGTCCCACCCCGACACAGCGCCGCCCTCGCCGACCTGCTCCCCACCGCCCGCTACCTCGAACTCCCACACACCGGCCACTACCCCTACCTCGAACGCCCCGACGAGTTCCACCGGCTGGTCCGGTCCTTCCTGAGGGGAGAGGCCCCATGAGGCTCTACCACTTCACCGAGATGCCGTACCCCTTCGTGCCCCCCGAGGCCGAAGAAGCCCACCGCGGACTCAAATACTTCATGCCCAACCGCTACTACGACCCGGTCCTCGGCCACCAGCTCTACCAGCGCTACCTCGACGAGTACGAACTCGCCGACGAACTCGGCTTCGACCTCATGGTCAACGAACACCACCAGTCCGCCTCCACCCTCCAGGTCTCCGCCACCCTCAGCGCCGCCTCCGTCCTGCACCGCACCCGCCGCGGCCGGGTCCTCGTCCTCGGCACCCCACTGCCACACCGCGAAAGCCCCGTCCGCGTCGCCGAGGAGATCGCCTACCTCGACGCCGTCAGCGGCGGACGCATCGACTGCGGCTTCGTCCGAGGCGTCCAGGGCGAGACGTTCCCCTCCAACCAGAACCCCGTCCACAACCTCGACATGTTCATCGAAGCCCACGACCTCATCACCCAGGCCTGGACCCGCGACGACGTCTTCTCCTGGGAAGGCACCCACTACCACTACCGCTACGTCAGCGTCTGGCCGCGCCCCTACCAGCAGCCCCACCCACCGATCTGGATCAGCGGCACCTCCACCCGCCTCGTCGAATGGACCGCCCGCCACGGCTACACCCTGTGCAACCTGCTCGGCACCTACGAGGACACCGCCGCCTCGTTCCGGCTCTACCGCCGCACCGCCACCGCCGCCGGCCACCCCGAACCCGGCCCCGACCGGTTCGCCTACATGGCCCTGTGCCACGTCGCCCCCACCGAACAGCAGGCCCGCGACATCGGCCGCAAACTCATGTACTACCTCAAGCCCGGCCGCCTGCGCCTCGGCGCGGCCAGCCCACCCGGCTACTTCCCACCCGCCTCCGCCGTCGCCGCCCTACGCGGCCGACTCGGCGCCGTCCGCCGCATGAGCTACGAAGACCTCATCGACGCCGGCATCCTGCTCATCGGCACCCCCGACCAGGTCACCGCACAGATCCGCCGCCTCTACGAACACACCGGCGCCGGACACCTCATCCTGATGAACCACGCCGGCGACATGACCAGCAACGAGGTACGCGACCACCTCACCCTGTTCGCCCGCGAAGTCATGCCCGCCGTCACCCCCCTCGGCACCGACTGGCGCGACCACGACACCACCTGGCGACTCGACAACGACCACACCCCGGTACGCGCCGTCCTGTCCAGCGCACTGTCCTGACCGACCCTCACCACCAACCCACCACCTCGTCCTGCACACCCGCGTAGTCCCGCACCAGATGCCCCGCCAACGCCACCATGTGCGCCCGCATCAACCGCTCCGCCTCCACCCCGTCCCCGGCCACGATCGCCGCCGCCACCGCCTCGTGCTCCCGCCGCACCTCCTCCCACCGCTCCGGCCGCCGCTCCGCCGCCACCACCCGCTCCGTGTAGATCTCCTTCAACGCCCGCCCGAACAGATCCAGCACCCCGTTGCCCGACAACCCCGCCACCACACCATGGAACCGCTGCATCACCGCCAGATAACTGGCCTCGTCCCGCTCCTCCAGGCTCCGATGCTCCCGCATCGACTCCGCCAACTCCCGCAACCGCCCCGCATCACGCCGCTCCGCCGCCAACCTCGCCATCAACGGCTCCATGATCACGCGCGCCTCGACCAGCTCACCGAACCTGGTCCGCCCCATCTGCATGAACAACGCCATCGTCCGACCGAACGTGTGCGGATCCACCGCCCCCACCACCGGCCCACCACCACGACCCGGCCGCACCCGCACCAGACCGTTGATCTCCAGAATCCGCAACGCCTCCCGCAGCGTCCCGCGACTCACCCCGTACCCCTGGAGCATCTGCGCCTCGGTCGGCAACGCCGCACCCGCCGACAACCCCTGCTCGACGATGTCCTCCAGGATCTGCCGCGCCACCAACTCACTCATCTTCGCCGCACGCTGACGGAACCTCGGGGTCGGCTGACTCGCGGGCATGACCCGATCCTACGGTGCCACGATCTTGGCCAGACCCGCACGCGACCGCACACAGCCCCCATCGACCGGCGCCACCCGCCTCACCGCCGACGACCGCGCACCCAGCAGACCACCCACCAACGCCGCCACCGTGTCCGTGTCCCCACCACACCGCACCGCCGCCACCAACCCACCCCGCACCGACGCCGCGCCCCGCACACAGTGCAGCACCGCCGCCACCGTCTCGGCCGCGTCCAGACCCACACCCGACGGCGGGGGAGACCATCCACCCGCCACCACGTCACCCAACAACCCGGCCAGCCGCGGCGCGTCCCCGCACACCGGACGCGCCACCTGCACCAACTCCGCCGCCCGATCCAGCAACACCGCCACCGGCACGCCCGCCACCGACCACGACGCGCACCCGGCCATCACCACCGCCGCGACCAACGCCTCCGGCGCCCGGTGCGTCGCCCGCGTCAACTCCACCGTCCGTGCCACCAGCAGATCCATCCGCTCCGGCGGCACCGACCAGCCCACCGGCAACGCCCGCATCGGCGCGCCGTTCGTGCCACCCTCCCGATCGTCGGGCACCGCACCGGTGGCCCGGAACGCCGCCAGCGCCGCCCGCGTCGATGGCCCCGCACCCGGCACCGGGGGATCGTGCGCCGCCACCCGAGACAGGAACGTCACCGCGTCCACGTCACCGCCACCGTCCACCAGGCACCCGGCCACGAGCAGCGTCAACGCCGTGTCGTCCGAGGTCGCCCCGGCAGCCCACCGGTCACTGGCCCGAGGCGTCTCGATCACCTCGGCACCGTCGTCGGTCGGTGGACGCCCCTCGTACGGCACCCCCAACGCGTCCCCGCAGGCGTACGCGGTCAACGCCCCCGCCACCCGCCACACCGCCGCCGGCCCATCCACGACACTCGACACGCCCACAGCCTATGCGCCCGAACGAGGGGAGTGGTCGACTACTCTGAGTGACCGGACCGGGCGAGGCGGAACCCCACGTCGTCGACCGCGAAGGTCGGGTGACTGCGCCGCCGCACCGACGCCCGGCAACTCCAGTGCTCGTCGAACCAGCCGCCGCCGCGCAACACCCGGTAGGTGCCGTACACCTCGGGGTCGTACACGTCCCAACACCAGTCCCAGACGTTGCCCAGCATGTCGTACAGGCCCCAGGCGTTGGGCCGCTTACCGCCCACGTCGTGCAGCCGGTCACCGGAGTTGCCGCGATACCAGGCGATCTCGTCCAGCGGTCCGTACCGCGGACCGCTGGTGCCGGCCCGGCAGGCGTGCTCCCACTCGGCCTCGGTGGGCAGCCGGTACCCGTCGGCGCCGGTGTCCCACCCGACGTCCTCGCCGTCGATCCGGTACGCCGGCCGCAGCCCGTCGGCACGGCCCGACGTCGACTGGACAGCTGCGCTGCGTACGCCGGTCCGACAGCACCACACGCCCTGCCGGGACGTCCACCATCACACTGTCGGAGTCCACGAGGACCAGATGCTACCGATCCATCCCGACAGCGGGCTTCTTCCGCCGCCCGACGCAGGTTCGATAATTGACATTATGTAAAGCTGGCGTTCCGACGCACTCCCCGAGAGGGGATTCCGGCAGCCTGGGATGTAAGGAAGGGTCCCCTGCTATACACCAGGCGTTAGCAAGGGACCCTTCCTTACATCCCGGCGCGCTCCGGCGCGGGTGCGTAGGGCTTCGTCGGCGATCGGCGCGACGACGGCGCACGCCGGGCGGCCTGCCGGGCCGCGCTCCAGAACGATCACCCACCGCCGACGCCTGACCGGCGCGTCCGGGTTGCCTCGGTCCCCGCCCCCACCGCGCGCCGACCGCCCGGCGCGCCCGACGGCACGGACAGGCCGAGGACGGCTTCCCACTGTGCCCCCATCGTTCGGCGGCACGGTGGGCTCCGTTTCCCGGTCCCCCGGGTCGGCCACGAACCCGAAAATCATGCATAATATCCCTTATGCATGACAAAAGGGATGAAACGGTACAGGTGCTGATCGAGGAGTTCCTGACCTCCCGGGCGACGCGCAAGCCCTCCCCGCACACCCAGGCGGCGTACCGGCGGGACCTGGTCTCGGTGGCCGTGCTCGCGGCGGAGTTGGCCACCCCTCCCCTCCCCCTCGGCGACCTGCGGATCGGGGCGCTCTCCCCCAGGTTGATGCGGGCGGCGTTCGCCCGGTTCGCCGCCGACCGGGCCGCCGCCTCGGTGGGGCGCGCCTGGTCCACCTGGAACGGCTTCTTCTCGTTCCTGGTGGCCGAGCAGGTGGTGGCCGGCAATCCGATGCCGGCGGTGGGACGGCCCCGGGCGCCGCTGCCGGCGCCGAAGCCGCTGCGGGGTGAGGACACTCCCGAGCAGTTGCTCGCCGCGGCGGCGCAGGCTCGGGGACGGCAGCGGGACCCGTGGCCGGAGCGGGACGTGGCGGTGTTGGCGCTGGCGTTGTGCGCCGGGCTGCGGTTGTCGGAACTGCTGGCGTTGCGGGTCGGTTCGCTGGGAGGTCGGCCGGGCGAGCGCCGGTTGGAGGTGGCCGGCAAGGGTGGGCGGCCTCGGGTGTTGCCGGTGGAGCCGGATCTGGACGCGCTGCTGGCCGGGTACCTGGACAGTCGGGTGCGGCGGTTCGGTTCGCGGACGGTGCGGCCGGCCTCGCCGTTGCTGGTGGATCGGCAGGGTGAGGCGTTGCGGCGGGGTGGTCTGCAGTATCTGGTGGAGTCCTGTTACCGGCGCGCGGGGATCGGTGACCGGGTGCCGCGTGGGGCGCGGTTGCACGCGTTGCGGCACACGTTCGCGACGCGGTTGGCCGAGGACGGGGCGGGTGCGGCGGAGATCATGCGGTTGTTGGGGCATGCGTCGCTGGCGTCGTCGCAGACGTACATCGAGGTGACGTCCGGGCAGCAGCGGGAGGCGGCGAGGGTGAATCGCACGTACCGGGCGTTGGTGGGGTTGGTGCGGTCTCAGGCGGGGTGAGCGGCGAGGACGGCCGGTAGGACGGCGGCGATGGCGGTGGTGGGGTCGAAGTGGGGGTCGGGGTTGGCGAGTTGGTTGTTGAGGAGTCCGTCGATGAGGGCGAGCAGGAGTCGCAGGGCGGTGGCGGGGTGTCGGGCGCCGAGTGCGGCGAGCAGGGGTGTGGCCCAGGCGGCGAGGTCGTGTTGGCGTTGGGCGATCTGGTGTTGGAGGGCGGGGTGGTGGGCGGCTTCGGCGAAGATCGCGAGTCGGGCGAGGGTGAGGGCGCGCTGGGTGGTGGTGAGGTCGTGGACGAGGGCGCCGAGGGCGGCGGTGAAGGTGTCGGGGTCGATGTGGTCGAGGGTGCCGGCGAGGTGGTTCCAGCCGGTGGTTTCGAGGTCGAGGATGCGGGTGAGGACGCCGGCGATGAGGGCTTCGCGGGTGCGGTAGCGGTTGGAGGTGGAGCCGGTGGGGAGTTCGGCCTGGTCGTCGACGGCGCGGTGGGTGAGGTGGCGGGGGCCGCGGGTGCCGAGGACGGCGATGGCGGCGTCGAGGAGGCGTTGTTGGCGGGCGTCCACGTGGCCGAGACTACATCAGTAGTGCTGGCAACTACATCTGTAGTACGGTCGGGTGATGCGAGGATCAGCGGCCGTCATCGGAGGCGGCGTGGGTGGACTGGCGGTGGCGGTGGGACTGCTGCGCGCCGGGTGGACGGTGACAGTGTTCGAGCGGGCGGCGGGGCTGCCCGAGACGGGTACCGGGTTGGGCATCTGGCCCTCGGCGTTGCGGGCGTTGGACCGGCTCGGCGTGGGCGCGCGGGAACGGGGGCGGGCGCAGCCGGACGGCGCGATGCGTCGCCCGGACGGGACGGTGATCGCCCGGTTGGACGTGGGGCGGATCCGACGGCGGCACGGTGAGGGGGTGCTGCTGCTGTCCCGGCCGGCGTTGCTGGGTCTGTTGGCGGAGGCGTTGCCGGCGGGCACGGTGCGCTTCGGTGCGCCGGTGGCCGGTCCGGCGGAGCTGGGTGACGGGTACGACGTGGTGGTGGGCGCGGACGGGATCCGCAGCGCGACCCGGGCGGCGATGTTCGGTGACCGGTTCCCGTTGCGGTACTCGGGGGTGACGGCGTGGCGTGGCACGGTGCCGTTGGAGGTGCCCTCCGGTGGGGAGACGTGGGGTCGGGGGCGCAAGTTCGGGGTGACGCCGCAGGGCCCCGGGGTGGCGAACTGGTATGCGGCGGTGGCCGCGCCGGAGGGTTTCCGGCCGCCGGAGGGTGATCTGGCGGCGTTGCGGCGGTGGTTCGGTGACTGGCACGACCCGGTGCCGGCGGTGCTGGATCGGATCGACGTGGCCGGGGTGCTGCACCACGACGTGCACTATCTGCCGCCGGTGCCGACGTATGTGCGCGGCCGGTGGGTGTTGCTGGGCGACGCGGCGCACGCGATGACGCCGGATCTGGGGCAGGGCGCCTGCCAGGCGTTGATCGACGCGGTGGCGTTGGCGGAGGCGTTGGCAGCGGAGGCGGACGTGTCGTCGGCGTTGGCCCGCTACGACGGGGCGCGGCGGGTGCCGACGCAGCGGATGGCGGCGATGGCGGTACGGGCGGGCCGGTTGGCGCAGGTGCGGCGGTTCACCGGGCTGCGGGACGCGGCGTTGCGGCTGGCGTTGGCGTTCGGTCCCCCGGGCTGATGGCGGGAGCCGCGCCGGTGGTGGTGATGGCGGCGTCGGGTGTGGAAGGCTGTCGGTGACGCGACTGGCGGCACCGGGGATGGGATCGACCATCGGGAAGCTCGTCGTGGGGGTCGTCCGCCTGGGCCTCCGCGATCGGGGTGAGCCATGTCCACGACGATGACGACGGCCCGTTTGTTGCCCGGTGCGCCGGTGGCGGAGCGGATTCTGGCCGAGGTGGCCGAGGGTGTGGCGGCGGTGCGGGCGGCGGGGGTGACTCCGGCGTTGGCGACGGTGCTGGTCGGTGACGACGCGGCGAGCGCGCGCTACATCGGGATCAAGCAGCGACAGGCGGCGGAGTTGGGTTTCGCGTCGCCGCACGTGCGGTTGCCGGCGTCGGCGTCGCAGGCGGATCTGCATGCGGTGGTGACGGAGCTCAACGCGGACCGGGGTGTGCACGGGGTGTTGGTGCAGCATCCGGTTCCGGGTGGGTTGGACTACGACCGGGCGTTGCAGGTGCTGGACCCGGACAAGGACGTGGACGGCATGCATCCGGTGAACATGGGGCGGTTGGCGCTCGGGTTGCCGGGTCCGTTGCCGTGTACGCCGGCGGGTGTGGAGGAGTTGTTGGCGTTCCACGGGGTGCCGGTGGGGATCGTGCGGCCGGAGCATGTGCGGCCGGGTGCGCTTCCTGGAGAGCGAGCACGTCGGCGTCGAGGGCGGTGACGGCGGCGGTGAGCCGGGCGGGGTCGACCAGGCCGTCGGTGAGGGACCGGCTGTGCAGCAGGTTGAACGTGGCCAGGCGCACGGTGTCACCTTATCGACGCCGTGGCACAGTTGCCCGATGCTGCGGGTGTTGTTCTGTTCGATGCTGGTGTTCGTGGCGGTGGGCGCGACGGGGGTGTGGCTGCGGCGGCGGCGGGGCCGGTGAGGCTGGCCACAGGCGGCGGCGTCGGGTGCCTCGGGGTGGGAAGAATGCCGCCGTGGATCTGGACCCGTCGACTGTCGCGCTGCTGCTGACGGCTGCTGCCCTGGCCGGTTGGGTGGACGCGGTGGTGGGTGGCGGCGGCTTGTTGTTGTTGCCGGCGTTGTTGGTGGCGGCGCCGGGTATGCCGCCGGCGACGGCGTTGGGCACGAACAAGTTGGCGGCGATCGCGGGGACGTCGGCGGCGGCGGTGACGTACGCGCGGCGCACTCGCATCGACTGGGCTGTGGCGGGGCCGGCGGCGGGTCTGGCGGTGGTCTGCGCGGGGGTGGGTGCGGCGTTGGCGGGTGCGGTGCCGCCGTCGGCGTACCGGCCGGTGGTGTTGGTGGTGTTGGTGTCGGTGGCGTTGTTCGTGGTGTTGCGGCCGAGGTTGGGGGTGTCGTCGCTGCCGGGTCGGCGTACCCGGGGGCGGATCGTGGTGGCGGTGCTGGTGGCGGGGGTGGGTATCGCCCTGTACGACGGGTTGATCGGGCCGGGCACGGGGACGTTCCTGGTGATCGCGTTCACGGCGCTGGTGGGGGCGGATTTCGTGCGCGGGTCGGCGATGGCGAAGGTGGTGAACGCGGGGACGAACGCGGGGGCGTTGGCGGTGTTCGCGGTGACGGGACACGTGTGGTGGCTGCTGGGTGCGGCGATGGCGGTGTGCAACATCGTCGGCGCGATGGTGGGGGCGCGGATGGCGTTGCGGCGGGGTGCGGGGTTCGTGCGGGGGGTGTTGTTGCTGGTGGTGGTGGCGTTGGTGGCGAAGTTGGGCTATGACCAGTGGTTGGCGGGGTGAGCGGCGCGACGCGTCGCGTGTGATCATCGGCGGGTGTCGGTGCGCGCGGAACACGACCGGGTCGTCCTGGCGGGTCTGTTGGGTCGGGATCCGGCGCTGCACGCGTACGAGTTGGGCGATCTCGACGACATCTTCTGGCCGCACACTTCGTGGTATCGGCGTGGGGACGCGGTGGCGTTGCTGTACCACGGGGCGGTGTCGCCGACGTTGCTGGCGTTGACGCGGCCGGCCGGGGTGGGTGCGGTGGCGGCGGCTGCTGGGTGAGTTGGCGCCGGTGTTGCCGGCGCGGTTGGAGGCGCATCTGTCCCCCGGTGTGGAGGCGGCGTTGGTGGGGGCGTTCGACGTGACGCCGTCGGGGGTACACCACAAGATGGCGTGGACGGATCCGGGGCGGGCGGTGGGGGTGACGCCGGCCGGGGTGGTGTTGGGGCGGGCGGATCTGCCTCGGCTGCGGAAATTGTACGCGGTCGGGTATCCGGGGAACTGGCTCGACGCGCGGATGGTGGACACCGGCCGGTACGTGGGGATCACTGACGGTGATCTGTTGGTGGCGGTGGCGGGGGTGCATGTCTTCTCCCCCACGTATCGGGTGGCGGCGGTGGGGAACGTGACGACCCGGCCGGGGTGGCGGGGTCGGGGGTTGGCGGCGGCGGTGGTGGCGCGGCTGTGTGAGGTGTTACGGGCCGACGTGGATCATGTGACGTTGAACGTGAAGGCCGACAACGGGGCGGCGGTGCGGTTGTACGAGCGGTTCAGGTTCACGCGGGTGGCCGAGTACGGCGAGTTCCGGCTGCGCGCCGGTGGCCGCTGATTGTCGGTGGCGGTGGCGGCCCGGTGGCCGGGATGATGACGCGCGTGTCCCAGGTGATTCTGCGTACCGCGCGGTTGGTGTTGGCGCCGTTGGCGGATGTGCATCTGCCGCACGAGGTGGCGTTGGACGCCGACGCGGAGGTGATGCGGTTCCTGGCGCCGGTGCGGTCGGCGGCGCAGGTGACGCGGCTGCACCGGGAGCGGGTGGCGGTGGCGCGGCGGGCGCCGGGGTGGGGGTTCTGGGCTGGGTCGACCGACGGCGAGTTCGTCGGCTGGTGGCTGTTGGAGCCGCCCTCGCGGGCCGACCAGGGGCCGGTGGTGGGGCAGGCCGAGTTGGGGTACCGGTTGGCGCGCCGGTTCTGGCGGCGGGGCCTGGCGTCCGAGGGGGCCCGGGAGCTGATCCGGCACGGTTTCGCGGACCTGGGGTTGTCGCGGATCTTCGCCGAGACGATGGCGGTCAACGTGGCGTCGCGGGCGACGATGGCGGCGGTGGGGATGCGGTATGTGCGCACGTTCCACCTGCCGTGGCCGGATCCGTTGCCGGGGGCGCAGGCGGGTGAGGTGGAGTACGCGTTGACCCGGGACGAGTGGGCGGCGGGCGGGTCAGGCGCGGCGGGGTGAGTCGAAGCGGCCGGCGCGGATGTCCCGTAGGGCGCGGCGGCGTACGTCGCCGCGCAGGGTGTCGACGTAGAGGCGGCCGGCGAGGTGGTCGGTCTCGTGTTGCAGGGCGCGGGCGAGGAATCCGCTGCCGGCGATGGTGAGGGGTTCGCCGTGCTGGTCGTAGCCGTGTGCGGTGGCGTGCAGGGCGCGGGGGGTCGGGAAGTACAGGCCGGGGATGGACAGGCAGCCCTCGTCGTCGTCGGAGAGTTCGTCGGACAGTTCGAGGGTGGGGTTGACCATGTGGCCGCGGTGGCCGTCGGCGTCGTAGACGAACACCTGGGCGTTGACGCCGATCTGGGGTGCGGCGACGCCGGCGCGGCCGGGTGCGCCGAGCAGGGTGTCCATCAAGTCGGTGACCAGGGCGCGTAGGTCGGCGTCGAAGCTGGTGACGGGTTCGCTGGGGGTGCGCAGCACCGGGTCGCCGATGATTCGGATGTCCCGCATGGTCATGCCGGCAAGGCTATCGGCCGGCGGTGTGCGTGGTGGGGTGGCCCGGGTGTGCGGGTGGGGCGAGGGCGGCGCGGACCGGGGCGGTCTTGGCGGCGGCTTCGGCGACTTCGGCGTGCGGGTCGCTGTCCCAGGTGATGCCGCCGCCGGCCCACACGTGCAGGTGGTGGCGGTCGGTGGCGGCGGTGCGGATGGTCAGGCCGAGGTCGAGGTGGTCGGGGCCGATCCAGCCGAGGGCGCCCATGCCGGCGCCGCGGCCGACGGGTTCGAGGGCGGCGATGTGGCGCAGGGCGGCGAGTTTGGGTGCGCCGGTGACGGAGCCGCCGGGGCAGACGGCGCGCAGCAGGTCGGCGAGGCCGAGTCCGTCGGCGACGTGGGCGCGGATGGTCGACTCGGCCTGCCAGAGGTCGCACCAGCGGCGGACGGCGAACAGGTCGTCGACGCGGACGGTGCCGGTGCGGGCGACGCGGGCGAGGTCGTTGCGTTCCAGGTCGACGATCATGATGTGTTCGGCGCGTTCCTTGGCGGAGGTGAGCAGGTCGGTGCGGCCGGCGGCGGTGGCGGGTCGGGTGCCTTTGATGGGGCGGGTGGTGAGGGCGCCGTGGCGGACCTCGACGAGGGTTTCGGGGCTGGCACAGCCGATGGCCCAGCCGTCGCCGGTGAGGACGCCGCCGTAGCGGGCGCCGGGGAGCCGGCCGAGGCGGGCCAGGGCGGGGCGGGGGTCGCCGCGGTAGGGGGCGGCGGCGTGGCCGACGACGTTGACCTGGTAGACGTCGCCGTGGCCGATGGCGGTGCGGACGGCGCGCACGGCGTCGGCGTGTGCGGCGGGGGTCCAGCTCTCGGTCCACGGGCCGTGCCACCACGCCTCCGACGGGGTGTGGGCGGTGGGGGGTGTGTCGGTGTGGCCGTAGACGACGACGGCGATCTCGGGCAGGTCGGCGGGGTTGGCGGCGCCGGGGTCGCCGCCGGCGAGCAGGGCGCCGGCGGCGGCGGAGACGTACAGGGCGGCGCCGCACACGCCGTCGTTGCGGTGGTGGGGGCGGGTGGGGCGGGCCAGGTCGTGCAGGGGCAGGCCGTGGGCGGCGAGGAAGTCCTCGACGGCGGTGGCGGGGTCGCCGCCGTCGGTGGGTCGCCACTGCCAGCGGGCGCGTTCGACGCGGCGGTCTCGGCAGTGCGCGGGCGCGGCGGGTGGCGACGGATCGACCACCGTACGTGGGAGCGCTTCCACGACGTCTGGGTGGTGGCGGCTCATCCGTTCAGCGGATTTCCCACGGACCACGCGCACTTCTGCTCGATGCGCCGTGCGTTTGCTTGGTACTGTGCGTCACTGGTCATGTGAACCATGACACAGTGCCCCCACAGTCCGGAGAACCCGATGTGCCAGCACCAACCCACCTGCCCCTCCGCTCAAGCCACCGACCGGGAAGCCGCCAGGGTCATCGCCTGCTTCCGCGAACAGGGCTGGAGCCTGCTCTGCAACGGCGTCATCGTCTTCGAGGACACCGGCGAACTGCTGCCCGACGGCAGCAGCATCGCACCGCACCGCGGCCCCGCCCGACACGCCCTCGCCGCCTGACCTGATCACGATCCGTCACGACTCTTCCCGCGTCGACCCAGGCTAGTCCCCGGCTCGGGGACCGTCACGACCAGGTCGGCGCGACGCCGGGGCGGCACGCACCGCCCCGGCGCGACCGGCGGTCAGCTCTCGTACGCCTGCGGCGACGGGCACGAGCAGACCAGGTTCCGGTCGCCGTACCCGCCGTCGACCCGACGCACCGGCGGCCAGTACTTGCCCGCCCGGTCCACGCCGCCCGGGTAGCCGGCCACCGACCTCGGGTACGGGTGCGGCCACTCGTCGCCGGCCATCATCGCCGCCGTGTGCGGCGCGTTGGCCAGAGGGTTGTCCCCGGCCGGCCAGCGTCCGGCGGCCACCTCGTCGATCTCCGCCCGGATGGCGATCATCGCGTCGCAGAACCGGTCCAGCTCGGCCAGGTCCTCGCTCTCGGTCGGCTCCACCATCAGCGTCCCCGCCACCGGGAACGACATCGTCGGCGCGTGGAACCCGTAGTCGATCAACCGTTTGGCCACGTCGTCGACGCTCACCCCGGTCGCCTTCGTCACCGGCCGCAGGTCCAGGATGCACTCGTGGGCCACCAGGCCCTTGTTGCCCGCGTACAGCACCGGGAAGTGCTCGCGCAGCCGCGCCGCCACGTAGTTGGCCGCCAGCACCGCCACCCCGGTGGCCCGGGCCAGCCCGTCGGCGCCCATCATCCGCAGATACACCCACGGGATCGGCAGGATGCCCGCCGACCCGTACCGGGCCGCCGAGATCGCCGCCCGCCCGTCCACCGGCGCGCCACCGGGGTCACCGGGCAGGAACGGCGCCAGGTGCGCGCGCACCGCCACCGGCCCCACGCCGGGACCACCACCGCCGTGCGGAATACAGAACGTCTTGTGCAGGTTCAGGTGCGACACGTCCGCCCCGAACCGGCCCGGCTTGGCGAACCCGACCAGCGCGTTGAGGTTCGCCCCGTCGACGTACACCTGGCCACCGGCGTCGTGCACCTTCGCGCACAGCGACGCGATGCCCGTCTCGTACACGCCGTGCGTCGACGGGTACGTCACCATGATCGCCGCCAGGGCGTCCCGATGCCGGTCGATCTCGGCGTCCAGGTCGACCAGGTCGACGTTGCCGTCGTCGTCGCAGCCGACCACCACCACCCGCATCCCGGCCATCACCGCGCTGGCGGCGTTCGTGCCGTGCGCCGACGACGGGATCAGGCACACGTCCCGGTGCCCCTCGCCCCGGTCGCGGTGGTACGCGCGGATCGCCAGCAACCCGGCCAACTCCCCCTGCGAACCGGCGTTGGGCTGCACACTGACCGCGTCGTAGCCGGTCACCTCGGCCAGCCACCCCTCCAACTGGCCGATCATCTCCCGGTAGCCGACGGTCTGCCCGGCCGGGGCGAACGGGTGGATGTGCGCGAACTCCGCCCAGCTCACCGGCTCCATCTCGGTGGTGGCGTTGAGTTTCATCGTGCACGACCCGAGCGGAATCATGCCCCGGTCCAGCGCGTAGTCGAAGTCGGCCAGCCGCCGCAGGTAGCGCAGCATCGCCGTCTCGCAGTGGTGCGACCGGAACACCGGGTGGGTGAGGATGTCGTCTGTCCGCCGCAACCCGTCCGACAGCATCGCCGTCACCGTGTCGTCGACGCCGTCGACCCCGAACGCCGCCCACACCGCCGCCAGGTGGCCCGGCGTGGTGGTCTCGTCGCACGACATCCCCACCCGGTCGTCGTCGACCAGCCGCAGGTTCACCCCGCGCGCAGCCGCGTCGGCCACCACCTGCGCGGCCCGACCCGGCACCGTCGCCGTGACCGTGTCGAAGAACGGCACGTCGGCGATGTCGACGCCACCGGCGCGCAGCCCGGCCGCCAACCGCACCGCCCTCTCGTGGGTCCGCGTCGCGATCGCCCGCAACCCGTCCGGGCCGTGATAGACGGCGTACATGCCGGCCATCACCGCCAGCAACACCTGCGCGGTGCAGATGTTGCTGGTCGCCTTCTCCCGACGGATGTGCTGCTCACGGGTCTGCAACGCCAACCGGTACGCCGGGTCGCCAGCGCTGTCGCGGGACACCCCGACCAGCCGGCCGGGCAGCATCCGCTCCAACCCGGCCCGCACCGCCAGGTAGCCGGCGTGCGGCCCACCGAAACCCATCGGCACCCCGAACCGCTGGGTGGTGCCGGCGGCGATGTCGGCGCCGATCCGCCCCGGCGGGCGCAGCAGCGTCAACGCCAGCAGGTCCGCCGCCACCGTCACCAGCGCACCGACCTCATGGGCCGCCGCCACCAGCGCCGTGTGGTCGCGGACCGCCCCGGACGCGCCCGGATACTGCAGGTGCAGGCCGAAGAACTCGGCCGGCAACGCCTGCACGGTCAGGTCCAGCACCCGCACCTCGATGCCGAGCGGCTCAGCCCGACCGGTGATCACCGCGATGGTCTGCGGCAGGGCGTCGGCGTCGACCACGTACACCGGGCTGCTGCTCTTCGACGCCCGCCGGGCCAGCGTCATCGCCTCGGCGGCGGCGGTGCCCTCGTCGAGCATCGACGCGTTCGCGGTCGCCAGGCCGGTCAGGTCCGACACCATCGTCTGGAAGTTCAGCAGCGCCTCCAACCGGCCCTGGCTGATCTCCGGCTGGTACGGCGTGTAGGCGGTGTACCAGGCCGGGTTCTCCAGCACGTTGCGGCGGATCACCGCCGGGGTGTACGTGCCGTGATACCCCAGGCCGATCATGGACACGGCGACCGAGTTGCGCGCGGCCAGCGCCCGCAACTCGGTCAGCGTCTCGTGCTCACCGGTGGGCTCCGGCAGGTCCAGGCGGCCGTGCCAGCGGATCACCTCGGGGATCGCCGCGTCCATCAGCTCGTCGATCGAGGCGTGTCCGACCGTCGCCAACATGCGGCGTTCGTCGTCTCGTCCGGGGCCGATGTGACGGTCGGCGAACTCTGTGGTCATGGGTGGCGCTCCTGCGGGGGCGGGGTCGACAGGTCGGCCCTCCCCCTCTGTCACACCCCAGGGGCGCTCCACAGTGCCTGACCCACGCGGTCCTTCTGCCTGAGAGGTTCCGGGGAGGATTTGCCCCTTCGGCGCCGCCCGGCTGCCGCCAGGCGGTCTCTCCCACGCGGGTGCTACCGGCGCGATCAACGCTACCAGCGTCCCCGCCGGCCCACTCCGAACCCCCGGGCCCACCCAGCTCAGGAGGCGACGGTCACCGCGATGTCCGGGCACAACCGGTCGGCCAGCGCCGGCAACAGCCGGCCCAACGGGGCGTCGACGCGCAGCCGCGCATACCCGTCACCGCGCGTCGACCCCTGGTTGACGATCACCACCGGCCGCCAGCCCCGCCACCTGCTCGATCACGTGCTCCACCCGCACCATGCTGCCCCAACCGGCTGCCCGTCGGCGAGCTCGCCGCCCACCCCACCGGCCCGCGGCGGCCGGACCCTAGGGCTGCTGGTGACGCGGCAACGACCGCGCTTCCGACGCGTTCACCGTCGCCGGCTCACCGATCCGCTCCATCGTGCGGGCCAACTGCGTACTGCCCTCGTCGAGATGCCGGGCCGCCGCCTGCATGTGCGAGATCATCATCTCGCCGTGAATCCGCAGCGCCTCCCGCGCGGCCACCCCGTCGTCGAACGTCGGCCCGGCCGACGCCCGACACTCCTGCACCGCCCGTTCCGCCTGCTGCCGGGCCTCCTCCACCGCCGTCCGCACATAACTCTCGATGTCAGGCGAACCGTGTGGACGATAGCGTGCCGCGCCGCGTCCGTCAGTCCCGAACGATCACACCGCCAACACCACCGGCGAGCCGACGGCCCACCGGACGGAATCTCAGCCGGCCCGCCGCCGCGCCCGCCGCGCCGCCAACTCGTCGCCCACCAGATCCCCGCCCCCAACGGCCTCCGGCTCCGGCTCGGCCACGCCCCCCACCGGCTCCGCCGGAAGATGCGACAACGACCCCTGGATCTCCTTGAACGCGCCACTGATCGCGATGCCGAACACCCCCTGGCCGCCCTGCAACAGGTCGACCACCTCCTCCGGGGACCGACACTCGTACACCGTCGTCCCGTCGGAGATCAGCGTGATGCCCGCCAGGTCCTCCACCCCACGCGACCGCAACGCCTCGATCGCCCGACGGATGTTCTGCAACGACACCCCGGCGTCCAACAGACGCTTCACGACCTTCAACACCACCAGGTCCCGGAACGAGTACAACCGCTGCGTACCCGAACCCGAGGCGTCCCGCACACTCGGCGCCACCAGCGTCGTCCGCGCCCAGTAGTCCAGCTGGCGGTAACTGATTCCCACCGCGTGGCAGGCCGTCACACCCCGGTACCCCACCGCACCGTCACTGTCAGTCGCCGACCCGGGCGTCCCACCCGACTCGTCCCAGCCTGTACCCGGATCGGAATCTCGCGGCTCGTGCATCCGGACAACCTCCCCGTCAGTGCGGTGACACGCCGCTTCCGGAACGCGCACCCCTCGACACGGCAACCCTATAGCGCCCGCCCAGGGTTACCGCGGAGAAACCACCGCGACACGCCGCGCATCGACAGCGACGATCATCACCATCACCGACCGTAACGTCCCGATGGTGGCACAGACACCGACCCGGGCGCCACCCGGGCCACCGATCAACCGGCGAAGTCCTCCGGACGCACCTGCTCCAGGAACTCCCGGAACTTCTCCACCTCGTCCTCCTGCTCGTCGGGGATCACGATCCCCGCCTCACTGAGGACCTGCTCGGCACAACGAATCGGCGCACCGACCCGCAACGCCAACGCGATCGAATCACTCGGCCGCGCCGAGACCCGCACCCCCTCACCGATCAACAGATCGGCGAAGAACACGTTCTCCTTCAGCTCGGTGATCTCCACCGCCCGCAACGGCGCCTTCAGCGCCGCCAACACATCCCGCAGAAGATCATGGGTCAACGGCCGGGCCGGCTGGACACCCTGCTGCTCGTAAGCGATCGCCGTCGCCTCGACCGCGCCGATCCAAATCGGCAGATAGCGGTCACCCTCGACCTCCCTGAGCAGGACGATCGGCTGGTTACTGGGCAACTCCACCCGAACCCCGACCACGCTCAGCTCGCGCACCGCCGCCTCCGTGTCGTTGTCACCTACGCCGCACCGCGCCCTTCCCTGCACGGTACACGGACCGCGACACGGCCATCTCACGCGCTCCGCGCACCACGCCCGTGCCAGAAGAGGGGTTACCCCCGCAAGCCTACGCCACTCACCAACCCGCCGATCAGCGCGCACACGCGCCTCATCGACCCAACGTCGACCGCAACCCCACCCGCACCAACGCCGCATGCAACTGCTGCGACAACGCCACCAGCTCCCGCGCCGTCTCCGCCGCCCGCGCCCGCGCCGCCGGATCACTCTGCCGCGCCAACGGCGCCACCAACTGCGCGAACAGACCGACCTCCCGATCCGCCGCCGTCCGGTAACCCCGCAGATGCCGAGGCTGGAACCCGTACGCCGCCAAACCGGCCACCGCCCGCGCGATGATCAAGGCATCCCCGTCGTACCAGCCCGGCGGGTCCGACACCACCAGCCCGAGCCGCTCCAACTCCGCCAACGTCGACTCGTCCAGCCCACTGCGCGCCACCAACTGCGTACGGTCCAGCCGTACCTGACCCGACTCGACCGACAACGCCGCACCACGCCCCGGCACCTCACCGTCCGGCCCCACCGCCACCAACGCCGGACGCGACCGCTCCGGCGCCGCACCGTCGGCATCCCACTGCGCCAACTGCTCACGAATCACCCGCAACGGCAGATACTGATCCCGCTGCGCGGTCAACACGAACCGCAGCCGGGCCACATCGTCCCAGCCGTACTTCCGGTAACCAGCCGCCGTACGCTGCGGCTCCACCAGGCCCTCGGCCTCGAGGAACCGCAGCTTCGAAATGGTCACGTCAGGAAAGTCCACCCGCAACTGGGCCAGCACCTCGCCGATACTCATCAACGGCTGAGCACGACCAGCCCCGGACGGCGGAGAAGCCGCAGGCTCGTTCACCCCCGGCCGGCCTCCCCCTCCGGGCGCGGACCGGCGATGAACACCACCCGGAACTTGCCGATCTGCACCTCGTCACCATTGCTCAACGTGGCCGCCTCGACCCGCTCCCGATTCACGTACGTGCCGTTCAAACTGCCCACGTCCCGCACCGTGAACGTCCCACCGTCCCGGTGGAACTCCGCGTGCCGACGCGACACCGTCACATCGTCGAGGAAAATGTCACTGTCCGGATGCCGCCCACTGGTTGTCACATCGTGATCCAGCAGGAACCGCGCACCCGCGTTCGGACCCCGACGAACCACCAGCAGCGCCATCCCCGGCGGCAGCGAACCGGACATCCGGCTCGGCACCACATCGGTGTCCGGCCCCTCCAGCGCTTCCTCGAGCGAACCGAGATTGAGCGTCGACGTGACGTCGAGCGGGGGGAACTCGTCGCCTGGGCGAGTCATAGGGACCACCTCACGGATCTGATTCGGTCGGCGTCAGGAGACGGCGGGTCTGGCCGCCGGGCTACACACCACCCGGCGGCTGGCTCTCCGTGCCCGGAAAGGCTGTCCGCGACGCACAACTAATTGGGTTCTCGGTCGACTGGGCGAGCCTAGCCAGCGCCGAAAAACAGGGCAACCGGACGCGCGGCACACACACCCACCGCCCGCCCGGGAAACCGATCAGCTCTCGGTCAACTCGCGATACGCATCCGCCGACAGCAGGCCCTCCACCGCCGCCGGATCCGCCGGAGAGATCTCCACCAACCAACCCGCACCGTACGGATCCGTGTTGATCACCTCAGGCGTGTCGACCAGCGCCTCGTTGCGCGCCGACACCGTACCGCCCACCGGGGCGTAGATCTCCGACACGCTCTTGGTCGACTCGATCTCACCCAACGACTCACCGGCCGCCACCACCGCACCGGACTCCGGCAACTGCACATACACGATGTCGCCCAACGCGTCCTGCGCGAAATGGGTGATGCCCACCCGCACGGCGCCGCCGTCGACGGCCACCACCCACTCGTGCTCAGCGGTGTAACGCAGTTCCTCAGGAATCACCAGCAGCGTCCTCATCCATCGGTGACACCGGACCGACCGGTGCCGGCCCCACCCGGCCTCACGAGACCGGACGGGCGTGTTCCAGCGTGCTCGGCACGTGCAGCGCCGAAACCTCGGCAGCCTCACGATCCTCAACGATCACGTTACCGCCGTCGCGCGCCACCGACGCCACCACCCCACCAGGAATGTTGAGCGCCGTACGCATCGTCGACGGATCCCCGATCACCGTGATCGTGAACGGACCCGTCAACCGACGCCCGTCCACGATCAACGACCCGTTCTCCCCGTCCAGGAAGAACGTCGACGCCACGATCCGCACCGACGCACGATCACCACCGGAGATCTGCATCGCCTCCGCACCGGCCCCCCGCAACTCCTGCACCGCGTCCAACACCCCACTCGCCGAGATCGCCTTCGACGGCCCCGCCTGGAACCGCACCGCCAACCCCGGACCCCGAGCCGGCAACGTGCCCGCCAGAATGCCCAACTCGTCCGCCCGCCGGGTCGCCTCCTCCAACGCCGCCTGGCGCCCCTGCTCACCCGAACGCAGCTGACGCTGGCTCTCCTCCAACGTCGTGATGTCCTGCCGCAGGCGCATCTCCCGCGCCTCCAGGTCATACAGGATCCGGACCAGGTCCTCCTGCCGCGCCGCCGCCAACGACGAATCCGTCGACGTCGTCTTCAACTGCACCGCCAGCGTGAAACCCAACAAGACCAGCAGTACGCCGATCATCACCGCCGCCGAACTGAGCCGCCCCAGCGAACCGCCGGCGCCCGCCGACCCCGCACCGGCCGCCGACTCGTCCCGCTCGACGTGCTCGTCCCGCTCGACCGGCGACTCGTCGTCACCCGGCTCGGGCCGCCCCTGCGGCGCCAACGGACTCAGCTCGTCGGGATCCGGCGCGTCCGGACGCGGATCCGGCTCCCCCGCCGGCCCACCCGGCCGAGCCGGACCCGCCGGCTGCGGCCACCCCGTACCCGTCTCGGTGTGCTCGTCACTCACGACACCAACCTACGCCCGGAACAGGTGCCGGCGGATCGCCGCCACATTGCCGAAGATCCGAACCCCCAACACGACCACCACACCGGTGGACAACTGACCGCCCACGCCCAACTGGTCACCCAGATACACGATCAACGCCGCCACCAGCACGTTCGAGATGAACGACACCACGAACTGCTTGTCGTCGAAGATCCGGTCCAACTTGGCCCGGACGCCACCGAAGACCGCGTCCAGCGCCGCCACCACCGCGATCGGCAGATACGGCTGCAACGCCGCCGGCACTGTCGGATCCAGCCACAACCCGAGCACCACACCGGCCAGCAGAGCCAGCACCGCGATCATCGACCACCTCCGGAAGGGCTGGGTGACGTACTCGAGTCGGACGACTCGTCACCTCCCGACGGCGACACGCTCGGACTCACCGCGGGCTCCGCGTAGCGTAGCCGCGGCTCCGGCGCCGCCGGCAACGTGAGCCCGTCCTCGTCCCGCACCCCGAACGACAGCCCGTTCTCCTGCGACACCCGACGCATCGTCAACGCACTCCGGCTGCCCTCGTACGTCCTGCGCATCGACCCCGGTCCGATCGCCGACACCTCGTACGGCCCGGTCACCGGCCGGAAATCCACCAGGATCGCCTCACCAGCCGACCGGATCGTCGACGTCGCCGTCAACCGCTGCCCGTTGATCGCGATCGCCTCCGCCCCGGCACTCCACAGGTCGTTGGCCACCCCCTGCAAGTCGCTGTAGAGCACCCGGGCCGGACCGACCTTCGCCCCGCTCAACGACTCCCCACCGGCCGGCCCGTCCGCCAACCGCACCACCACACCGTCACCGCGTACCCGCCCCAGGCCCGCCCGCGCCTCCAGGTCCCGCAGCCGCGCCGCCTGCGAACCGCCCAGCGCCGCCTCCCGCTGCCGGTTCACCTCCTCGCGCAACTGGTCGGCCCGCACGGACAGGTTATCCGTCTCACCCTGCCGCTGCTTGATCTGCTCGACCAGCCCCGACCGCGCCTGCGCGCGCCCCGGCTCCTCCGCCATCGTCTGCCGGTACGCCACCGCGCACAGGAAACCCAGCAGCAGCACGACCACCAGCGTGATCGGCCCCACCGACCACCCCGGGCGCGCCGGCTTCCCGGTCCTCGCCCGCCGCGCCGCAGCATCGGCGTACCCGGGATCCAGCGGATTCTGGAACAACTCGGTGAGGAAGTCCGGGCTGAACCCCCGGTTGCGCTCGCTCATGCCGCCACCTGGCCCCGCCCGGTTCCGCCACCAGGCATCACCACGCCGCGCCTGCTCATGCCGTCTCTCCTCGACCAACCGCCCGGACCAGCGCACGTGCCTGGATCACATAGAGCGCCCCGGCCACCCAGTAGAGCACCAGCCCCCACCAGGCCAGCGCCCAGCCCACCGCACCGGCCACCGCCGACGCGACCGGCACCGTGGTGGCCAGCAGCAGGGTCGGGAAGGCCGTCAGCAGCAAAAACGTCGCCGTCTTGCCGACGTAGTGCACCGGCGGCGGACCGTAGCCGTGCCGGCGCAACACCAGCAACGAACCGGCCAGCAGCAGCTCCCGGGCCAGCAGCGCGGCGGTGAACTGCCACGGCACCACCTCGCGCACGGTGAACGCCACCAGCGTGGCGAGGATGTAGAGCCGGTCGGCGAGCGGGTCGAGCAACTCGCCCAGGCGACTCACCTGACGCAGCCGCCGCGCGATCCACCCGTCCATCCAGTCGCTGGTGCCACCGACCGCCAACACCACGATCGCGGCCACGTCGGCGCGGGCCACCAGGAACAGGTACAGGAAGACCGGGACACCCAGCAGTCGCACGAAGCTGATCAGGTTCGGCAGGGTGAGGATCCGGCCGTCGGACCGTTGCGCGGGGGGCTGCTGGTGCTCTGCCCGAGCCGGTCGACGCGCCACCGAACCTCCTCCGCGGCACGCGACCCCACGTCGGCCCCTGGGTCCGCCATGGAACGCCGTGTGCGCTGATACGAGCCGGCTGGCGCCGGCACCCCGTGCGATCTCCGGGATCTCCCCTGGCCCGCCGCCCACCGTTGGTGATCACAGGTCGGTCGGTTGCGCTGCCACTATAGCGGGCTGCCGTCCCGCCTCGGCTCGCTCGCGTGCTGTCTGTCGGTGATGCGTGTCCGGCGGCGGTGTGAGTGCCGTCACCACCACTAGAGCATCCTAGGATAAATGGTGGACGGAGGGCTCAGGCGCTGCGCGCCGAGGAGTCCGGCGGCTGGGCCGTCGCCGCCTGGCCGAAGGCCAGCAGGGCACACAGCAGATCCTGCTGCACCCGCGCCGGCATCCGCTCCAGGACCGCCCGCACGGCGTCGTGCCGGCGCGAGCGCACCTCCCCCAGCAGGACCTCCGCCGCGGCGGTGGGCGTCAGGCGCACCTCGCGCCGGTCCCGGGGGTCGGCCTCCCGACGCACCAGGCCGATCGCCTCCAGCCGGTCACAGAGCCGGCTGGCCGAGGAGGGTACGACGTCCAGCAACTCGGCCAGCCCGTTGATGTTGGTCTCCGGCCGGCTGCTGAGCAGCGACAACACCCGCAACTGGGTGGGCGAGACCGCCAGCCGGTGCCGGGCGACGGCGGAGTCGAGCACGCCCACCAACGACTCAGCGGCTGCGTCGATCGCCGCGGCGAGATTCGGTCGCTCCACCCGATGTCCCCTGCGATTGTCCCGCTCGAACCACCCGAGGGCCGTCAGTCCGCCCGGCCGTCGGGACCCTGCCAGTCCAGGCAGACCACCACGGCGTCGTCACGTAGGTCGGCGTCCGCGTGGAATGCCTGCAACTCGCGCATCACCGTACCAACCGCCTCCGGTGGCGGCTGCAACCGCGTGGCGCGCATCGCCCGCGCCATCGCCCGCTCACCGTACGTCTCGCGCCCACTGGGATCCGCGCCCCACACCCCGTCGGAGACCACGAACAGCCGGTCCCCCGGGTCCAGGTCGAACTCCTGGAGCGCATAGCGGGTCTCGGCGAACATGCCCAACGGCAGCTGCTGTTCCAACGGGACGCGGGACACGGTGCTGCCGCGGAGCCGCAACAGGTGCGGCGACCCCGCGTCCACCGCCTGCGCCCGGCCCGTGGCGCAGTCGAGTTCAAGCAGGACGGTGGCCACGTGCCGGTGGCCCCGATGCTGGTAGTAGACCGTGTCG
Organism: Micromonospora craniellae; assembly: GCF_014764405.1. Taxonomy (NCBI): domain Bacteria; kingdom Bacillati; phylum Actinomycetota; class Actinomycetes; order Micromonosporales; family Micromonosporaceae; genus Micromonospora; species Micromonospora craniellae. Next base: position 6,298,541 of record NZ_CP061725.1, on the reverse strand, counting down.
GAGGCCAGTTCGGCCTGCTCCACCAGGCCGCCGCCGGACCGGCGGGCGTTGCGCATCGCGTTCACCGTCACCGCGGTCAGCAGGGCGGCGGTCAGCCCGATGCCGTCGCCGTTGAGCACGGTGACGGTGAGCCGGCCGTCGTCCAGCGACCAGTCGAAGTGGTCACCGCCCACCGTGTACGCCGGCTCCAACTGACCGGCCAACTGGAACGAGCCGTGACTGACGCTGCGCCCCGGCAGCAATTCCCACTGCAACTCGGCGGCCATGCTCAGGCGCTCCTGCCGGCGCGCACGCCGGTAGCGGTCGGTCTCCCGGTCCGCGGCGTGCAGCGCCAGCGCGACCTCACCGGCGATGTCCGTGGCCCGGCGCACCACGCTCTCCGGCGGTTCCTCGGGCATCTCCACCATCAGCACGCCGAGCCGCTCGCCCCACACCGACAACGGCAGGTAGAGCTGGCAGCTGCCGTCGGTCGCGGCGGCCCGGACCGGCTGCTGGCTGCTGAAGCAGCGTTGCAGCGGGCCCTGGAGGGCATGGGCGGCGGCGTCCGGCTGCCGCGAGTCGAGCACCGGCCAGAGGCCGTTGATCCGGTAGTCGGCGACGAACACGACGGTGCCCGACGCCCCCAGGACCGACCGGATGGCCCGGTCGGCGGCCTCGACCACACGATCGGGCGGAGCCTCGCGCAGGGCGCGCGAAACCCCCGTGGGCGCATCCGGCATGTCGCTCCTCCGAAAATACTTGCTCTGGGGCAAGAATCATACGGAGGCGGTTCGACCCATGGTCACCCGGCCGACCGCACCGCCACCGCGCCGTGAAAGGCGTCCGGCACCGCCTCTGGCAGCCCATCCGGCCGCCAGAGGGTCACCGGCACGATGCCCTCCGCCGTCGGCGTCCACCGACCCAGCAGCGGCCCGAACGCCGCCGGCGCCCGCATCCGGAACGCCGGGCCCATCATGGCCAGCGCCTGCGGGTGGCCGGCGAGTTCCTCGGTGTCGAAGTCGATCGCCAACTGGCTGCCCGGCGCCACCGCCGTGTAGAGCTCGTCGAGGGTCCGGACGCGCGTCTCGACGTCGAGGAAGGTGTGGGCCGCCGCCACGTCGACCGGGTAGTGGTGCTCCCCGCCGAGCCAGAAATCGATCATCCGTGCGGTGCTCGGCTGGTCGGGCTCCACCATCGACGACGCTCCCTCCCGGGCAGTCGCCGTCAGCGTACCGACCCGGCGCCGCTGCGCGGTATCGCCCCGCCGGGCCCCCGACGGCCGCGATACTGGCCCCGACGACGACCGGCAGCGGGAAGGTGACCGTGGACCCGATCAACGGCGCGGCGGTGGTGGTCGGTGTGGACGGCTCCGAGCCGGCCCGCGCCGCGATCCGGCTCGCCGCCACCGAGGCGGCCCGACAGGAGCTGCCCCTGCGGGTGCGGCACGCCTTCATCTGGCCGCTGCTGCACACGCCGATCAGCGCGGTCACCGACGACCGGCCCGGCAACGGCCTGCGGGAGCAGGCCGAACAGGTGGTCGCCGCCGCGGTCGACGAGGCCGCCACGGTCGCACCCGGGCTGCGGGTCACCGGCGAGATCGTCGACGGCGAGGCCGCCGCGGCGCTGATCGACGCGGCGCCCACCGCCGCGATGATCGTCCTCGGCCATCAGGGCCTGGGCGGTCTCGGTGCCCTGGTGGTGGGCTCGGTCACGGTGAAGGTGGCCGCGTCGGCCGGCTGCCCGGTGCTGGTGGCCCGTGGCACGGCGCACGTCGACGGGCCCGTCGTGGTCGGCGTGGACGGCTCCGAGACGTCCCGGCACGCGATCGAGTTCGCCGTCCGCACCGCCGCCCTGCGCGGCACGTCCGTCGTCGCGACACACGCCTACCGGCACCCGGCCTCCAGCGGACCCGGCGACATGCAGCCGCTGGTGTACGACGAGTCCGAACTGCGCGCCGAGGAGGACCGGCTGCTCGCCGAGGCGCTCGCCGGGCTGGCCGAGCGGTACCCGGAGGTGCCGGTCACCCGCGAGTCGGTACGCGGACGCGCCGGCACGGTGCTCACCGACGCCTCCCGCCGGGCGCAGCTGCTGGTGGTCGGCGGCGCCGGTCGCGGCGAGGTCCAGGGCCTGCTGCGCGGCTCGGTGAGCCAGTCGGCGCTGCGCCACAGCCACTGCCCGGTCGCGGTGGTCCGCGCGCCGGGGGTTGGCGGCGGTCCAGGCGGGTAGACGGGCGCGTCCGTCACCGCGACGACCAGAGGAGACCGCGATGCCAGGACCTCGTCCGGGTAGCAACGCCTACGACAAGCAGCGCGCCCGCATCCGCAACGCCATCGACGACTCGGGCCGGCACACCTCGGACCAGAAGGCCGACGAGACCGCCAACCGGATCCTGCAGGAGGATCGGGGACAGCGCGGCGTCGTGCGGGGCGACCGCACCTACGGCCCCAAGGGCAACCGCGAACCGGGCGACCCGAAGAAGTGAGGGGTGGGCACCTGGCCGACGGGCTCATCGCCGGGGCGGTGGGCACTCTGGCCCTGAACACGGTGACCTACCTGGACATCGTGGTGCGGGCCCGCGCGGCCAGCCAGACCCCGCAGGAGAGCGCCGGGAAGATGGCCGACGTGGCCCACCTGGACCTGGGCGCGCCGCCGCAGGCGGCCAACCGGCGCTTCGGGCTCGGCGCGCTGATGGGCTACGGGCTCGGTGTGGCCGCCGCCGTCGGGTTCGCCGCGCTGACCCGGGGCCGGCGGCAGCCGATGCTGCGTTCGGCCGCGCTGCTCGGCGGCGGCGCGATGACCCTCTCCGACGGGTCGTTGACGCTGCTCGGCGTCACCGACCCCCGCACCTGGCGACGCGTCGACTGGCTCGCCGACCTCGTCCCGCACCTCGTGTACGGGGTGACGGCCGCAGCCACCTGGAACCGGCTGCGGCCGTCAGAACACCGGTAGCGCTGGTCAGCGCCGGTCGCTGTCGTCGTCGGCGACCGGCTGCTCGGTCGGGCCGTACCGCGGGTTCGTCACGGTGCGCTCCCTTCCCTCGCCGCCCGCATACCCGTCGCCGCCCGCCGCATTCCGTGCCCGGGCGGTGCGCGGGGCTAGTCCAGGCCACAACGGGTACTCCGGCCAGATGGGCGATCAACGCGAGCTGGCACGGGCCCTGCTCACCCGCCGCACGTACGCCGAGGAGGCGGGGATCACGCTCGCCGACCGGCCCGCGCCGCTGTACCAGCTGCTGGTGCTCGTCACGCTGCTGAGCACCCGGATCCGGGCCGGCGTGGCGGTGGCGGCGGCCCGGGAGCTGTTCGCGGCCGGGTACCGCACCCCGCAGGCGATGGAGGCGGCGCGCTGGCAGCAGCGCGTCGACGCGCTGGGACGGGGCCACTACCGCCGCTACGACGAACGGACCGCGACGATGCTCGGCACCGGTGCCCGGCTGTGCCTGGACCGGTGGCACGGTGACCTGCGGCGGCTGCACCGGGAGGCGGGCGGCGACCGGACGGCGCTGCGGCGGCTGCTCACCAAGTTTCCCGGCGTCGGTCCCACCGGGGCGGACATCTTCCTGCGCGAGGTGCAGTGCGTCTGGCCGGATCTACGCCCGTACGCCGACCGTCGGGCGGTCGCCGGCGCCAAGCGGCTCGGGCTGCCGGCCGCCCCGGACCGGCTGGCCGGACTGGTCGACGCCGACGATTTCGGCCGGTTCGCCTCGGCGCTGGTGCGGGTGGCGCTCGGCGAGGAGTCGGCCGGGCAGCTCAACCGGAGCGTCGCGGCCCGCTGACCGGCGTCACTTCGCCGCGTCGCCGGGTTTGGTCAGGTGCCACACCAGCAGGGCGGCGAGCAGGGCCAGCACCACCAGGCCACCGGAGATCCCGCTGCCCTCGCCGTCCGACCGGCCGGTGGCGCCGAAGTAGATCACCGCGAGGCCGGCCAGTGCCGCGACGACCTTCCGGATGCCTCGGTCCTTCACACGTCGCACGATAGGGTCGACCCGTCGTCGAGTGCCGGTTTTCGCCCGCTCTGTCCCCCGACTGGGCGATCAGTCGGTCTCCAGGTCGTCCAGCGAGATCTTGTGGCTCATCAGCCAGCGGGCCAGCGCCGACATCCCGAACAACCACAGCGGCGCGGACTCGGTGGTGCCGTTGGTGGCGAAGATGGCGAACCGCAGGTCCGGCGCCCGGTACGCCTCGATCCGCCACCGGTGCTGCCGGTCCCGCCAGACCGCGGAGGGGTCCATGGCGTCACGGTAGGCGCCCGGGACGCCCGGCGGCCGGCGGATCGACGCAATCGGCGTCGACCACCACCCGGGCGTCGTCCGGCAACCGGCGGGTCCGGCCCTGCCGGTCCAGCAGCTCCAGCAGCGGCACCGCCACCCGGCGGGTGGTGTCCCACGCCTGCCGGGCGGCGCTGAGCGTGAACGGCTGCGGCAGCCCGGCGAGCACCCGTACCGCCTGCTGCGGCGCCCCGGGCAGCAGCAGCACGTTGCCGGTCAGGCGCAGCAGCGCGCCGGCCCGCACCGCCGCGCCGATCTCGCGTACCCCGAGCCCGACGGCGGCCAGCCGGTCGGCGTCCGGGGCCCGGAACGGGTATGCCGCGTAGTCGTCGCGGACCAGCGCGACCGCGCGGGCCACCGATTCCGGCAGCGGGTCCGCGCCGGCCGTGCCGACCCGGCCGGCGGTCAGCCGCAGCGGCGCCCGCACCAGCGCCTCGACCAGTACCCGGTCGGGCAGGTCGAGCTGTCGGCGCAGCACCTCCACCGGCGCGCCCGGCTCCAGCGGATGCTCCCGGGTGTAGCGGGCCACCGCGTCGGCCAGCCGGTCGGCCAGCCGCCGCCAGTGGTCCGGGTCGGCCAGCCAGTCCCCCGCCACCGGGGCCACGGGCACCGGCACGCCCGCGCGGACCAGGTCCCCGGCCCGGACCAGACCACGTCGCCGCAGTTCACCGGCAAGGTCGGGCCGACCGTCCAGGGTGGCCAGCACGGCCGCCCGGGCCGCCGCCGCGCCCCGACGACGCAACAGCGGCGGCAACACGTCCAGCACGGTCACCCCACCGGCGACGTGGTGGCGGCCCGGGTCGCGCAGCAACGCGCGGTCGCCGACGAGCAGCGGCACCGGACGCCCCAACCGCAGCCGGAGGGTGTCGCCGCCCAGCGGACGGACCCGCGCCGGCACGGCCGCCGCACCGACGTGCAGGGTGAGCGTGGCCGGCAGCGCGGTCACCGCGTCGCCGGCCAGTCGCACGTCGACCAGCTCGCTCGCCCGGAACCGGCCCGGGGTGAGCAGCGCGTCGCCGCGCGCGACCCGGTCCCGGGGCACCCCGCGCAGGTTGACCGCCACCCGGGCGACCGGGTCGACGGCGTCGCGGGCCTCGCCCAGGCGGTGCAGGCCCCGCACCCGCACCTTCTCGCCGGTGCCGGCCAGTTCCAGTTCGTCACCGACGCGCAGCCGGCCCGCGCCGAGGGTGCCGGTGACGACCGTGCCGCTGCCGCGCACGGTGAAACTGCGATCGACCCACAGCCGCACCGGCGCCGTACGGTCCGCCGACGGCACGCGGGCCGCCAGCCGGTCCAGCGCCGCACGCAGGTCCGGCAGGCCGACGCCGGTGACCCCGCTGACCACCACCGCCTCCACCCCGCGAAGCGAGGTCACCGCCAGTTCCGCGCGGGCCCGCGCCAGCGCCGGCCCCGGATCCGCCAGGTCCGCGCGGGTCACCACGAGCAGGCCGTACGCGACGCCGAGCGCGTCCAGGGCGGCCAGGTGCTCGGCGGACTGCGGCATCCAGCCCTCGTCGGCGGCGACGACCACCGCTGCGGCGGGCACCGGACCGACCCCGGCCAGCATGTTCGGCACGAACCGTTCGTGCCCGGGTACGTCCACGAAGGCGACGGTGGTCCCGGACGCCAACGTCGTCCAGGCGAATCCCAGGTCGATGGTCATGCCCCGGCGGCGTTCCTCCGCCCACCGGTCCGGTTCCATCCCGGTCAGCGCCCGCACCAGCGTCGACTTGCCGTGGTCGACGTGCCCGGCGGTGGCCACCACGAGCATGGTCAGTCGCCGTCCGGCACGGCCAGCACAGCGGCGCCGACGGCCGGGTCGGCGTGCTCCGGCACGCACCTCAGGTCCAGCAGCAACCGGCCCCGCGCCACCCGGCCGAGCACCGGCGGGTCACCGGTGCGCAGCGGGCCGGCGTAGCGCTCGGGCAGACTCAACGCCCAGGAGTCCAGCTCGACACCGGGAGCACCGCCACCGCCCACCACCGCCACCGACGGCACCACGTCGGCCTTGCGGCCCTCCGCGGCCAACGCGTCCCGCAGCCGCTCGGTCCGGGCCCGCAGCACCGCCGCGTCGGCGTGCAGGGCGGTACGGGTGGGGGTGGCCGGATCACCGAGGGTCGCGGCGAGCGCGGCCAGGGTCAGCTTGTCCACCCGCAGCGCCCGGGCCAGCGGATGCCGGCGCAGCCGCTCCACCAGCGCGGCCGAGCCCAGCAGCAGACCGGCCTGCGGGCCGCCGAGCAGCTTGTCGCCGCTGGCGGTGACCAGGTCCGCGCCGGCACGCAGCGTGGTGGCCGCGTCCGGCTCGTCGGGCAGCAGCGGATCGGGCGCGAGCAGGCCCGACCCGATGTCCACCACCACCGGTACGCCGAGCGCGGCCAGCCGCCGCACTGGCACCGCCGACGTGAAACCGGTGACCCGGAAGTTGGACGGGTGCACCTTGAGCACGAAACCGGTGCGGGGGCCGATCGCGTCGGCGTAGTCGGCCAGGGTGGCGCGGTTGGTGGCGCCGACCTCCCGCAGCCGCGCCCCGGTGCTGGTCAGCAGGTCCGGCAGGCGGAACCCGTCCCCGATCTCCACCAGCTCGCCCCGGCTGACCACGATCTCGGCGTCGGCGGCCAACGCGGTGGCGGCCAGCACCAGGGCGGCGGCGCCGTTGTTGACCACGTGCACCGCCTCGGCCCCCGGCGCGGCGGCGGCGAGCGCGTCGACGGCGTCGCGGCCCCGCCGGGCACGCCGACCGGTGCCCAGGTCCAGTTCCACGTCGGTGTGCCCGGCGGCGGCGACCACGGCGGCCACCGCAGCCTCGGAGAGAGCGGCCCGACCGAGGTTGGTGTGCAGCAGCACGCCGGTGGCGTTGAGCACCGCACGCGGCGCGGCCGACGGCAACGCGGCCAGCGCCTCGGCGGGTACCGCCTCGGGGGTGATCTCGCCGCGCCGGGCCCGGTCCTGGGCCTGCCGCACGGCGGCCTTCACCCGCTCCCGGCCCAGCACGGCGGCGGCCGCGACCAACCGGGGATCGGCCAGCAGCACGTCGGTACGCGGCACCCGGCGCCGCAGGTCGGCGCCGCCGTCGCCCATCGCGTCATCTCCTCACCGTCTGGCGGAGACGGACGGGAATCGAACCCGCCTGGCCCGGATCCCGGACCACACCGGTGTTGAAGACCGGGAGGGGCACCAGCCGCCTGAACGCCTCCACCGAGCATTGGATCACAACATGCGTCCGGCCGTACCGCCGAGCCGGCAGCCGGTCACCGCTCGGTCGCCGCCTCACCGGCGCGCCGCGCCAGACGCTCCCGCTGCGGCAGCACCGTGTACTTCGGATCCCGCGCCGAGGCCACACCGGCGTGGAACACCCCGAAGCGGGTCGCCACCGACGCGGCCAGCAACGCCGCGCCGGACACCGCCGACAGCACCCGGCTGCGGCCACCCACCAGCGCGCCGACCAACCCGGCGACGGTCAACGCCCGGCCGGCGCGCAACAGCCGGCCGGGTCGCCCGGTGCGGTACGGCTCGCCGACCAGTCCCAGCCTCGTCTCCAACCGGTGCGCGCCGAACAGCTCCAGGCCGGCGCCGGCCACCGCCAGCCGCCGTGCCGGACCGGCCTGCGCGGGCGGCACGGCGAGCAGCCCCACCCCGGCGCCGCTGGCCAGGGCGCTGCCGGCGAAGACGAACGGCAGGTGCGGGTACGCCTCGTGCCACGACGGCACGGCCGTGTCCGCCAGCAGCACCGCCGTGTACGTGCCCAGGGCCGGCGCGGTCGCCGCAGCGGCCAGCCCGGCGGCCCGCCCCACCGGCGGCAACACCCGACGGGCCAGCCCCAGCGGACCCCGCTCGGGCAGCAGCGGCACCGCCTCGGCGATCGCGGCCAGCCCGGCGGCCGGCCCGTACGCGCCCAGGATCCAGGTACCCACCGACATCGGCGACGTCGGTTTCGCCACCCGCAGCATGTGGTGGAACCGCTCCGGCCGACCCAGGTCCTTGACCAGCAGGCCCGCGCTGGCGGTGACCGCGGCCAGCGCGGCGACCCGACCGACCCGGCGCAGCGCCGGACGGCCGGTCACCTGCCCACCCGCCGCCAGCAGCGACGAGCCGGCGGCCAGCCCACCGGTGAACAGGTACGCGGCGATCTCCCAGGTCCACACCGGCGGTTTCAGGATCGGCCGGCCGTAGTAGGAACGGAACTCCGCCCGGGGCACCGCCAACTCCTCGCCGCCGCGCCCACCGCGCCGCCCGCCGGACGCGCCACCGGACGCCTGGTCGCGGAAGCGGCGGAACCGGTCACCCACCTCCGGGCGCCGCGGGGTCACCGCCGGCCGCCGAGGAACGCGCCGACAGCCACCGCCGCCATGGCCAGCGCGGCGACCCCGGCACGCTGCCACATGCTCGGCAGGTCCCGGGTGGTGACCTGCGGGTCCGGCGGCAGGCCGTACACCTCGGGTTCGTCGAGCAGCAGGAAGAACGCCCCGTCGCCGCCGACCCCGTCGGCCGGGTCGTGGCCGTAGAGCCGCGCCTCCGGCGCCCCCCGCTCGTGCAGCGTGGCGACCCGGGCGGCGGCCCGTTCCCGCAACTCGTCGAGCGGGCCGTACTGGATCGACTCGGTCGGGCACGCCTGCGCGCAGGCCGGCGTCAGGCCCGCGCCGATCCGGTCGTAGCACAGCGTGCACTTCCACACCCGGCCGTCGTCGACCCGCCGATCGATGACCCCGTACGGGCAGGCCGAGACGCAGTAGCCGCAGCCGTTGCAGATGTCCTCCTGCACCACCACCGTGCCGAACTCGGTGCGGAACAGCGACCCGGTCGGGCAGACGTCCAGGCAGGCCGCGTGGGTGCAGTGCTTGCACACATCCGACATCATCAGCCAGCGAAAGTCGGACCGACCCTCGGCGCTGCCGGTACGGCCCGGCGGTCCGGCGGCCGGCATGCCCAGGAACTCGGTCATCCGGGCGGCGGCCGACGGGTCACCCGACGGCAGTCCCGGATCGGCGCCGGCGGGGTTGCCGGTGCCGGCCGCGATCGCCGCCGATGCGGCGCTCACCGGATCGCCGGTCGGCGTGCCGGCGAAGGGCGCGTCGCGGCGACCGTCCGGACGGGGCTGCTCGACGAAGGCCACGTGCCGCCAGGAGTTCGCGGTCAACGCCCCGGTGTTGTCGTACGACATGCCGAGCAGGTCCAGGCCGGAGGCCGGCACGCCGTTCCACTCCTTGCAGGCCACCTCGCACGCCTTGCAGCCGATGCAGACGCTGGTGTCGGTGAAGAAGCCCATCCGTGGGGGCGCGTCGACCCACCCGGAGGCCGACGCCGGCTGGTACGCCGGGGCGGGCGTCGCGGGCGGGCCCGACCGGTGCTGCGGGTCGACCATCAGTGCTTCCCCTCCTCGTCGCCGGTCCCGGTCGGCGTGGTCGGCACACCGGGCGTGACCGCCGGCGGGGCGCTGCCCGGCACGATGCCGGCCCGGTCACCGTAGTCGCGGACCAGCTCGCGCAGGGCCGGTCCGGTGGGACGCTGCCCCGGACGCACGTCACAGGTGCCGATCTTGCTCTCCTGGATCAGCACGTTCGGGTCCAGGGTGATGCCGAACAGATCGTTGGCCGAGTCGCCGGTGACCAGCCCCTCGTACCCGAAGTGGTACGGCAACCACAGCTGGTGGATTACCCGCCCGTCCACCCGTAACGGCACGATCCGATCGGTCACCAGCACCCTGGCCTCGATCACCGCACGCGAGGTGACCAGGTGCGCCCAACCGAGATGGGTCAACCCGACCAACCCGGCCAGCTCCGGGGAGACCTCGACGAACATCTCCGGCTGCAACTCCGCCAACGGCCGTACGGTCCGGCTCATGCCGCCCGCCGTGTGGTGCTCGGTGAGCCGGCTGACCGTGAACACGTACGGGAAGACCTGACTGTGCGACGCGGGCGGACTGGGGTTCGTCGGGTTCACCGGGTGCGGGTACGTCTTGCGGGTCGGGTTGGCCTGCTGACCGTAGAGCGGGTTGCGCACCGGGGACTCGGCCGGCTCGTAGTGGGTCGGCAGCGGCCCGTCCAGCACGCCGCTCGGCGCGTACAACCAGCCCTTCCCGTCGGACTGCATGACGAACGGATCATCCCCGGCCAGGGCCGCCGGGCCGGACGCGCCCTCCGGCGGCCGGTACGACGGTGGTTTCGTCACCTCGAAGTCCGGCACGTCGCGCCCGGTCCACCGGCCGGCCTCGGCGTCCCACCACACGTAGCGCTTCCGCTCGCTCCACGGCCGCCCCTGCGGATCCGCCGACGCCCGGTTGTAGAGCAGACGCCGGTTCGCCGGCCACGCCCACCCCCACTCGGCGGCCACCCAGTCCTGCTCGTGGCCGGGCCGCCGCCGGGCCGCCTGGTTCACCCCGCCGGCGTACACCCCGGTGTAGATCCAGCAGCCCACCGCGGTCGTACCGTCGTCACGGGCCTCGGTGAACGCGGACAGCGGGCGGCCGGTGGCGGTGTCGTACCCGTTGATCTCCCGCAGCACCGCCTCGGCGTCCGGCTCGTCGCGCGGGCCGTGCGTGGCGTAGTCCCACGTCAGGTCCAGCAACGCCCGGTCGCGCGGCAGCGACGAGCCGGCCAGCTTCTCCCGCAGCCGACGCCCCAGGTGATAGAAGAACCACAGCTCGGAGCGGGCGTCGCCGGGCGGCTCGACCGCCTTCTCCCGCCACTGCACCAGGCGCTGGGTCTGGGTGAACGTGCCCTCCTTCTCCACGTGCGAGGCGGCGGGCAGGAAGAACACCTCGGTGCGGCACTCCTGCGGCACGATCTCGCCGGTGGCGACCTCGGGACCCCGCTGCCAGAAGGTCGCGCTCTCGATCATGAACAGGTCGCGGACCACCAGCCAGTCGAGGTTGGCCATGCCGAGCCGCTGCGCCCGCCCGTGCGCCGACCCGACCGCCGGGTTCTGGCCGAGCAGGAAGTACCCCTTGATCTTGCCCGCGATCATGTCGAGCACCTGCTGGTAGGTGCCGTGGTCACCGGTCAGCCGAGGCAGGTAGCCGTAACAGAAGTCGTTGTCCGGCGTCGCCGCGTCCCCCCAGTACGCCTTGAGCAGGCTCGCCGCGTACCCGCGCGCGTTGCCCCAGAAACCCTTCTGCCCCGGATGCCGGATGCCGTCCACCCAGTCGTCGAAGGTCACGTGCCTGGCGTGATGCGGCATCGGCAGGTAGCCGGGCAGCAGGTTGAACAGCGTCGGGATGTCCGTCGAACCCTGGATGCTGGCGTGCCCACGCAGCGCCAACACCCCACCACCCGGACGACCCACGTTGCCCAACAACAACTGGATGATCGCCCCGGTACGGATGTACTGCACGCCCACCGTGTGCTGGGTCCACCCCACCGAGTAGATCAGGCACCCGGTCCGCTCCCGACCCGAGTTCTCCGTCCACGCACGCGCCAACTCCAGGAACTTCTCCCGGGGCAGGCCGCACACCCGCTCCACCATCTCCGGCGTGTAGCGGGCGAAGTGCCGCTTGAGGATCTGGTAGACGCAGCGCGGATGCCGCAGCGTCTCGTCCCGCTCCGCCCCACCCGCCACCGGCGCGCCGTGCGACTCGTGCCGCAGGCCCGCCGCGGTCTCTCGCTCCTCAGAGGTTCCGCCGCTGCCCGAGTCACCCTCGTTGCCCGCGTACTGCCAGCTGTCCTGCACGTAGCTGCCGGTCTCCGGGTCCCACCCAGAGAACAGACCCTCGGCGTCCTCCGCGTCGACGAACTCGGCACTGACGATCGTCGCCGCGTTGGTGTACGCCAACACGTACTCCCGGAAGTCCAACTCGTTGGCGAGGATGTGGTTCACCACCGCACCCAGCAGCACGATGTCGGTCCCGGCCCGGATCGGCAGGTACGCGTCCGCCACCGCGCTGGTCCGGGTGAACCGCGGATCGACGTGGAAGACCTTCGCCCCACGCTTCTTGGCCTCCATCACCCACTGGAAACCCACCGGGTGGGCCTCGGCCATGTTCGAGCCCTGGATGACGATGACGTCAGCGTTCGCCACGTCCTGTTGGAAGACCGTCGCACCACCGCGACCGAAACTGGCTCCCAGACCGGGAACCGTGGCGGAGTGTCAAATCCGGGCCTGGTTCTCGATCTGCAACGCGCCCGCCGCCGTGAACAGCTTCTTGATGAGGTAGTTCTCCTCGTTGTCCAGCGTCGCCCCACCCAGGCTGGCGAAGCCCAGTGTGCGGTTCAGCGGACGCCCCTGCGCGTCGACGTCCTCCCATGTCTGGGCCCGCGCCGCCAGCACCCGATCGGCGATCATGTCCAGGGCGGTGTCGAGGTCGAGGTCCTCCCACTCGGTCCCGTACGGCCGGCGGTACCGCACCGTCGTCTGCCGCAGCGGACTGGTCACCAGGCTCTTGCTGGCCGCACCCTTCGGGCAGAGCCGCCCCCGGGAGATCGGGCTGTCCGGGTCGCCCTCGATCTGCGTCACCCGGCCGTCACGGACGAAGACCCGCTGACCGCACCCCACCGCGCAGTACGGGCAGACCGACCGGGCCACCTCGTCGGCGTCCTCGGTGCGGGAGATGATCGCCGCCGAACGCGCAGACTGGGCGGCAGCGCCCCGGCCCAGCGGGTCGGCGCCGGTGAGCTGCCGGTACACCGGCCACCCCAGCAACACGTCCCGCAGTCCCACGGCCGTCTCCCTCTTGATCCCGCTCCCTCCTGACCTTAGGGCAGCACCGGCAGGTCGGCGAACAGCCCAGCAGAAACAGACGCCCCCGCCCCCGATCCGACCCGAGCCGTGGGTTGGATGTAAGGAGGGGTCCCCTGCTATCGCCTGGTGTAGAGGAAGGGACCCTTCCTAACATCCCAGCGCGCAGCATGCCGCTCGCAGTGCGTGCGGTGCGGCGTCTCTGCTCTCCCCCGGCTCGACCCGCCCGGCACCCCCTGTTGATCAAGGAGTTTTGGCCCTGCCGACGCCGAGATCCCGACCAAAGCTCTTGATCACCGGGCGCTGTCGGCCGGAAGCTCTTGATCACCGGGCGCGATTCCGGGGGCGATCCTTGCGGTTCCTCGGGCGTGGTGGGTACGCCGTCTGCGGGCGTCGGGGCCGGGTGACTGCGAGGTTCGGGCGGGCGGGAGGGAAGTCGTGGGTCCGGTATGGGATGGGCGGGGGTTACCCTGACAGCATGCAGGCGGTCTCCCCCACCACGTCCGGCGTGGCCTTTCTGGCCCGGCCCGGTCGTCCCACCCTGGTGACCGGGACGTTGACCGAGCTACGCGGGCCCACCCGGGGCGTGGTCGAGTTGCCGGTACGCCTGATGTGGTGCGCCGACCGCGCCTTCGACCTGGCCGACCCCGACCAGGTGCTCTGGATGTACGAGAACGTCCTGCGCGAGACCACCCACGTCGACGACCTGCGCAGTCTCGTCGACGGCCGGACGTTGCGGCGCGTGTGGCGGCAGTTGAACCTGCCACGGGGCGTCCGACTCGCCTGGGAGACCCGGCACCGGGGTCTCCGATCGGCGTGACCAGAGCACACCCCCACGAGTTCTACCGCGAGGTGGCCCGGGTGGCGCTGGACGTCGCCGGGCCGCATCGTTTCGTTCTCGGCGGCGGGGTCGCGTGGGCCGCGTACGGGCTGGTCACCCGACCCACCGAGGACGTCGACCTGTTCGCGGACGTGGAGGGCGCGGCGGCGGCGGCCGCAGCCGGGGTGCGGGACGCGCTGGAGGCGGCCGGGTTCGAGGTCGCCGACGCGGACCCGGACAGCGACCTCGGCGGCCTGTTCGAGGGCTTCGACCGGGACATGCGGGATTTCGTGGTCATCCGGGACGGTCGGCAGATCCGGCTCAGCCTGGCGCGACTGGACCGGCACCGCAGCCCGGTGGTGATGGAGTTCGGGCCGGTGATGGACGTCCGCGACCTGATCGCCAACAAGACCGCCGCGCTGGTCAACCGGCGGGAGGTACGCGACTACATCGACGTCGCCTCGGCGCTGGTGCACCGGTCCGTCGGCGAACTGCTGGAGCTGGCCCGCCAACTCGACCCGGCGCTCGACGACGAGGACGTACGGGAGGCCGGGCGCTACCTCGACCGGATTCCGGACAGCCGGTTCGCCCGGTACGGTCTCGGCCCGCCCGACATCGACCGGATTCGCCGGCACCTGGCTGACTGGCCCCGCTGACCCGCCCAAGCGTCGCCGATTCCGAAAGCCCGCCCGCCCGCCCGACGATGCCCGGCAGGTTAGGAAGGGTCCCCCGCTATACACGAGGCGTTAGCAGGGGACCCTTCCTAACGTCTCACTTGGTGAAGCGGCCGCCCGTGACACCGAGGACCTCGCCGGTGATGAAGCTCGACTCCTGCGAGGCGAAGAAGACGTACGCGGGCGCCAGTTCGGCGGGCTGACCGGGCCGGCCGACCGGCGTGTCCTGGCCGAACTGCTTCACCTTCTCCTCCGGCATGGTCGCCGGGATCAACGGGGTCCAGATCGGCCCCGGCGCGACCGCGTTCACCCGGATGCCCCGGTCCGCCAGGTCGGCGGCGAGCGCCTTGGTGAAGTTCGCGATCGCTGCCTTGGTGGTGGCGTAGTCCAGCAGCTGCGGCGACGGGTCGAACGCCTGGATCGAGGAGGTGTTGATGATCGTCGCACCGTCGCCCATGTGCGGCAGGGCCGCCTTGCACAGCCAGAACATCGCGTACAGGTTGGTCTTGAAGACCCGGTCGAACTGCTCGGTGCTGATGCCGGCGATGCCCTCCTCCTGGGCCATCTGGTACGCCGCGTTGTTGACCAGGATGTCAACGCCGCCGAGGGCGGCCACCGCCCGCTCGATCAGCGTCTCGCAGTTGCGCTCGTCGGCGATGTCGCCGCGGATCGCGATGCCCTTCCGGCCGGCGGCCTCGATCAGCCGTACGGTCTCCCGGGCGTCGGCGTCCTCCTCCTCGCCCAGATACGAGATCAGCACGTCCGCGCCCTCCCGCGCGTAGGCGATCGCCACCGCCCGGCCGATTCCGGAATCACCGCCGGTGATGACCGCCTTCTTGCCGTCGAGCTTGCCGGTGCCCTGGTACGTCTTCTCGCCGTGGTCGGGTTCGGGCGCCATCTGGTCGGTCCGGCCTGGCGGCGACTGCTGCTGGCTCGGCTGACCCGACTGCTGGCCGTACTGCTCGGCGGGGTCCTGCGGGGTGTGCTGGGTCTCGGTCACGGGTGTCTCCTCGGCGCGGTCGTGGATGCCCTCCCCGATCGCCCTACCCGAGGCCGGTGACCGGAAACAGGTGAACAGCTCGTGCGGCTTGTCGCGTGCCGCGCGTCACCACCGCCAAGGCATCCTAGGATCCTGGTTAGCTGGCCGGGTGCCCGCCGACGGAGCAGGTGGCCTGGTAACGTGGCGGGGCGTCAGGAGGCGGTGCGGGTGACCGAGGGACGTGGTCGGTGCAGGCGAGCAGCCGCAGCCAGGGCCAGCCGTACCGGCGTCTGGGCGACCAGCTCGTCGAAACCGGCCCGGCCCCGGCAGAACCGGGTGAACGCGCGCCAGCCGGGCGGCGTCGCTATCGCCGCATGCAGGATCTCCGGCCGCCGGGCGAACGCGTCGAGCAGGCGGTACCCGGCACGCATGGACGGCGCCAGCCGCTGGGCCACCGCCCGTTCGTAGCCGGCGAGATCGCCGTCGGCCACCGCGTCACCGGCCAGCTCACCGGAGCGCAGGGCGTAGCTGATCCCCTCCCGGGTCCACGGTTCCAGCAGACCGGCGGCGTCCCCGGCGACCAGCACCCGCCCCCGCCGCAACGGCGAGTCCTCCGCCCGGCACCGGGTCAGGTGCCCCGAGTCGTGCGCCGGACGGAACCCGGCCAGGCCCAACCGGTCGACGAACCGGCGCAGGTACTCCCGGGTCCGGTCCCCTTCCCCCCGACCGGCGATCACGCCGACCGTCAACCGGTCGCCTTTCGGGAAGACCCAGCCGTACGACCCCGGCAGCGGACCCCAGTCGAGCAGCACCCGGTGCCGCCACTGCGCCTGCTGCGGCGGCGGCACCGGCAACTCCAACTCCAACCCGAGATCCACCTGCCGGTGGCGCACCCCGACGTGCCGGCCACTGACGCCCGAGGAGCCGTCGGCGCCGACCACCGTCCGGGCCAGCACCGCGTCGCCGTCGGCCAGCCGCAGGCGTACCCCCTCGGAGGTCTGGTCGAGCGCGCGGACGGCGACCCGCTCGCGGACCTCCGCCCCGGCCGCCACCGCCGCGGCCCGCAACCGGTCGTCGAACTCCTCCCGGCGCACCATGCTCACCAGCGGACCGCCCCGGTGCCGGCGGGTGAGCGCGCGCCGCCCGTTCAGGGTGAAGGTGACCCGGTCGACGACGTCGTGGGCGGGCACCTCGATCCGGCCGGCCACGGCGGCGAGCGAGACACCCGTCAAGCCGCCGCCGCACGTCTTGTACCGGGGGTGCGCGGCCCGTTCGAGAACCAGGGTGCGCACCCCCCGCCGGGCGGCGGCGTGGGCAGCGGAGAGACCGGCGGGACCCCCGCCGATCACCACGAGTTCCCAGACGGTCACGGCAGCAGCCTAGGTCAGCCGGAGCACCGCGTGGGGACGGCGCGCCACCGCCCGGCCGAGGTGCATCTTCGGCGGCGCACGGGGTAACCGCGCGGGGCGAACCGCCGGCGACCGGCGGTGGAGCCCAAGGAGGAAGCCATGCAGCAGGTCCAGCTGTCGGACGTCGAGGCTCGGGTGTACGACGCGGTGGCGGCCCTGGAGGTACGCGGACAGGTCCCCTACCCCGACCTGATCGCTGCGGAGTGCGGCCTGACCGAGGAGGAGTTGCAGGCCCCGCTGCACCTGCTCACCGAGAAGAACCTGCTGCACCGGGAGGATTCACCGATGGCCGGACTCGACTTCGGCCCACGCTTCTGCGCCCAGCAGCTCACCTGACGTCGGTCGGGCCCGCATCGGGGCCGTGCTGGACGACGCCGACCGCGACAGGGGGACGATGAGCGCCACAGGCTCCGACACGTACGACGAGCGGCGCCGCTGGCAGGCCCTGGGCGTCGGTCTGGTCGCGGCGTTCATGACGCTGCTCGACATCAGCATCGTCAACGTGGCCATCCCGTCGCTGGACCGGGCCCTGAACGCCGGGCCGAGCGACCTGCAGTGGGTGCTCTCCGGTTACGCATTGACCTTCGGTCTGGTGCTGGTGCCTGCGGGCCGGTTCGGCGACGTGCACGGCCGGCGCAACGCGTTCGTGTTCGGCATCGCCCTGTTCACTGTGACCAGCGCGGTCGCCGGGCTCGCCCAGTCACCCGGCTGGCTGGTCGCCGCCCGGCTGCTCCAAGGCGCCGCCGCCGGTCTGGTGAACCCGCAGGTGACCGGCCTCATCCAGCAACTCTTCCAAGGTCCCGAACGGGCCCGGCCGTTCGGGCTGCTCGGTGCCACCATCGGCATCTCCACCGCCGTCGGGCCGCTGCTCGGCGGCCTGCTGATCGCCGCCGGTGGCCCCGAACACGGCTGGCGGTGGGTCTTCTTCGTCAACGTGCCGGTCGGGATCGTCGCGGTGGTTTTCGGCTGGCGGCTGCTGCCCCGCCACCCGATCGGCCAGGCCGTGCACCGTCGACCCGACCCGATCGGCGTGGTGCTGCTCGGCATCGGCGTGACCCTGGTGCTGCTGCCCCTGGTCCAGCGGGAACAGTGGCACGGCCCGACCAAGTGGCTGCTGATCCCCGCCGGCCTGGTCGCCCTGGTCGGCTTCGCACTCTGGGAGCGGCGGTACGCACGCCAGGGACCACCCCTGTTCGACGTACGCCTGTTCACCCGCCAGTCGTACGCGCTGGGTTCGCTGATCGCGTTGATCTACTTCGGCGGCTTCACCGCGATCTTCTTCATCTTCACGCTGTACCTGCAGAACGGGCGGGGCTACAGCGCGCTCGTCGCCGGACTGGCGGTCACGCCCTTCGCCCTCGGGTCGGCCGTCGCCTCCGCCGTCGGCGGGCGGATCGTCAACCGCTTCGGTCGACCACTGGTCGCCGTCGGGCTGCTCGCCGTGGTGGTCGGGCTCGGCCTGGTGGCTCTCGCCCTCGAGTTGGCGCCGCACGCGCCCGTACCCTGGGTGACCGCGGCGCCGCTACTGTTGGCCGGGCTGGGCAGCGGCCTGGTGATCGCCCCGAACCAGACGCTGACCCTGTCCCAGGTGCCGGTACCGCAGGCCGGTAGCGGCGCGGGCATGCTCCAGACCGGTCAGCGCATCGGCTCGGCCGCCGGGATCGCCGCCGTCGGCGCGGTCTTCTTCTCGGTCGTGGCCAGCGGGAACGACGCATGGTCGAAAGCCTTCGAGCGGTCGCTGCTGCTCTCCGCCGGCATCATCGCCCTGGCCCTGCTGGTCGCCCTGATCGACATCGCCCGGCATCACCGCCGGATGTAAGGAGGGGTCCCTTGCTATCGCCTGGTGTAGAGGAAGGGACCCTTCCTAACATCCCACCGCGCAGCATGCCGCGTGCGGTGCGTGCGGTGCGGTGCGGTGCGTGGAGACGCCGCTGGCCGGCACCCCGGGTACGGGTGCCGGCCAGCGGCGTTCTTGCTCCCCCAATGGTGCGAGGAAAGTCTCGGGTCAGCTGTTCCAGTGCTCGGCGACCAGGTCAGCGGCCTGCTGCTCCCACTGCGCATAGTGGTCCGGGAACGCCGACACCTGCACCGTCTGCGCCGCCACCGTCAACGGCATGTCCTCCCAACCGTCGACCTGCTTCAAACCCTTCAGGAACGCCAGCGTCGAGTACTCCGGGTCGGTGATCTGCTCCACCGTGCCCCACCCACTCGACGGACGCTGCTGGAACAGACCCTGCGAGTCGTGATCGTTACGGTCACCCAGATGACCCAGATTCTCCAACTTCGACTCCTGCAACGCGGTACCGATCGCGACCACCGCGGCACGCTCACCCATGCCGGCCTTCTTCGTCGCCACGACGATCGCCTTCACGTTGCCGGTCTGCTCGTCCGAGAGGTCGATGCGGGACTGGGCGCCCTGCACACCATGCGGCATCAACTTCCCGGTGTCCGGCTTGTCCGCCTGAACGGCGGCGACCGGGGAGGTGGTGACGGAAATCGCCTCAGCCTGCATCATCGGACCGGCGAACACACCACCAGCAAACGCCAGACCAGCAACACCCAGAACACTCCTACGCAACAGCTTCGAGTCCATCACAAGCTCCATTCGGGGATAGACGCCACCCACAGGGGGATGAAGGGGCGACGCGAACGCCGTCAGGCGCTAGAAGACAAAGAGGGATCCGACGCACAGGGTCTGTGAGGGGGATTCACCGGGTCTGCGGCGTCGGGTCGACGTACCACCACCTGCCGAGCCGAGTCCCCAGGGGGATATCCGGGAGGCCCTTGCGGCGTCGGGACCAGGTACAACGATCGACCGGGCCAGGTCATTCCGACATCCGCCCGCCACCTGCGCGGGGGTGGGTCCTGCTCGGCCAGCCACCGGGTTACAACGCCACCGCCCCCACCTCGATTCCGCCCCACGACCACCCACCGGACCCGAGAAATCGGAAATCCTGCCACGTCCGGGACGTACCTAGCCTCAGCTTCCCGGTAGCGGCTCGATCTGCCTCGCCCCGCCGCTCTCCTGGTTGACCAAGGAGTTTCAGTGCGGACACGACAGACATCCCGACTCAAACTTCTTGATCAACAGGGCGGGCGCGGGAGGCGGAATCGCGGGGACGGGGGCGGCCGGTCCCCGAGGGTCGGGGGCCGGCCGTAGGTAGAGGCGGGGGGTGTCACCAGAGCTGGGTGACGATGTCCGCCGACTGCTCCTCCCACTGCGCGTAGTGGAACGGGTAGGCCGAGACCTGCACCGTCTGTGCCGCCGTGGTCAGCGGCAGGTCCTGCCAGCCGCCGACGTTCTTCAGGGCCTCGAAGAACGCCGTCGAGGAGTACTCGGGGTCGGTGATCTGGTCCACGCTGCCCCAGCCGGTGGATGGACGCTGCTGGAACAGGCCCTGGGAGTCGTGGTCGTTGTAGGCGCCCAGGTGGCCGAGGTTGTAGAGCTTCGACTCCTGGAGCGCGGTGGCGATGCCGATCACCGCACCGCGCTCGCCGACGCCGGTCTCCTTGGCCACTTCGATGATGGTCTTGGCGTTCTGGCGCTGCGCGTTGTCGAGGGGGACCCGCGACTGGGCGCCCTGCACTCCGTGCGGAACCAGTTCGGCACGGCTCGGCTTGCCGGCGCTGGGCTTGTCGGTGCTGCCGCCGGTGGTCAGGCCGGACTCGACGGTGGCGCCGGTGGGGCCGGTGGGGTTGCGGCCGGTGGCCATGTCGATGGCGGCCACGGCGCCCTGGTGCGGGCCGGTGGTGATCGGCGCGGCCACGGCGGTGGGGCCGAGCGCCAGCCCGGTGAGGGCGGTCACGCCCACCACGCTCAACGTGGCCTTCCGGTTCGGGTTCGTCGCGATGGCCGGGAGCCATCGAGTGAAGTCCAGCTTCACGATGGTTGCCCTTTCGATCGTACGAGCCGCTCGGGGTGAGCCGCTCTCGGGGGAAACTGCCGCCGGTCGGTCGGGTGTGGGTGCCGGCGCTCTGGGGAACACAACCCGCCCGACGTGTCGGTCATTCCGGGCATGCCCGGGATGCACTAAGCGGTGATCCGGGTCACGTATGAGAGACCGGACACCGGGGCCGGACCGGCAAAGACGGCTCAGAGACCGTCGGGTAACCAGGTGACTACGTGGCGATAAGTCGTTCAGCGTTGATACGTCGGGCGGCTTCGCGTTCGGTAGTGTTGCTCCACCGGACCGCCTGCCCGGCCAGACGTATCGTCATGAGTCGAATCATCGCTACCTTGATCATGGCCTCAGAGTTGACGGTCAACCGCTCGTAGTCCCGGGCCAGACGCCGATTACGTACCAGCCAGCCGAACGTCCTCTCCACCACCCACCTACGCGGCAGGACCTTGAAGCCCTTGACATCGTCGGTGCGCTCGACGATCTCCAGCAGGATTCCGAGCTTGTCCTTTGCCCAGCTCAACAGGCTGGAGTCGATGCTGTTGGCGTAGCCGCCGTCGGCCCACACCAGCGCGACGGTGGCGAATGCCTCGGCCAGTCGTTGCAGGATCCGCCGGCCTCCAGGACGGTCGTTGACGGAGGCGGAGGTGACCATCACCACCAGGATCAACCCCATCGTGTCGACAACCAGATGCCGCTTACGGCCTGTCGTCTTCTTGCCCATATCGAACCCACGGCATTCGCCACCCTCGCTGGATTTGATCGACTGGGCGTCCAACACCGCCGCGGTCGGCTCCGGCCCACGACCCGCCGCCACCCGTACCTGCCGGCGAAGCTCGTCGTGGATCGCATCCCACGTCCCGTTTCTACGCCAAGCGGTGAACCAGCGATGCGCCGCATCCGGCGGCGCCAGATCACGCGGCATCATTCGCCACGCACAGCCCGACCGCAGCACGTAGAAGATCGAGTCGAGGATCAGCCGGTCGTCCCACTTACGGGGCCGGCCGCCTCTACGCAGGTCACGCACCGGCATGAGAGGGGCCAGGATCGCCCACATCGCGTCGGTCAAGCTCGACGGATAGCATGAGCGGGCGTCATCCCCGCCAAGGTCTACGTTGCACACACAACCCGATCATGGCGGGGATGACCTATTTGTCGAGCGTCCCGCATCGACGTGTCTCGCCGTCACACAACGCCCCGAGCCGGTTACCCGACGGTCTCTCAGAGGGCGTACGGGGTGCCAAAGCGCCCACGGAAGTCGGCGTCGACCTGGTGCACCGGCAGCGCGAAACCGGCGTGCCACCGCAGCGGGAACCCGTACCGGTCGGCGGCGGCCGCGGAACGAGGGGTCGACCACCAGTTCGCGTACGTCCCGGGCCAGGGTGACCGGTCCGTGCACCTGGGCCTCGACGTAGTCGTCGAGGACGCGACCGGCGGTCCGGGACGCGGTGTCGGCGTCCTCGCGGTGGCGCAGCACCTCCTGCACGAGGGCCAGCACGTGTCCATGCCCGGCCGCCCCAGGGTGGTGCCGGTGTCGGCGGTCGCCGCGAGCAGCGCCGCCAGCACCGGTCCGACCACGTCGACGGTGCCGACCTCCGGTGGGTCGAGGTGGCTGTCGCCGAGACAGCACGTGGTGCGGGTCAGCACCTCGGGGTGTAGCCGCAGGTGGCAGGAGCCGAAGCGGGGGCAGGCACCGTCCGGATGGTCGAGCAGGTTGAGACCGCCGTACTTCGGGCGGTCCGCCGGGCCCACGCCCGGTCGCTGGTACGCGCCGCCGAACAGTCGCCGTTCCCAGCGGTCCCGGTCGCCGCCCGGGTACGCGCTGAGCCCGCCGTTGGAGATGCCCGTGCATTCCGGCCGGAGCGGCGGTCAATGTCCCCGGGCCAGCCACTCGGGTAGCTGGGGCGCCTCGGCGCCGATGGTGGTGCTGTCGCCGTGGCCGGTGTGCACCACGGTCTGCGGCGGCAGGGTGAGCAGCCGGTCCCGGATCGAGTCGACGATGGTGCCGAAGTCGCTGTACGAGCGGCCGGTGGCGCCCGGGCCACCGGCGAACAGGGTGTCGCCGGTGAACACCACGTCGAGGTCGGCGGCGTACAGGCAGCAGGCGCCGGGGCTGTGCCCGGGGGTGTGCAGCACGGTCAGCGTGGTGCCGCCCACCTCGATCGCCTCACCGTCGGCGAGCCGGCCGCCGGGCGGCTCGTCGGGGTGCACCATGTCCCAGAGCACCCGGTCGGCGGGGTGCAGCAGCACCGGAGCGCCGGTGACGCGGGACAGCTCCGGGGCGACGCGGACGTGGTCGTCGTGGGCGTGGGTGGCGACGATCGCGGTGACCCGGCGTCCGGCGACCACGGCGAGGATGGCCGCCACGTCTCCCCGGGTCACGCCGCCGGTGTTCATGGCCGCGCCGAGTCCGGCCATCACGCCGCAGCCAAGGAGTCCGACGGCGGCCGGCCGGGCCACCGGGTCCACCTTGGTGCACTGGCCGGCGTGCACCAGCGTCTTCTCGGCGAACGCGCCGATGCCCAGGGCCGGGGCGAGTGTGGTGCCGTCGAGAAGGGTCATCTTCTGGGTGGCGTTGTGGGTGGCGAAGCAGTACCAGGGGCGGCCCCGTCGACAGGCCCGGCACACGCCGCAGACAGCCCGCCAGTTGAGGACGACGAAATCGCCCGGCGCGACGGCGTCGACACCGGCGCCGACCTGTTCGACGATGCCCGCCGCCTCGTGGCCGAGCAGGAACGGGTAGTCGTCGTTGATGCCGCCCTCGCGGTAGTGCAGGTCGGTGTGGCAGACCCCGCAGGACTGCACGCGTACCACCGCCTCGCCGGGCCCGGGGTCGGGTACGACGATGTCGGTGACCTCGACGGGCGTGCCCTTGCTGCGCGAGATGACTCCCCTGACCTGCTGGCTCACGCTCTCCTCCTCGTCCGCACCGACGCGAAGCGCCGCCGCCGTTGCGCCGCGACGTCGCCAGGGCGGCGACGTGTACGGTCACACCCGTTGGCGAACCTACCGCCGGGCCGGCGGGTCGGCGCGACTTCGGCGCGGGTTGCCGTCGGTCGGTGCCCGCCCTGGTCGCGGCGGGCGGCGTTGCGCCAGCGCAGCACCTGCACCACGCCGACGGCCCAGAGCCCGTACTGCACGGAGAAGGCCCAGCGGTACGCGGTCAGGTCGGGGGTGTCCTGTCCGGCCGGGGTGGCCAGGTCCAGCACCACGCCGATGGTGAGCACCAGGGTGATCGAGGCGACGAAACCGCCGACGTTGACGATCCCGGCGGCACTGCCGAGGCGACTGACCGGGTTGAAGGTCCGGGCGTAGTCGAGACCGATCATCGAGCCGGGGCCGCTGAGGGCCAGGATCAGCACCAGCGTGACGAGCAGCCAGGCCGGTGCCCGGCCGGGCCAGGCGAGCAGCACGGTCCACATGGCGGCGGTGGCGCCGACGATGGTGAAGACCAGCGCCGAGCGGTGCTGCGGGTGGCGGGCGCACAGGTGCGCGATGAGCGGCCCGGTCAGCAGCATCCCCAACGTCAACACCGTGAGCAGCGAGGCTGCGGCGGTCGGGCTGAGGCCCTGCCCCTGAACCAGGAACGGGAAGCCCCAGAGCAGGGCGAAGACGGTGCCGGAGAACTGGGTGACGAAGTGGGTCCAGAGCCCGAGCCGGGTGCCCGGGTGCGCCCAGGCGGCGGCGAGCCGCCCACCGCCGGGGGCCGGTGCGGGGACGGCGGGCCGGTGCGGGGTATCCCGGACGGCGGCGACCACCACCAGCAGCACGGCCGCGCCGCCGCCGGCCGCGGTGAGGAAGGCGGTGGTCCAGCCGGTGTGTTGCAGCAGCGCCACCAGTGGTACGGCGGCGAGGACCGCGCCGAGTTGGCCGAGTGTGCCGGTCAACTGGACCAGCAGCGGGTTACGGCGGCCCGGGAACCAGAACGCGACCAGGCGCAGCACGCTGATGAAGCTCATCGCGTCGCCGAGACCGACCAGGACGCGGGCCGCCACGGCGAGGCGTACGTCGGTGACCAGGGCGAAGGCGAGCTGACCGGCGACCATCAGGACGCCGCCGGCGAGCAGGAGCCGGCGTGAGCCGTACCGGTCGAGGAGCATCCCGACCGGAACCTGCATCACCGCGTACACGGCGAGTTGCGCGACGGTGAGGGTGGCCAGCGTGGCGGCGCTGATGTCGAAGCGCTGGGTCGCCTCCACCCCGGTCACGCCGAGGGAGGTGCGGTGGAAGATCGCCGCGATGTACGCGCTGAGCGCCACCCCCCAGACCAGTACGGCCCGGCCGGGAGGTGCCGGGAGTGGGGCCGCCTCGATGCCGGGCGCGCTCACGAGGAGGTACCGACGTGCCGGGGGGCGACCACACGGTCACGCGCGTTCACCGGGGCCCCAGGAACACGCGCTCGGAGGTGTCGATGTGTGCGGCCACGGTGGCGTGGAACGCCCGGTCGGCGGCCATCAGGCCGGTCAGGTCACCGGCGGCGTGCGCGGCGCGCAGTCGACGGGCCTCCACCACGTCGGCGATCTCGCGGGCGGACACCGGCAGGATCAGCGCGCCGCGCTTGGGATAGAGCCGGACCAGCCCTTCGGCCTCCAGGCGCAGCAGCGCCTCCCGGACCGGGGCGCCGGTGAGGCGGTCAGCCGGACGGGCGTACGTGAAGTCGAACCTACGCATCGACGGCACTCCTGCGGGGCGCGTCGAACCGGACCCCGGCGTCGGTGACCCGTCCGTAGCGCAGCAGCAGCAGGTCACGCGGGTAGTTCTGGTGCAGGCGCCAGGGCGGACGGTGTCCCTGCGACGGCAGGTGCGCCACGGCACGGCGCACGTACCCGGAGGTCAGGTCGATCAGCGGCGCCCGCCGCCCGTCGGGCGGGGCGAGCGGGGTGACCATCCGTGCCGCGGTGCGGTCCAGGTGCCGCAGCAGGCGGCACACATACTCGGCGACCAGGTCGGACTTCAACGTCCAGGAGGCGTTGGTGTAGCCGAGGGCCATCGCGAAGTTCGGCACGCCGGAGAGCATCATGCCCTTGTAGGCGACGGTCCCCGGCAGGTCCACGTCGGCGCCGTCGACCCGTAGCGTCATGCCGCCCAGCGCGAGCAGGTCGAGCCCGGTGGCGGTGACCACGACGTCGGCCGGTAGTTCCGCGCCGCCGGTGAGCCGGACGCCGTGCGCGGTGAACGTCTCGACCGTGTCGGTGGCCACGCTGGCCCGCCCGGCGGACAGGGCGTCGAACAGGTCGCCGTCGGGAACCACGCACAGCCGCTGGTCCCACGGGTCGTAGCGGGGTGTGAAGTGGCGGTCGACGTCGTAGCCGGCCGGCAGTCGCCGGGTCACGGCCCGCCGCAGCAGCGCGCGGACCAGCCCGGGCGCCCGCCGGCTGAGCTGGTAGGTGGCGGCGGTGGCCAGCACGTTCTTCGACCGGATCAGCGGGTACGCCAGGCGGGCGGGCAGCCGCCGCCGCAGCGCGTCGGCGAACGCGTCGCGGGCGGGCAGCGCCAGCACGTACGTCGGTGACCGTTGCAGCATGGTCACGTGGGCAGCCCGCCGCGCCAGCGCCGGGACCAGCGTGACGGCGGTGGCGCCGCTGCCGATCACCACCACGGTACGCCCCGAGTGGTCGAGGTCGTCCGGCCAGTGCTGCGGGTGCACGATCCGCCCGGCGAAGCGCTCCTGCCCGGGGAAGCGCGGGGTGTGTCCGGCGTCGTAGCGGTAGTAGCCGGTGCAGGCGTACAGGAAGTCGCAGGTGAGTTCGGCGGTGTCGGCGGTGTCGGCGCGCTGCACGTGCACCGTCCAGCGGGCCCGCTCGCTGTTCCACTCGGCCCGGACGACCCGGTGCCGGAAGCGGATGTGCCGGGTCACGTCGTACGCGTCGGCGGTGCGCCGGAGGTAGTCGAGGATGGTCCCGCCGTCGGCGATCGCCGACGGGGCGGTCCACGGCGCGAAGGAGTAGCCGAGGGTGAACATGTCGGAGTCCGAGCGCACCCCGGGGTAACGGAACAGGTCCCAGGTGCCGCCGAGGTCGTCGCGGGCCTCCAGCACGGCGTACGTCTTGTCCGGGCAGCGGCGGCGCAGGTGGCAGGCGGCGCCGATACCGGAGAGACCGGCGCCCACGATGAGCACGTCGACATGGTCGGACATCGCCCCGCCTCCCGCTGGCCTGCTGGTGCCCCGGACCCTACCGGGCTGTGGGGGTGAGCAGCGCCGCGGCCGGGACGAGCAGGGCGCGTTCGGCGGCGCTCTGGGGGGGGGATCGGCGCGGCGTCGCGCCACGGCCGCGTCGACCAGGGGTACGGCGTGGCCACGGATCACGCGCAGGTAGGCGCGCAGCGCGATCGTCGCGCTGTGCGGCCACCAGCCCCGTACGGTGACCGAACTGGGCCGCCGGACGACGACGTACGGCTGGCGGCACGCCGACGTGCGGCACGCGCTGCGCCGCGCCGCCGACACACCCCCGCACCAACGGGTCGACGTCTCGCCGGTGACCGAGCTGGTCGTCGTGCAGGACACCGCGTGTCACGCACTGGGTGACGAGGCACGCCGGTTGTGGCGGCTGCTGTCGCTCAGTCCGGTGCCGCTGGACCGGCCGAGCATCGCCGCGCTGGCCCGACGCCGCCCGGACCGAGTCGCCGCGCTGATCGACGAGCTGGCCGACGGCGCCTTCGTGACCGGCGCGTCCGGCGACCGGTACGAGGTCCGGCCACTGCTCGCCCCGTACGCCCGGATGCATCTGCGGGAGACGGTGCCGGTGCGCCGCCGGGTGGACGCGCAGGCGCGGCTGACCCGGCACCTGGCCCGTCGGGCCGAGCGGCAGGTGACCGGGCTGGCGACGGCCGGTTCGCTGGAGGCGGACCAGCGGCTGCCCACCGATGACCCGTACGACTGGTTCACCCTGCACCAGGATCTGCTGCTGGCCGTGGTCAAGGTGCCGGCCGGCGCGGTGGAGACGCTGCCCCGGCGGGTACGCGGCTGGTGGTTCCGGTTGGCGGTGGCGTCGTGCGGCTGGCTCGCCCACGCCGAGCGGCGGGACGAGTGGGAGGACCTCTGCCGCACGGTGCTGGCCAACCCGACCGCTCAGCAGCGGCCGGAGATCGCCGGGTGGGCGCACAACCAACTGGGGGTGGTGCTGCGTCGCCGGCACGACCCGCACGGCGCGATGGCCGAGCTGAGCCTGGCGGTGACCGCCCAGGGACGCCGGGACACCGCCCAGGCCCGGATGAATCTCGGCCTGGCCCTGCTCGACCTCGGGCGGCTGGACGAGGCGGTGGCCCACCTGGAGTTGTCCCGTCGGCACCGGGCCGGCAGCGACCGGGCCGGGCAGGCCCTCAGCGACCTGGGGCTGGGTGCGGCACGGCTGGCGCGCGGTGACCGGGAGGCCGCCCACGACCTGCTGGTACGGGCGGCGAACACGTTCCGCTCGCTGGGCGACTCACGCGGCTACGCGGCGGCGCTGGCCAATCTGGTCCTGGTGCACGCCGCGATGGGCGAGCACCTGGACGCGGCCCAGGCGCGGCGGGCCGCGCTGCGCGAGTACGAGTCGGTCGGCGACGAGGAGGGTCAGCGGGTGGCCGACGATCGCCTGGCCGGCACGCGTCCCGCCGAGCCGACATCGGGCTGAGAGCGACCGGCGTACGTGGTGATCCGCACCGGCGCGACGCTAGCCCGGTCGGTCGCCGGGCGTGGCCCGGCGACGGCGTCGGCGGGTGGGCGGTTCGTCGGTCGCCGCCTCGGCCGCCTGGCACAGGTCGACGAGCGGGTCGTCGGCCTGGGCCGCGCACGCCACCTGTTTCAGCAGGTCGCGTAGCTCGCCGCACTGGGTGGAAGTGAGCGTGTGGAGCAGTCGCGTCTCGACGCCCGCCAGTGCCTCGCGTCGTCGTCGGGCCGCGTCGCGGCCGGCGTCGGTGAGGGTGACCAGGCGGCTGCGCCGGTCGACGGGGTCGGGCCGGCGCACGACCAGGCCGTCGCGCTCCAGGTCGTCGATGAGGTACGTCAGCACGGTGCGGTCGATGCCCAGTTCCTCGGCGACGGCGCCCTGGTTGCGGGCGGGTTCCCGGTCGGCCGCGACGAGCACCTGGTAGCCGCGCGGCCCGCCGGGCAGGTCACTGGCGACGTGGTCGGCCGCACGGAGGTAGGCCCGGAAGACGACGCCGAGCATCCAGCCGAGGTCGTCGGTGATCGGGTCGGTGCGGGGATCGCTGGCCTGCGGACCGGTCATCCTCACAGGTTAACCCAGATCACAGATTTTATTGAGCAATGATGTTCTGTCAGCAATAACATCTGTGGCACGGGATGATCGCCCCGCGAACGGGAAGGAAGGCAGACATGAGTGACTACGGGCACCCCTTGACCTTCGGGTCGTTCCTCACGCCCGGCAACACCGAACCGGCCGGGCCGGTCGGCCTGGCGATGCTCTCCGAGCAGGTCGGGCTGGACCTGGTCACCTTCCAGGACCACCCCTACCAGCAGGCCTTCCTGGACACCTGGACACTGCTCAGCTTCGTCGCCGCGCGCACCGAGCGGGTGCGGCTGGCCGCCAACGTGACCAACCTGCCGCTGCGACCGCCCGCCGTGCTCGCCCGCAGTGTCGCCAGCCTCGACCTGCTCAGCTCCGGCCGGATCGAACTCGGACTGGGCGCCGGGGCGTTCTGGGACGCCATCGAGGCGATGGGTGGTCGACGTCTGACCCCCGGCCAGGGCGTACGGGCCCTGGAGGAGGCGATCGAGATCATCCGCCAGATCTGGGACGCCGATGCCCGGGGCGGCGTCCGGGTCGACGGCGAGTTCCACCGGGCGGTCGGCGCGAAACGCGGTCCGGCGCCAGCCCACGACGTCGGCATCTGGCTCGGCGCGTACAAGCCCCGGATGCTCGCGCTGACCGGACGGCGGGCCGACGGCTGGCTGCCGTCGCTGGCCTACCTGCAACCCGGCGACCTGGCCAGGGGGAACACGGTCATCGACGACGCGGCCACCGAGGCCGGCCGGTCGCCGCGCGACGTACGACGGCTGCTCAACGTCAACGGGCGGTTCACGGCGACCGGCCGCGGGCCGCTGGACGGCCCGGCCGAGCAGTGGGCCGAGGAACTGGCCGACCTCGCCCTCACCGACGGCGTCAGCACTTTCATCCTCGGCACGGACGACCCGGACGACCTGCGGCGGTTCGCCGCCGAGGTGGCTCCGGCCACCCAGGAACTGGTCGCCGCCGAGCGCGGTCGCGGCGGTGACACGCCCGCGACGGCCGACCGGACGGTCCCGTCACCAGGCGGTCCGACCCGGGCCGCCGCCGGTCGGACCGCACGGCCGGCGCGGACCCGGGCCGTACTCGGGTCGAGCGCCTTCGCCGTGGCGCCGACGCCCGACGACGGCGTACGCCGCAGCGACGTGCGGGTGTGGGACGAGTCGGCCCGCCCCACCGGCCCGACACCCGACCCGACCCGCACCTACACGGCACACGAGCAGGCCGGCGCCCAGCACCTGATCGACGTCCACGACGGTCTGCGCAGCGAGCTGGCCCAGATCCAGGACCTGATCGAGCAGGTCGCGGCCGGGCTGGTGGACGTGGGCGCCGCCCGCTCCCACATCAACACGATGACCATGCGGCAGAACAAGTGGACGTTGGGCACCTACTGCGAGTCCTACTGCCGGGTGGTGACCACGCACCACACCCTCGAGGACCGCGCGCTCTTCCCGCACCTGCGCCGCGCCGACTCCCGACTCACGCCGGTCATCGACCGGTTGGAGGCGGAGCACCACGCCATCCACGACGTGCTGGAAGGCGTCGACCGGGCGCTGGTCGCGTTCGTCGCCACCCAGGACGGGACGGCCGAGCTGCGCGCCGCCGTGGACCTGCTCAGCGACACGCTGCTGTCGCACCTGGCGTACGAGGAACGTGAGCTGGTCGAGCCGATCGCCCGCCTGGGCGCGCACTGACCTCTCACCCGGTGGCCGCCATGCGGTCGCGGACGGGCCGAGGCGGGCGGGGACAATGGGTGCCGGAGTGGGGCGAGACGGGGAGGTCCGGTGTCGAAGGGGTCCACGAGGTCGGCGACCGGGCCGGACCGGCCGACGGTGGAGTCGCACCGCACCGGCGCGGAAAACGGCCGGCTGCGGGCCGACTGCGGGCGGTGCTTCGGGCTCTGCTGTGTGGCCCCGGCGTTCGCCGCGTCGGCCGACTTCGCGGTCGACAAGCCCGCCGGGCAGCCCTGCCGGAACCTGCGGTCCGACTTCGCCTGCGACATCCACGCCGACCTGCGGGATCGCGGCTTCCCGGGCTGTACGGTCTTCGACTGTCACGGGGCGGGCCAGCGCGTCGCGCAGGAGACCTTCGGCGGCCGGGACTGGCGGGCCGCCCCGGAGAACGCGCCGCTGATGTTCGACGTGTTCGCGGTGATGCGTCCGCTGCACGAGTTGCTCTGGTACCTGACCGAGGCGTTGGCCCTGCGTCCACCCGCCGCGCTGCGCGAGGAACTGGCCGAAGCGCTCGCCGAGACCGACCGGCTGGCCGGGGGCAGCCCGCAGGACCTGCTGGCCCTCGACGTCGAGGCACACCGGTCAACGGTCAACCGGCTGTTGTCGCGTACCGGCGACCTGGCCCGGGCCCGGGGCGGCCCGCCGGGCTCGGACCGGCGCGGCGCCGTGCTGGTCGGCCGGGACCTGCGCCGGGTCGACCTGCGGGGGGCGAACCTGCGCGGCGCGGTGCTGATCGGCGCCGACCTGCGCGGGGTGGACCTGACCCGCGCCGACCTGACCGGCGCGGACCTGCGCGGGGCCGCCGTGGGCGGGGCCGACCTGACCGGCGCGCTGTTCCTGCACCAGGCGCAGGTCGACGCCGCGCGCGGTGACCGGCGGACCCGGCTGCCGGATCGGATGACCCGGCCGCCGCACTGGTCCGCGATGCCGCTGCCCCCTCGTCCGGCGGGCCGCCGGACGTCCCGGCGCTAGCGGCGGGTCGAGGCGACCGCCGCCCGCGCCTCGGTCATCCCCTGGTTGGCCAGCGCGTCGGCCCGTTCGTTCTCCGGGTGCCCGTTGTGGCCCTTGACCCACAGCCAGGTGACCTGGTGTCGGGCACAGGCCGCCTCCAGCCGCTGCCACAGGTCGGCGTTCTTCACCGGCTGCTTCGCCGCCGTCCGCCAGCCGTTGCGCTTCCACGACGCCAACCAACTGGTGATGCCGTTGCGGACGTACGTGCTGTCGGTGTGCAGCTCGACGGTGACCGGACGGGTCAGGCTCTCCAGGGCCTCGATGGCGGCGGTCAGCTCCATCCGGTTGTTGGTGGTCGGCGTCGCCTCACCACCGCACAGCTCCCGTTCGTGGGAGCCGTAGCGCAGCAGGACGCCCCAGCCGCCCGGGCCGGGATTGCCGCTGCACGCGCCGTCGGTCCAGATCCGCACGACCCGACCGGCCGCCTCGTCCACCATGGGGCAAACCTACCGAAGGCTCCCCGGCGGCCGGACGCGGCACCCCGACCGGCTCACGGTTGCCCCCTGTGCAAGGAAGGGTCCCTTCCTATACACCAGGCGTTAGTAGGGGACCCTTCCTTGCACAGCGGAGAGTCAGCGCGGCGGGGCGTCCGCGTCCGGCGGGGCGACCACGGCGGGCGGCACGCTCCAGGGCGGACGGCGGCCCGGCGCGATCCGGTCGCGGAGCCGTCCGGCCGCATCGGCCACGCCGGCGATCACCATCGGCAGCATCCGGGTGGAGCGCATCACCGCCAGGTCCTCGGCACGGGTGGTGCCGCCGTCGAGGAACCGCAGCACCCGCGGCGCCGGGTTGCGGTCGAACAACCGACCGAAGAACTCCGGACCACCGACCAGGTCCCGGTCCAGGGCCCGCAGCGCCACCGCGTCCATCCAGCGGTGCCGAGGCGGGTACGCGGGCACCGGCACCGGATCGCGCCCGGCCGCCACCTCCCGGGCCACCTGCTCGGCCTGGCGGTGCATCGCGGTGAAGGTGAATCCGGTAGACGGTCGGGTGGCACCGCCGGCCGTGCCGAGCCGGACCACCCGAGGCGAGGGACGGGCCACGAACGGCCCGTCGGTCATCGGGATGACACCATTCTCCACCTCGGTCACCGTGAGCCGGGCCGGGTCGAGCCCGAGCAGGTCCCGATAGCCGTGAAGCGCCGCGTCGTACCCCGGTGAGGTGAGCAGGTCGGGTCCGAACTCGGTGTACTCGACGAGCGCGTATCGGCTGTCGACCGGCAACACGTAGCCGAACGAGACGCCCCGGGCCGGCTGCGGGGTGCGGAAGTCCATCAACACGGCCCGTTCCGGGTCGAACACCGGCCGGTCCGCCGCCAGCCACCAGCCACGGAAGTGCTGCAACCAGTTCGTCCGCCCGGGGCGTCGCGGTGGCCGGGGCCGGGAGTCCAGCACCCAGGCGGCGCGCAGCGGGCCGTCGCCGGTACGCACCACCACCCGGTCACCGTCGTCGTGCAGCGCCTCGGCGTCGGCGACGATCCGTCGTACCCCGAGACGCCGTTCCGCCTCGGCGGCGCGGTCGTAGATCGGGCCCGAGCGCAGCATCGCGTACCGCAGCGGGGCCAGGTCCAGGGTGCGGTGCGTGCCGGGCGTGACCACCTCGACCTGCGTCCAGCTCGCGGTGAGCAGTTCGTCCAGGTCGTTGCCAGGCTCGTCCCAGAACGCCCAGGTGCGGTCCTGGCCACGCCGGCGCACCGGGTCGACGACCGCGATCCGCAGGTCGCGTACGCCGTGCCGGGCCAGCGCGGCCAGCACGAGCGAGGCGGCACCACCCCCGCCGACCAGGGCGAGGTCGACGTCGACCGGCACGGAACTCATCCGGTCACGCTGCCACACCGGCCGTGCCCGTGGTGGTGTCGGGCCCGAAGCGGGTCGACGCGACGGCCGGTAGGGTCACCGGACCGGCGCGTCACCGTGCCGCGTGCCGTCACCGGAGGACGTCATGAGTACCCGCGCCGCGAACGCGCTCACCGCCCGCTGGGCCGCCACCCTGGACAACAAGGCCACCGTGCTCTCCGGCGCGGGCGTGCATCCGCTGCTGGCGGTGCTCGCCCGGTACGCGGACGGGCCGGCCCGGGCCGAACTGTCGGCCGTGGTCGGCGACCCGACGGGCGTGGACCTGACCGACTCCCCGAGCACCCGGATGGCGCTCGGCTTCTGGACGCGGCGTGGCCTGCCCCTGTCCGACCGGTGGCGTACCGAGGTGCCGGCCGCCCTGCGCGGCGAGCTGACCGGGGACGAGACCGTCGACCAGGCGGCGCTGGACGCGTGGGCCGCCGCGCAGACCGACGGTCGGATCAGCGCCATGCCGGTACGCGCCACCACCGGCACGGCGATGGTCCTCGCCAGCGCGCTGTCGGTGCTCACCACCTGGCAGAACGCCTTCCACAGCACGTCGTGCCGGCCCACCGAGGGCCCGTGGGCGGGACGGCACCTCGCCGGTCTGCGTCGACGCAGCCGCGACCTGAGCACCCTACGGGTGACCGACGCCACCGCCGGGCCGGTGAGCCTGC
Organism: Micromonospora craniellae; assembly: GCF_014764405.1. Classification (NCBI taxonomy): domain Bacteria; kingdom Bacillati; phylum Actinomycetota; class Actinomycetes; order Micromonosporales; family Micromonosporaceae; genus Micromonospora; species Micromonospora craniellae. The sequence goes on along the minus strand of NZ_CP061725.1, from coordinate 6,264,363 downwards.
TGACGGTCGAGGGCACCGATGACGTCGACGTCGTCCTCGCCCTGGGCCCGGCCGGACGCGGTCCCGCCGAGGTGCTGCCCGCCGCGATCGACGCACTGGACGGCCACGCGCCGGCCCTGCCGCTCACTGCGGGGCCCGGGGTGAGCGAGCAGATCGTGGACGCCTCGGACGCCACACCGGAGTTGACGGTCTCCACCGTCGCGTTCACCGTCGACGCCTCCCACGACCTGCTGCGGCAGTCCGCCCTGTTCGGGCTGACGACGGCGACCGACCCCGGTGGGGACCACTTCCCCGGCATCACCGCGCGACTGTTCATCACCCAGGCCGTCCAGAACACCACCGCCACGTTCAACACCACCGGCTTCTCCGCCGCCGTGGTGACGGCGTTCGCGATGCGGGTCGGTGCGATGCCCCGGCCGGCCACCGTACGCAAGCGGCTGGTCAGCCTGACCATCGACCGGCCGTTCGGCTTCGTCGCCGTACACCGACCGACGGGCCTCGTCCTCGTCACCGGCTGGATCACCCACCCCGACCTCATGTAAGGAGGGGTCCCCTGCTATCGCCTGGTGTAGAGGAAGGGACCCTTCCTAACATCCCACCGCGCAGCATGCCGCGTGCGGTGCGTGCGGTGCGGTGCGGTGCGTGGAGACGCCGCTGGCCGGCACCCCGGGTACGGGTGCCGGCCAGCGGCGTTCTTGCTCCCCCAATGGTGCGAGGAAAGTCTCGGGTCAGCTGTTCCAGTGCTCGGCGACCAGGTCAGCGGCCTGCTGCTCCCACTGCGCATAGTGGTCCGGGAACGCCGACACCTGCACCGTCTGCGCCGCCACCGTCAACGGCATGTCCTCCCAACCGTCGACCTGCTTCAAACCCTTCAGGAACGCCAGCGTCGAGTACTCCGGGTCGGTGATCTGCTCCACCGTGCCCCACCCACTCGACGGACGCTGCTGGAACAGACCCTGCGAGTCGTGATCGTTACGGTCACCCAGATGACCCAGATTCTCCAACTTCGACTCCTGGAAGGCGGTACCGATCGCGACCACCGCGGCACGCTCATCCATGCCGGCCTTCTTCGTCGCCGCGATGATCGCCTTCACGTTGCCGGTCTGCTCGTCCGAGAGGTCGATGCGGGACTGGGCGCCCTGCACACCATGCGGCATCAACTTCCCGGTGTCCGGCTTGTCCGCCTGAACGGCGGCGACCGGGGAGGTGGTGACGGAAATCGCCTCAGCCTGCATCATCGGACCGGCGAACACACCACCAGCAAACGCCAGACCAGCAACACCCAGAACACTCTTACGCAACAGCTTCGAGTTCATCACAAGCTCCATTCGGGGGTAGACGCCACCCAGGGGAGACAAGGGCGACGCGAACGCCGTCAGGCGCTAAGAAGACAAAGAGGGGGAATCCGACGCACCGCTCTCTCATGGGGGTCGAGACCGGCTCACGGCGTCGGGTCGATGCACAACCACCTGCCGGCCCGGGTCATTCCCGGGGGCACATCCGCAAGCCCTCACGGCGTCGGGACCAGGTATAACCACTGACCGGGCCGAGTCATTCCGACACCCGCCCGGCCACCCGCCGGGGCGGGGACCCTGCTCGGCCAGCCACCCGATACAACACCCCCAACCCACCCCGGATTCCGCCCCGCGCCCACCGACGCACCCCGAAAACCGGACACCCGGCCCAGTCGACGCAGACGTCCGCCCGCTTCCCCTGGCCCGACAGCCCTCCCGCCCGCTGCCCACGCCCCTCCCCGTTGACCAAGAAGTTTGGCACCAGTACCGGAGGATCCACGGCTCAAACCTCTTGATCAACTCGGCCCGGCCCAGCCCAGCCCGGCCCGGGCCGGGCTGGGCTGGGCTGGGCTGGGCCGGTCGGGTGCGAGGGATGCGGCGTGGGGGACGTCGGGGGTCGGTCGCCGGGAACCGGACGGCTGCCACGATCGGCGCGAGGCTGGGACGACCTCGCCTTCCGCCCACGGGTCCCAGTGAGCGGCAGGCCGACATCGACCGGATGCCCGTGCCCGCCGGGCGCGTGGCCGGACCTTCGGCGACGCCCGAGTCGGGTGGGGCGGACACGTGACAGCAACGAGGATTTCTCATTTTCACCGGATCGAGTCTCAAGCCCACCTAGTGTTGGGCACACCGGTGCTAGTCGCGGAGTTGGCCACCCGAACGACGTCCCACGCAGTCAGCGGACGAAAAGTGAGGGAAGACGCGTATGAAGGCAACCAGAGTTCTCGTACCGGCTGCGGGCAGCATCGCCTTGGGCGCGCTGCTCCTGCCCGGAGTCGCATGGGCCGACACCACGGTGTCACCGGCGACCACCCCGGTCGGTGGGACCGTCGTGCTGACGGCGACCACCTGCAACCCGAGTACCGGCGACGCGATCTTCCGCGTCACCGGGCCCGACCGGGACCAGAACGTACGCTCCACCACCGCTGCGGCCGGCGGGGGCCTGAGCGCCGAGCTGTTCACCGCCGGCTTCACCCTCGGCACGTACACGGTGGCCGCCACCTGCGGCGACGGCACCTCCGACGGCAGCACCACGTTCACGGTCACCCCGATCGGGGGCGCTCAGGCCGGGGGTCGCACGAGCGACGACGGGCTCGGCAGCCTGGCCACCGGGGCGACGCTGATCGCCACCGCGCTCGGTGGCGGCGTCATCCTGGCCCGCCGCCGCCGGCACGCCGAGGCCGCCGCGCGTCTGTGACACGCCCGGCACACTCCACCCTTCCTGCGACGGGTGCCCGCGCCGTGCTCCACGGTGCGGGCACCCGAGGCGACACCGCACGGCAGGTACCCCGCCGGCCGTCCGACATCCGCGAACGGAGGTGACCGTGCGGGCGTACCACTGGGGACGCGTGCTGCTCGCGCTGTTCGCGGCGGCCGGTGTCGCGCTGGTCGGCGCGGGACTCGGGCGGCTGCCGTCCGGGCCGCCGCAGCCCGACGGCGCTCCGCACCGGGCGGGCACCGCGCCGAGCCTGCCGCCGCTGCCGCGCGCCGACCCCGTCGAGGTGCGGATCGAGGCCATCGGCGTACGCGCCCCGCTGGTGCCGGTCGCCGCCGACGCCTCGGGGGCGCTGGAGGTGCCGTCGCTGGACCGCCCGCAGGTCGCCGGGTGGTACCGGCCCGGTGCCAGCCCGGGTGAGATCGGCAACGCGGTCCTGGTGGGCCACGTCGACTCGCGGGACGGCCCGGCCGTCTTCTTCGAGTTGGGGCGGCTGCGCCCCGGTGACACCGTCCACATCGCCCGGGTCGACGCCACGGTGGCCCGCTTCACCGTGGACGCGGTGAAGGCGTACCCGAAGGAGCGGTTTCCCACCGACCTGGTCTACGGTCCCGGCGGCCGGGCCGGGCTGCGGCTGATCACCTGCGGCGGCCGGTTCGACCCGGCACGCGGGGAGTACGTCGACAACGTGATCGTCTTCGCCACCCGCACGGCGTGAGCCCGCACGGCGTGAGCCCGCGCTGCCGGTGGCACGCGTTCGACCATCCGGACGACGGGAAGACCCGAGCGTCCACAGCAGACCCGAGGAGCAACGATGGCCCAGGCAGCGATCAGGAAGAACACCGGAGCGGGCACGGCCGCGTCGTCGCGCACGGCAGCGAAGAGGACGAGCCCGGCGACGACGCGGTCCACCGGGACGGCGGCGGCCCGGAAGACGACCGCCACGGCGACCGGCAGCAGAGCCGCGACCAGCAAGGCAGCCGCCAGCACGACAGGGGCCCGCAAGACTACGGGCAGCAAGGCCACGGGCAGCAAGGCGGCGACCGCTAAGGCCACGAGCAGGAGGACCACCGCCGGTACGGCAGCGGCGACCTCCGCACGGACGGCACGGAAGAAGGCGGTCTCCGCCACCGCGGGCCCGACCCGGCGCCCCACCGCGAAGGCCACCGCCGCGAGGAAGGCCACCACCGCAAAGGCCACCGCCGCGAAGAAGGCGCCTGCCGCGAAGAAGACCACCGTCGCGAAGAAGGCGGCGGCGAAGAGGGCACCGGCGAGCAGAGCCGCCGGTGGGCGGGCGCCGGCCACGAAGAGCACCGCAAAGAAGGCGGCGACCAGGAAGACGTCGGCCACCCAGGCCACCGCCGCCCGGTCCCGGGCAGCGGGCGCGCCGAAGCGGAGGGCGACCACGATGGAGTCGTTCGGCAGCCGGCGCGGCGCGCGGACCCGCTGACCGGCGCCCTACCCGTCGGACAACCGGCTGAGGAAACCCCGGACCTGCTCCCGGGCCCGTTCGGTGATCTCCGGGCCGTGGGTGAAGGCGACCGCGTCGTACTCCAGCTCGCCGAGCACATGGGCGGTCTGCTGAGTCATCTCGAAGTCGGTGCAGAACGCCTTGACCGGCCACCGGATGCCCGCCACGTTGAACAGCGCGTCGCCGGTGATCAGCACCCGGGTCGGCTCGTGCAGCAGCGACACGTGTCCCGGGGAGTGGCCGGGGGTGTGCACCACGCGCAGTCCCCCGCCGGCATCGAGCAGGTCCCCGTCGGTCAACGGCTGCGCCACCTCGAAGGCCGGGAACCGGCCCGAGGCGAGGCGACCGAACAGCCGGGCGCCGCCGACGGTCGGGTCCCTCGGCGGCGGGGTACCCGACTCGGCGTACGGCATGTCGGCGGCGTGCAACGCGATCGGCGCACCGGTACGGCGAGCCACCTCGGCCGCCCCACCGACGTGGTCGGGATGGGCGTGGGTGAGCACGATCCGGGTCACGTCGGCCGGGCGCTTGCCGATCGCGGCCAGTCCGCGCACGATCCGGGCCGGTGCGCGACGTATCCCGCAGTCCACCAGGGTGACACTGCCGTCGTCGTCGACCAGGTACGAGTTGATGAAGGCCCTGCCCACGGTCGGGATACGCCAGACACCCGGGGCGATGGCCACTGCCGCTGACCGCGCCATCGGCGCACCATACCATCCACCTCCCCCGATGTCCGGGGCGCGCCACACCCCCGACGGAGCCCGACGGGTCCGGTGCCGAGAGGATGACGGGGTGGCGAAGCGAGACAGGCGGACCGAGGTGACCGGGGCGTGTCCCTGCGGGCAGGGCGTGCCGTACGCGGACTGCTGCGGGCGACTGCACCGCGGCGAGGCGGACGCGCCGACGGCCGAGGCACTGATGCGGTCCCGGTACGCGGCGTTCGCCGTCGGTGACCGGGACTATCTGATGCGGAGCTGGCACAGCCGGACGCGCCCGACGCGCCTGCACCTGGATCCTGCGCAGCGGTGGACCGGGCTGGAGGTCGTCGGCACCGACGGTGGCGGGCTGTTCGACAGCACGGGCACCGTCGCGTTCCGCGCCCACTACCGCGAGGGCCGCGATCCCGGCACGGTGACCGAACGCAGCCGCTTCGTCCGGGAGAACGGCCGCTGGGTCTACCTGGACGCCGAAGGGTCCTGACCCGGGCGCGGTGCCGGTCACGCGTCGATCCGGGCGGGCGGCACGTCGACCGGTCCGCGTCGCGTCCGGCCCGCGCGGCGCACCTGCGCCGCCGCGACCAGCAGGTATGGCACGACGGCCAGGGCGAACGCCCACGCGTTGTCGGTCGCCGTGGCGAGCAGACCGAATCCGGCGTACACCGCGATGGTGGTCAGTTCGGTGAGCGTGCCCGCCAGCGAGGTAACGGTGGCCCGGGCCGATCCGCTGATCCGGGCCTGGAGGCGGGCGTCGACCAGCACCGAGGCGAGCTGGAAGCCGGCGAACGCCGCCGCGACCAGCAGGAACCCCACCGGCCGGCGCAGCAGCACCCCCGCGGCCAGGGCCACCGCCGAGGCGGCCAGTAGCAGGGCGTACCCGCCGGTGCGCAGCCGCTGCCCGGCCGGGGCGAGCAGCCCGCCGACCATCTGCCCGAGAGTGACCACCAGCAGCAGCAACGGCACGGTGGTCAGCGCGACGCCGGTGTCCCGGGCCACCAGTGGGAGGTACTCCTCCAGCGCGCCCCAGATCGCGGTGACCACCGCCACCAGCAGCACCGCCGCGCGTACGGAGCGGTTGCCGTGCGCCTCGGCGACGCCCGACCGCAGCCCCTGCCACCAGCCGGGCTCGTGGGGTTCGGTGGTCGACTCGGCGGTGGGGCGCCGGTGTTCGGGGAAGCGCGTCGCGACGGCGGCGGCCAGCAGGCAGACCGCGACGCTGGCCGCCCCGACGGCCGGGTAGCCGCCGAGCCCGAGCACCGGCCCGGCGAGCAGGATCGACCCGAGCACACCGGCGGTGCCGGCGGTCCGGGCCCGACCGATGGTCCGGGCGTACCGGTCGGCGGCGCCGACGTGGTCGAGTTCGTCGTGGACCAGCGCCTCCAGCGCGCCGGAGGCGAGCGCACCGCCGGCGCCCCAGAGCACGAACCCGACGGCGAACGCCGGATAGGACGGCAGGAACGTCCACAGGCCGAAGCCGACGGCGCTGCACAGTGGCGCCAGGGCGAGCGCCGTTCGCCGGGAGGTCGCGTCGGCCCACGCACCGGCGGGCACCTCCAGCACCAGATTGGCCAGCGACCAGATCACGAACAGCGAGGAGATCTGCCCGACCGACAGCCCGGCGTCGGCGAACAGCAGCACGTACACCGGGTAGAGCAGGATCAGGTCGGTGAGGAAGGTGTACGCGTAGAGGGTGGCCGCCAGGCGACGGCCGGCGGTGGAGGCGGGGTTCATCGAGGCCTTCCGGAGGGGTGGGGGCGGTTACGGACACCGGTGTGCACGGCGTCCGAGGGTGGCCCCCGGCCTCGGTCAGGGCATCAATGTCGCCAGCTCATGCGGAGATGCTATGCGGTGGCACCACCCCGTGCCACCGGGTTGCCGGACGCGTCGCGGGACGGGACCGACCGGTCCCGTCCCGCGAGGTGGCGATGCCGTCGACTCAGCGACCGGACTGGCCGTCGGTCTTCGGCAGGATGATCGTCGACTCGCTGTCATCGGCCGCCGGGCGCGGCGCCGGCACGTCCGGGCCGGCCGGCGTGACCTGGGTGGCGTCCGGGTCGTCGGGCGTCGTGGCGGACTGGCGCGGGAACGCCGTCGTGGCGTCCGGGTCGTCGTGGCTCGCCGCCGACTGGCGCGGCAACGGCGTGGTGGGGTCGGAGTCGATGCGGGGCGGGGTGACGACCTGGGTCGCCTCCGGATCGTCCGGCACCGGCGCACCCGACGACGACCCGGTCGCGAAGACCGGGGTGGCGGGCGGCGCGGCGGCTTGTTCCTCTCGCTCGCGGCGGCCTGCGGAGTAGGCGCGGGCGTGTTCGGCGATGGTCCGCGACTCCGTCTCGGCGCGGGACAGCCACGACTCCCAGCGGCTCTGCATCGGGCGAATCAGCCCGCCGCCCACACCGACGACGAGGATGCCGCCGACGGTGGCGAGCACGGCGATCAGCACCGGGGTGGTGACGGCGGTGGCCACGCCGATCTGGTTCAGTGCCGCGATGATGCCGAGACCGAGGATGAACGCCGAGGCGACGGTGGCCAGCAGCCGGCCGTACGACAGTCCGCCGAGCGCACCCGAGATCAGGTCCTTGACGGCACTGGCGATGGCGGCGGCGACCACCACGATGACGATGGCGACGAAGGCCCGGGGCAGCCAGGCGATGACCCCGGCGATCAGGTCCGAGATCGGGTTCGGGCCCCAGATGCCGAACGCCAGGTAGAGGGTGAGCAGCAGGATCCCGTAGTACGCGAGCCGCGCCACGATGTCGCTGGCGTCGTACCGGGAGCGGGCCAAGGCCCGACGGATGCCGCCGCGTTCGACCGCCCGATCGAAGCCGACGCGTTCCAGCAGCCGGCCGACGAGTTTCAGCACCGCCTTGGCGATCAGCCAGCCGGCCACCAGGATCGCCACGAAGGCGACGGCCTTGGGGAGGAAGAGGAGTATCGCGCGGAGGGTGTCCCCCACCGCGTCGCCGAAGTTGTCTCGCATCCAATGGTCCTTTGCAGGGACGGTCGGTTCGTCTGGCCCGACCTACCCCCGGGCGCTGCGCGAGAAACGTCGCGGGTGTCCGGCCCTCAGCCCGGGCAGGAGTACGCGACCTCGGTGACCGCCTGCGTCGATGACGGCGCGACGATGTTCACCGTGGCCGTCTCGGTGGTGCTGCCGACCCCGCTGAACGTCCACCGCAGAGTCAGCTCCACGGTCCGCTGCCCTGGGCCGACCCGCTCGGTCAGCAGGGTGCCCGGCGCACTCCCGGACCGGAGCCACTGGTACTCGATGGTGCCCGGACGGCCGTTGGTGCGTACGGTGGCGATCACGTCGACGGTGACGTCGCACCGCTCCCCCGCCGGCCGGGGCACCGCGACGCTCACACCGCTGATCTCCAGCGGGTTCATCCGTTGCCAGATCCAGAGCCCGACCGCAGCGAGCAGCGCGAGGGTGAGCACAGTGGACAACGCCGACACCAAACGGCGCCAGAGGGACCTGCGGCGCGGCGGCGGTGCCGGCCACGCAGGCGCCGATGGCGGCGCGGCCGGCACACCGGGCCCGAAGCGCAGTTCACCGCCCGGCCCGGTGGTCGGCGCCGCCAGCGCACCGCTCCGCGCTGCCGTCGTGCGTACGGTCCCGGATCGTCCCGGGTACGCCCCGCCCGGCGTGCCGCCGGTGGCCGAGGTCGCGGCGACCGTGCCGGGCGGCTGGTAGGGCGTGCCCTGCGTGAGGTCGAGGTCGAACGTGCCCCAGGGCACCGTCCCGTCCCGCGACACGGTCGACTCCGCAGTGTCCGGCCGAGCCGCCGTCTCAGTGCGGCCGAGGTGCATCGTCGGCTCGGCGGCGTCCAGGTGCATCGTCGGCTCGGCGGCGTCCAGGTGGACTGTCGGATCGTCGGTCGGGGGTGGCGTGGTCGGGTGCGGCGGTACGGGTCGGGGCGGTAGGGCGTGGGTCGGGTCGTCGGGCTGGGTCACGGCGGGTCTCCCGGGTCGTCGAGGTACGCGCGCCCGGTCAGCCCGGCGTGCAGAAGGAGTAGAGGGTGACGTACGTCGGGTCACCGGTGGTGGTGTTGCCGGCGGCGTCGGTCGCGACCACCGTCACCGGGATCCGGGTGGTGTTCGCCGGGCGGGGCAGGTCCGCGAGTACGCCCCGGAAGCGACCGCCGCCGGCCGGGTCCATGCGTCGCTCGTACGCCTGCTTCTCGATCGTGTAGCGCACGCGGACCCGCAGGTCGTCGGCGTCCGCGCGGTCGTCCTGGACGAGCGCGGTGACGATGCTCGCGGTGGGCCCGTACGGGCAACCGGCGGGATCGAGTGTGGTCGGGCTCGCGGCGACCCGACCGACGGTGGGCGCGGTGACGTCCGGTGGCGGCGCGGAGCTGGTGCTCGGCGACGGTGACGCAGTCGCCGTGGACGGTGTGGGATCGACGGTGGGCGTCGGTGAGCCGGTCGGCGTGGCCGTGGCGGTGCCGCCGGTCGGGGCGGGGGGTGCGACGGACGTCGGGGCGGGGGTGGCCGTGGGTCCGGGCGTGGGCGTGGGGGTCGGCGTGGGGGTCGGCGTGGCCTCGGTCGGCGCGGGTGACCCGGTCAGGTCCGTCGTCGCCTCGGACGCCGCACCGGTGGGCACCGGCGGTGCGTCCATCGCCGCGTAGCCGAACCCGGCGCCACCGACCAGCATGGCCACCACCACGCCACCGCCGACCAGCGCCGCCCGGGCCCGGCCGGTCCGCCGCGACGCCGACCGGCGGCCGGCGCCCTCACCGGCCGCGGTCGTGCCGAGCGTGGTGGTGGCCACGCTGACGGTGCCGCCGCTGCCGTCCGGGAACGGGAACAGGGCGGCCAGCAGTGCGGCCCGCCGGGCCAGCTCCCGCAGTCCGCGTTCCTCCCAGTCCGCCCCGTACGCGCCGACGGCCGTCTCCTCCAGCTCGGCGAGGAAGACCCGGGCGGGCTGTGGCCGGTCGGCGGGACGCTTGGCCATGCCGTGCCGCAGCAACCCGCGCACGGGTCGCGGGGCCGGGTCGGTGGGGATCGGCGCACGTGCGTGCTGTCGGCGCAGGGTGGCCAGGTCCCGCCCGTCGTACGGGGGACGGCCGGTCAGGCATTCGAAGAAGGTCGCGGTGGCGGCGTAGATGTCGCAGGCCGGTTCTGCGGGGGCGCCGGTCCACTGCTCGGGGGCCATGTAGCGGGGTGTGCCGGTGACGCTGCCGCCGGCGTCGGCGCCGACCGGCATGGCGATGCCGAAGTCCGCCAGCTTGCTCGTGCCCTCGGCGGTGACCAGCACGTTCTCCGGCTTGTAGTCGCGGTGCACCACCCCGTGCGCGTGCGCGGCGGCCAGCCCGGCCAGTGATCCCTTGAGGACGCAGAGCGCCGACTCCGGTGTGGTGGGCCCCTGGGCGCGCAGCATCTGGCGCAGCGAGACGCCGTTCACCAACTCCATCACGATGGCCGCGCCGTCGGGTGCCTCGACGTACTCGTAGAGGCGGCAGACGTACGGGTCGTCGATGTCGGCCAGCAAGCGGGCCTCGTCGCGGAAGGCGTACCGGAACAGCTCGTCGTGGAGTTGGCCGGTCAGGTACTTGATCGCGACGGGGGTGCCGGTGGCGTCGTGCACGGCGAGGTCGACGGTGCCGGACGCCCCGGCGCCGAGCCGCCGGACCAGGGTGTATCCGGGTACCTGCCATCCGGTCATGTCGCCGCTCCCCGCGCTCCGCCCAGCGTGAGGGTGGGCACGCTGCTCATTGTGGCCGCCTGCGCCGGCGGGGCCATCCGCCCGACAGGTGCCGTCGTCGGCCGGGTGGTCGCCCGGCGGCTCGTCCGATCGACGAGGTCGCCGACGGACGGCGCGGCACACGGGGCGCGATCGGCGACGGGGTGGTGCGGCCGTCCCTGGTCCGTGGTTGAGCCGCCCCGCCAGGACGTTTGACCTGGCGCGGAGTCGGAAAGTGTGGCGGGATGAGATGGGCTCGTCACGCCGTACCCGCCGCCGTCGCCGCACTCGCCGCGCTCGCCGCACGCGATCTGCTCCAACGCGAACACGCGCTGCGCCGCAACTTCCCGGTGCTCGGCCGGGCACGTTACCTGCTGGAGTCGATCGGGCCGGAGCTGCGGCAGTACATCGTCGCCGACAACAACGAGGAACGCCCCTTCACCCGCGACCAGCGCCGCTGGGTGTACGCCTCGGCGAAGCAGGAGAACAACTACTTCGGGTTCGGCACCGACAACGACATCGAGTACACCGCCGGTTATCCGATCATCAAGCACCGCACCTTCGGCCGGACGGTCCCCCCGTCGATCCCGACCATGGGTCACGACGTCCGGCTGCCGGTCGCCAAGGTGCTCGGCGCGGCCCGGGGTCGCGCCCGCGCCTTCCGGCCCGAGTCGGTGGTGGCCATCTCCGGGATGAGCTTCGGTTCGCTGTCCGGCCGGGCGGTCGAGGCGCTGAACCGGGGCGCGGCCCTCGCCGGTTGCCTGCACAACACCGGCGAGGGCGGGGTGTCGTCCTACCACCGCAACGGCGGTGAGCTGATCCTCCAGATCGGCACCGCGTACTTCGGGTGCCGCGACGACCGGGGCCGGTTCGACCTGGCCCGGCTCAAGGACGTGGTGGCCGCCAACCCGGTCCGGGCGTTGGAGATCAAGCTCAGCCAGGGCGCCAAGCCGAGCCTCGGCGGGCTGCTGCCGGCGGCGAAGGTGTCGGCGGAGATCGCCGAGACCCGGGGCATCCCGGTCGGCCGGGACTGCGTCAGCCCGTCCCGGCACGCCGAGTTCTCCGACTGCGACAGTCTGCTCGACTGGGTGGAGCTGCTGGCCGCCGAGACCGGCCTGCCGGTCGGCATCAAGTCCGCCGTCGGCGACCTGGGCTTCTGGACCGACCTGGCCGACCTGATGCGGGACACCGACCGGGGCGTCGACTTCGTCAGCGTCGACGGCGGCGAGGGCGGCACCGGCGCCGCACCGTTGATCTTCACCGATTCGGTGTCGCTGCCGTTCCAGCAGGGCTTCGCCCGGGTCTATCCGGTCTTTGCCGAACGCGACCTGCACGAGCAGGTGGTCTTCGTCGGCGCCGGCAAACTCGGCCTGCCCGACAACGCGGTGGTCGCCTTCGCGCTCGGCTGCGACATGCTCGCCGTCGGCCGCGAGGCGATGCTCGCCATCGGCTGCATCCAGGCGCAGAAGTGCCACGACGACAGCTGCCCGACCGGGGTGGCCACCCAGAACGCCTGGCTGGCCCGGGGCCTGGACCCGACGTCGAAGGCCGAGCGCGCCGCGCACTACGTCAAGACCCTGCGGCGGGACCTGATGAAGGTGGCCGAGGCGTGCGGGGTGGAACACCCGGGTCTCATCGACGCCGACTCCGTCGAGATCCTCGGCGGCCGCACCACCTCCACCCCGCTACGCGAGGTGTACGGGTACCAGCCCGACTGGGGCCTGCCCTCGGCCGCCGACCGGAGGGCGATCGTGGACCTGATGTCCACCGAGGCGCCCCAGGGCGGCAGCGCTCCCCCGTCCCCTACCGCCCGGAGGTGAGTTCGGCGGCGTACCACCGACTGGGCGGCACGCGCCGACGGGCCCGGTCAGACCGGCGGCATCAGCCCGCCCCGGTAGGCGGCGGCGACCGCCTGGGCACGGTCACGCAGTCCGAGTTTCATCAGCACCCGGCCGACGTGTGTCTTCACCGTCGCGTCGCCGATGTGCAGCCGGGCGGCGATCTCGGCGTTGGACAACCCGTGCGCCACCTGCACCAGCACCTGCCGCTCCCGGTCGGTGAGCCGGCCCAGCTCGGCGGTGGTGGGCGCGCGGTGCTCGCCGAGCGCCGCGAACTCGGTCAGCAACGCCCGGGTCACCGCCGGATCCAGCCACGCCTCCCCCGCCGCGACCGCGCGGACCGCCAGGGTCAGTTCGTCGGGTACGGCGTCCTTGAGCAGGAACCCGGACGCGCCGGCCCGCAACGCGGCGCGGACCGCGTCGTCGACGTGGTAGCTGGTGAGCACCAGCACCCGCATCCCGGCGGCCTCGGCGGTGATCTGGCGGGTGGCGGCCACCCCGTCGATGCCCGGCATCCGCACGTCCATCAGCACCACGTCGGGGCGTATCCGGCGGGCCAGCTCGATCGCGGCGGCGCCGTCGTCGCACTCGCCGACCACCTCGATGTCCGTCTCGGCGGCGAGCAGCATCGCGATCCCGGAGCGCACCAGCGGCTGGTCGTCGGCCAGCAACACCCGGATCACGGGTTCACCGCCACGGCGGGCAGCGGCAGTCGCGCGTACACCCGGAAGCCCTCGCCCGGGAGCGGCCCGGCGGCCAACTCGCCGCCGACCACGGCGATGCGCTCGCGCAGGCCGAGCAGTCCCCGCCCGGTCGACGGCAGCCCGCCGGTCGCCGTGCCGCCGGTGTCGCGGACCTCGACCTCCAGGTCGTCTCCCCAGGTGAGTCGCACGGTGGCGGTGGCCTGCGGGCCGGCATAGCGGGCGGTGTTGGTCAGCGCCTCCTGCACCGTCCGGAACGCGGCCAGGCCCACGCTCGGGTCCACCGTTCGCGGCCGACCGTCGACGGTCAGGGTGACCGGCAGCCCGGCCTCCCGCATCCGGACGATCAGGTCGTCGACCTCGGCGGGCCCGGGATGCCGCTCCTCGCCGGGCGCGGGTGGGTCGCCGGGCGCGATGACGGCGAGCATCCGCCGCAGTTCCTCGACGGCCTGCCGACCGGCCTGCTCGATGTGGGCCAACGCCTGACCGGCCCGGTCCGGGTCGGTCGCCACGACCCGGCGGGCGCCGCCCGCCTGCAACAGCATCACCGTCACGCTGTGCGCGACGATGTCGTGCAGCTCGCGGGAGATCCGGGCCCGCTCGTCGGTGACCGCCCGCTGCGCCTCGACCACCCGCAGCCGCTCGGCGGTGGCGAGCCGACGCCGGTTGCTGCCGGCCCACCGGCCCAGCGCCCACGTCCCGGCGACGACCGTGGCGTAGACCAGGGTAAGACCGACGAAGACGGCGGTACGGCGGCCGGCGTCGTCCCGCCCCGCCAGCCACGCCTCGTTGGCGGCGATGACCAGGTACGGCGCCAGGGCCGGGACGGTGGCCCAGGCGCGGTCGACCGGCGCGTGGGCACCCACCGCGTACAGGGCCACCAGCACACCGAGCACCGGCTGGTAGCCGGGCACCAGCGCGGTACCGACCAGGCCGAGTGCCCAGACCAGCGCGAACACGCTGACCGGCGCCCGGCGCCGCCAGAGCAGGGCGACCGGGGCGAGCGCCGCGAAGACCACCAGCAGAACCGTCGAGCCGTCGGTTCCGGCGCGGGCGAGGTCGGAGCCGGCGGTGGAGAACAGCGCCAGGTCCAGCACCCAGACCGCCGTGCCGACCAGGACGTCCCGCCCGGCCGGTCGGCGGGTACCGGCCGACGCGTCCCCGGTCCCGACGGTCCCCGCCGACGGTGGCACGGTGGTCGTCACGCCTGGCGCGGTGGCCTGCCCGGGCTGTGGCCCGGTGGCGGTCGATGGCTGTGGTGGGGTGGGCTGTGCCGGGGTGGCCGTCGCGGGCTGTGCCCGGGTGGCCGTCGGAGGTAGCGGCGCGGTGGTCATCGGGGGCCGTGCGGCTGACAGAAGCAGAACAGGATGCAGAAGCCCCCGGTCAGGTCGCGCAGCGAGTCGAAGCGGTGCTCGGCGCGACGCGGCTCGCGTTGGGCCTGCTCCAGCTCACCGACCCGGCGCAGCAGGTCGTCGTCGATCAGGTGGATGTCGTCCTTGACGACTTCCTGCCGACGCAGCGCCTCCCACAGGTCACCACCGGCAGCCTCGATCGCCTCGGCCAGAGCGGCCGGGTCGGCGTGCCCGACCTGCGCCCGGTAGCCAGAGGTCCGGCCGAGGGAGGCGACGAACGCCAGCGGCGCCCGATCGGTCAGCCCGAAACGCCGCCACTTCCACACCGGCGCCGCCTCGACCGGCAGGTGCTCGTCCAGCCCGGCAGGGAAGATCACGACCTCGAGGTCGGCGTGCGGGTCGAGCAGCAGCTTCGGCGGGTCGGGCACGAGCACCTGGTCGCCGTCGATCAACACACCGGCGGCGAGGTGGCCGGCGGCCCGGTCGGTCGCACGACGGTCCTGGATGGAGACTCTGATCTCGGCGCGGATGGCCGTGTCGACGCACACTCTGGTTCCTCCGGGGCAGCGGGTGCGTGAACCGTAGGCCGAAAACGATCATCCGGCTGTCAGATACCGACACCGAATCCATCCACCTACCGCTTGACATTCCCACCCCACCCTGTTCCCACCCACCCACCCACCCCGCCTACCCACCCACCTCCCTCCCCCGGCCCGGCCTGGCCCGGCCTCGCCCCGTTGATCAAGAGCTTTGGGTCGGGATCCTTGCGCAACAGGACCAAAACTCCTTGATCAACCCGGGCCAGGCGGTGCGGGGTGGGTGGGGTGGGTGGGGTGGGTGGGGTGGGTGGGGTGGGTGGGGTGGGTGGGGTGGGTGGGGTGGGTGGGGGGGTGGGGTGGGTGGGGTGGGTGGGGTGGGTGGGGTGGGTGGGGTGGGTGGGGTGGGTGGGGTGGGTGGGGTGGGTGGGGTGGGTGGGGTGGGTGGGTGGGTGGGTGGGGTGGGTGGGGTGGGTGGGTGGGGGTTAGGGGCGTTGGTAGAGGGCGCTTATGTCGGTGGCGAAGTGGGATTCGACGGCTTCTCTCTTGACTTTGAGGGTGGGGGTCAGTTCGCCGTCGGCTTCGGTCAGGTCTCGGGGCAGGATGCGGAAGGTCTTGACCTGTTCGGCGCGGGAGACGGTGCGGTTGGCCTTGTCGATGGCGTGCTGGATCTCGCCGCGCAGGTGCGGGTCGTCGCGCAGGGAGGCCAGCGAGGCGCCGGAGTGCCCGTGCGTCTCCCGCCACCGTTGCCACGCCTGCGGGTCGACGGTGACCAGCGCGGAGACGTACGGGCGGCCGTCGCCGACCAGCATCGACTGGCTGACCAGCGGATGCGCGCGGATGAGTTCCTCGATCGGCGCAGGCGCGATGTTCTTGCCCGACGCGGTGACCATGATCTCCTTGGTCCGGCCGGTGATGCTCAGGTAGCCGTCGTCGTCGAGCCGGCCGAGATCACCGGTGCGCAGCCACCCGTCGTCGGTCATCGCCTCCCGGGTGGCCTCGGGGTTGTTCCAGTACCCCGAGAACACCACCTCGCTGCCGACGTGGATCTCCCCGTCGTCGGCGATGCGGACGCGTACCCCGGGCAGCGGTCGGCCGACCGTGCCGATGCGGATCGCGGTCGGCAGGTTGGCCGCGAGCGCCGGAGAGGTCTCCGTCAGCCCGTACCCCTCCAGCACGGTGATGCCCGCGCCCCGGAAGAAGTGTCCGAGCCACTCCCCCAGCGGCGCCCCGCCGACGATCGCCATCCGGCACCGCCCGCCGAGGGTGGCGCGCAGCCGGCGGTACCCGACGAGGTCGAACACCAGGTGGATCAGGCGCAGCGGCAGTCCCGGCCCGCCCGGTCGGTCCAGGGACCGGCTGTACCACACGGCCGCCTTCTCGGCGAGGCTGAACAGCAGTCCCCGGTGACCGTCCTGGGCCGTCTGCCGGGCCTGGTCGTACATCTTCTCGAACATGCGGGGCACGGTGAGGATGAAGGTGGGCCGGAACCGGCGGAGCTGGTCGAGCACGCCGGACATGTCGGCGCTGTGCACCATGGTGGCCCGGCTGTGCACCATGCCGACCTGGATCAGCCGGGCGAAGGCGTGCGCCAGCGGCAGGAACAGCACGGTCGACGCGCCCGGGTGCAGCAACTCGGGCAGCACCGCGGTGGCGTTGCCGATGTCGGTGGAGATGTTGAGGTGGGTCAGGACGCAGCCCTTCGGCGCGCCGGTGGTGCCGCTGGTGTAGACGATCGTGGCGATGTCCTGGCCGGTGACCGCGGTGCGGCGGCGATCCACCTCGTCGACGTCGACGGCGCGGCCCTGGGCGGTCAGCGCGATCAGGTCACCGGCGTCGATGCGCCAGGTGTGGCGCAGCTCGGGCAGGTCCGGCCGCAGTCCGGTCACGGTGGCGGCGTGGTCCGCGGTCTCCGCCACGCAGCCGACCGCGCCGGAGTCGCCGAGGATCCAGCGGATCTGGTCGGTGCTGGAGGTGTCGTAGATCGGCACGGTGACCGCGCCGATGGACCAGAGCGCGTAGTCGACGAGCGTCCACTCGTACCGGGTGCGGCTGAGCAGGCCCACCCGGTCACCGTGCGCGATGCCGACCGCGAGGAAGCCTCGGGCCAGGGCCAGCACGTCGTCGCGGAACTGCCGGCAGGTCACCGGCAGAGGTCCGCCGCCCCCCGAGCGCCGTACCGGCCACGAGCGGGGGTCCGGGTCGGGGCGGACGAACTGTACGGCGTCCGGGTCGTCCGTCGCGTTGCGCCACACCCGGTCGGCCAGGCTGCCGTCCTCGCCGCCGACGATCGGATCAACCGCTGTCTCCCGCACGCCCGCCCACCTGCCGTCATGGTCCCCGTCCGGCTGATGGTGGCTCTCGGTCGCGCACCCGGTCCCGGAAACGCGAAAACCCGTCCCGTGCCGCCCGGCCCGTGCTATCGCCTCGCGCCGCCGCCCGGCCGATCCGGGCGGACAGGCCCGTGGAACGCGGACGGCGGCGCCCCGGCCGGGACCAGCCGGGACACCGCCCCCAACGCGCCTTCCGGCGGTTACGCCGGAGGCTCGGCCGTCGCGGGTACGCCGGCGGCAAGGTCACGCACCGGCAGGCCGAGGCGCCGTACCGCCGCCTCGATCAGCTCCCCGGTGGACAGTTGCAGGTCGAGCACGACGCCGCGTTCGTCCCGCCAGAGCGGTTCGAGCGTCGCGGTCTGCGAGTCCAGCAGGCTCGCCGGCATGTAGTGGCCGGCGCGCAGCGACATCCGTTGCCGGATCGTCTCGGTCGGACCGTCCAGGTGCACGAAGTCGACACTCGGCGGGCCCTGTCGCAGCACGTCCCGGTAGGAACGCTTCAACGCCGAGCAGGCCAGCACCGTCGAGACGCCCGCCCGGTGCCGCTCCGCCATCCACCCGGCGAGAGCCCGCAGCCACGGCCACCGGGCGTCGTCGTCGAGCGGTACGCCCGCGCTCATCCGCGCCACGTTGGACTCGGAGTGGAACTCGTCGGCCTCGGCGAACACCAGCCCGGTCAGCGCGGCGACGCCCTGGGCCACGGTCGTCTTGCCCGCGCCCGACACCCCCATCACCACGATGTGCCGGGTCGGTGGGTCACCAGTCATGGACCGTGCCGTCCATCAGCCGGTTGAACGGCAGATAGGCCGGCTGGTACGGGTACCGCGCGGCGGCCTCCTCGTCCAGCTCCACACCGATGCCCGGCTGCTCGCCCGGGTGCAGGTAGCCGTCGGCGAAGGCGAACGACTGGCGGAACACCTCGTTGGTGAGCGGGCCGTGCCGCATGTACTCCTGGATGCCGAAGTTGTGGATGGCCAGGTCCAGGTGCAGCGCGGCGGCCATGCCGACCGGCGATATGTCGGTGGGGCCGTGGATACCGGACTTGATCTGGTACTGCGCGGCGAAGTCGAGCAGCTTGCGCATCGCCGTGATGCCACCGGTGTGGGTGACGGCGGAGCGCACGTAGTCGATGAGCTGCTCCCGGATCAGGGTCTGGTAGTCCCACACGGTGTTGAAGATCTCACCGATGGCCAGCGGGGTGGTGGTGTGGTGACGCACCAGCCGCAGCGCCTCCTGGTTCTCCGCCGGGGTGCAGTCCTCCAGCCAGAACAGGTCGTACGGTTCGAGGGCCTTGCCCAGCTTGGCGGCCTGGATCGGGGTCATCCGGTGGTGGCCGTCGTGCAGCAGCGGCAGTTCCGGGCCGAACTCGTTGCGGACCGCCTCGAAGACGCCGGGCAGGTGACGCATGTACGCCCGGGTGTCCCAGTCCTCCTCGGCCGGCAGCGGGGTGCGCTGGGCCGGCTCGTAGTCGTACCGCTTGCCGCCGGAGCTGGGCTGCGCGGCGACCCCGTACACCGCGTTGATGCCGGGCACCGAGGTCTGCACCCGGATCGACCGGTAGCCCTGGTCGAGGTGCGCGCGGATCGAGTCGAACAGCTCCGGCAGGTCCCGCCCGGAGGCGTGCCCGTACGCCATGACGCCGGTGCGGGACGCGCCACCGAGCAGCTGGTAGAGCGGCATCCCGGCGGCCTTGGCCTTGATGTCCCAGAGCGCCACGTCCACGGCGGCGATGGCGGCCATGGTCACCGGCCCCCGCCGCCAGTACGCCGAGCGGTAGAGGAACTGCCACGCGTCCTCGATGCGGTGCGCGTCCCGGCCGATCAGCAGCGGGACGACGTGGTCGCGCAGGTACGAGGCGACCGAGAGTTCACGCCCGTTGAGTGTGCCGTCGCCCAGGCCGGTGATGCCATCCTCGGTGGTGATCTTCAAGGTGACGAAGTTGCGGTCCGGACTGGAGACGATGACGTCTGCAGCGACGATCTTCACGAGGGTGCCTTTCTCGCAGGTGATGCTCAGCGAAGGGTGGTGCCGGCGGCGCTGCCGGTGATCAGGGACAACTCGTCGCGGCGGGGAAGGCCCTCCCAGTCGCCGTGTCCGGCGACCGCGAACGCCCCGAGCGCCGCCGCGCGCCGGAGCCGGTCGGTCAGGCCCAGCCCGTCCAGGTGCCCGGAGAGGTAGCCGGCGGTGAACGCGTCACCCGCACCGACCGTGTCGACGGCGGTGACCGGCACCGCCGGCACATGCTCCACACCATCGGCGGTCCAGGCCCGGGCGCCGTCGGCACCGAGCTTGACCAGCACCGTCGACACGCCCCGCCGGACCAGGTCGGCGGCGGCGTCACGCTCGTCGGCCCCGGCCTCGGTGACCAGATCCAGTTCGTCGGTGGAGGCGATGACGACCGCGGCGTACCCGGCCAGCGGGGTCAGCGTGGCCCGGGCGTCCTCCCGGGACCACAGTCCGGCCCGGTAGTTGACGTCCAGGCTGACCGGGATGCCCGACTCCGCCGCGGTGCGGACCGCCCAGGCCACCGCGGTCCGCGCGCTGTCGGACAGCGCCGGGGTGATCCCGCTCAGGTGCAGCAGGCGGGCACCGGCGGCGAGCGGTGCGCGCAGGTCGTCGACGTCGAGCGCCGCCCCCGCCGAACCGGCCCGGAGGTAGCGCACCCGGGACACGTCGGCGGTCCGCCGCTCCAGGAACATCACCCCGGGCGGGCGCTGCGGGTCCCGCCGTACGTCGGTGGTGTCGACGCCCTCGGCGCGCAGCTGCCGCAGCACGAACTCGCCCAGTTCGTCGTCGCTGACCCGGCCGGCCCAGGCCGCCCGGTGGCCGAGCCGGGCCAGACCGATCGCCACGTTCGACTCGGCGCCGGCCAGGTGCATGGTCAACGGCCCGCCGGCCGCCAACGGGCCGGACGACCGCAACGACACCAACGCCTCACCGACGGTGAGCAGGTCCCGCTCGCTCATGACAACGTTTCCTGCACCGCGTCGAGGTAACGGCGGGCGCGGGCGCGCAGCGCGTCGAGGTCGCCGCCGGAGGCGGCGTCGCCCACCAGCGGGCCGCCGACACCGACCGCGATCGCCCCGACCGCCAGGTAGCCGGGCATCTCGGCCAGACCCACCCCGCCGACCGCCACGAACGGGATGTCCGGGAACGGGTCGCGGATGGCCTTGAGGTACCCGGGTCCGCCGACGGAGGCCGGGAAGAGCTTGACCACGCTCGCCCCGGACCGCACCGCCGTGTACGCCTCGGTGGGGGTCAGCGCGCCGGCCGCGACCGGCAGACCCTTCCGGGCCGCCTCGGCGATCGACTCGGCCACGGCGGGGGTCACCACGAACTGCGCTCCGGCCGCCGCCACGTCGGCCACGTCCGCCACGGTCAGCACCGTGCCGGCGCCGACGAACGTGTCGGCCGGCGCGTCGGCCCGGATGGCCGCGATGGCGTCGAGCGCCTTCGGGGTGGTCAGCGCCACCTCCACCACGCGTACGCCCTCGGCCAGCAGGGCGCTGCCCGCAGCGATGGCGGCGGCGGTGTCGGTGCCGCGGATGATGGCCAGCACCCGGGCCCGGGTGAGTTCGGCGGTGAGGTCGAAGGTCATGGTCACCATTCCGCGTAGGAGCCGTCGGGGTGCCGGAACATCGGGCTGCGCCAGGCGTGGCCGCGCTTGTCGGCCGCGCGTACCGCCTGCTCGTCGATCTCGATGCCCAGCCCCGGGGCGGTGAGCCGCTGCACGTACCCGTCGTCGAAGGTCAGCGGCTGCTGGTCGACGCAGTAGTCCAGCACCTCGGCCCCGAGGTTGTAGTGGATGCCGATGCTCTGCTCCTGGATCAGGTAGTTCGGCGTGGCGAAGCCGACCTGGAGGCAGGCGGCCAGCGCGATCGGCCCGAGCGGGCAGTGCGGGGCGAGCTGCACGTCGAACGTCTCGGCCAGCGCGGCGATCTTGCGTACCTCGGTGATGCCACCGGCGTGCGCGAGGTCCGGCTGGGCCACCGCGATGCCGGCCTGGAGCACCGGCAGGAACTCCTGCCGGTTGTACAGCCGTTCCCCGGTGGAGACCGGCGTGCTGGTGGAGCGGACGAACTCGCCGATCAGGTGCGAGTTCTCCGGCACCACCGGCTCCTCCAGGAAGAAGGGCCGGTACGGCTCCAGCAGCGGCGCGACCCGGCGGGCGTTGGCCAGGGTGAACCGGCCGTGGAAGTCCACGGCCACGTCCCGCTCGTCACCGAGCACCTCCCGGGCGGCGGCGACCCGCTGCACCACCGCGTCGAGTTCGGCGACGGAGGCGAGCGGGCTCATCCGCCCGGAGGCGTTCATCTTCACCGCGGTCAACCCGGACTCGACCCGGGCCGCGATCTGGTCGCGGACCTCGCTGGGTTCGTCACCGCCGACCCAGCCGTAGACCCGGATCCGGTCCCGGACCGGCCCGCCGAGCAGTTGGTGCACGGGCGCGCCGTACCGCTTGCCGGCGATGTCCCACAGCGCCTGGTCCAGGCCGGCGACGGCGCTGGCCAGGATCGCCCCGCCGCGATAGAAGGAGCCCTTGGTCATCACCTGCCAGTGGTCCTCGATGCGCAGCGCGTCCTGCCCGACGAGCAGTTCGCTGAGCTGCTCGACGGCGGTGCGTACGGTCTCCGAGCGGCCCTCGCACGTGGCCTCGCCCCAGCCGACGAGGCCGTCGGTGGTCTCCACCCGGACGAACAGCCAGCGGGGTGCGACGAGGAACGTCTCGACGCGGGTAATGGTGGTCATGGTCGCGTCAGCCCTTCGTCGCACCGGCGGTGAGGCCGGAGACCACGTACTTCTGCACGAGCAGGGCGATCAGCATGATCGGCAGGGTGACCACGGTGGTCGCCGCCATCAGGCCGCCCCAGTCGATGCTGGCGTACCCGACGAAGTCGAAGATCGCCACGGGCAGGGTCTTCGTGCTCGCACCGGAGAGCACCAGCGCGAACATGAAGTTGTTCCAGGAGAAGATGAAGGACAGGATGCCGGCGGTGGCGATGCCCGGGACGGACAGCGGCAGGGTGATCCGCCGGAACGCGCCGATCGGGGTGAGCCCGTCGACCAACGCCGCCTCCTCCAACTCCTCCGGCAGGCCGTCGAAGTAGCCCATCATGATATAGACGATCAACGGCAGCGAGACGAACATGTGGCTCAGGATCAGCACGCTGAACCCGCCGACCATGCGCAGGTTCGAGAAGACGTAGTACCACGGCACCAGCAGCGAGACGCCGGGGATGATCCGGGCCATCAGCACCACCAGCGCCGACTTCTTCATGTTGAAGCGGCTCATCGAGTACGCGGCCGGCACGCCCAGCAGCAGCGACAACGCGGTCGCCGCGAAGGCGACCCAGAGGCTGTTGCCGATGAACTGGACGTAGTTGGCCTGCTGGATGACCGTGCTGTAGTTGTCCAGCGTGGGCGTGAAGACGAGCGCCTTGCTGGAGTCGTAGATGTCGACGTTGGTCTTGAACGACGCGGCGACCATCCAGACCAGCGGTGCCACCAGCGACAGCACCACGACGGCCAGCGCAATGCCGCGGAAGACCTTGAAGCCCCTACTCGCCTTCATCGGCCCGCCTCCTTCTTCTTGCGCGCGGTGAGGACCCACATCAGGGCGATGATGAGCAGGAAGAACAGGATCAACACGGTCGACGAGAGGCCGTACTCGTTGTAGTCGAAGCTCAGGCCGTACGCGTACACGTTGAGCGTCTCGACCTCGTTGAACGAACCGCCGCCGCGCCCCTTGGTGGCGTACAGGATGTCGAAGGTCTTCAGCGCGTCGATGCCGCGCAGCAGCACCGCGACGATCACGGTGGGCATCAGCAGTGGCAGGGTGACGTGCCGGAAGCGTTGCCAGGCGCTGGCGCCGTCGATCATCGCGGCTTCCTGCGGCTCGTCCGAGAGTGAGGTGAGCCCGGCGAGCAGGATCAGCACGACCATCGGCGTCCACTGCCAGATGTCGATGAAGATCGTGGTGGGCAGCGCGGTGTGCTGACCGGCGAGCCACGGCTGCGGGCCGATGCCGATCCAGCCGAGCGCCTGGTTGGCCAGGCCGATGTTGGGGTCGAAGATGAGCCGCCACATCATGCCGACCGCGACCGGGGTGGCCACCAGCGGCAGCAGGATGGCGACGCGGACCCACTTCTCGCCGCGGAACGGTCGCCACAGCAGCAGGGCGATCGCCATGCCGAGCACGACCTCGACGAGCAGCGCGACGCCGGTGAAGGCACCGGTACGCGCGACGGCGGGCCAGAACCGGTCGGTGTCGGTGAGGACGTCGATGTAGTTCCGGAAACCGATGAACTCCGACTCGGCGCGGACCGACCCCGAGGAGTCGGTGAGGCTGAGGTACATCGTCCAGGCGAGCGGAAAGATGATCAGCGCGGCGACGAAGGCCATGGCCGGGGCCGCGAAGAGCCACTTGCGATGGTCGTTGGCCCACCGCGCCCAACCGGGCGTGTCGGGCATGACAGAGGCGCTACTGGTCGCCCGCTCGGGGGCGCTGACTGCTGACATCAGATCTCCGTGGTGGGAAGGCCGGACGGGGGTGGCGGGGCGCTGCGCCCCACCACCCCCGCGCTCGGACCTAGCGGGCCTCGTCGTCCAGGAACTTCTGGAACGCCTCGTGGGCGGTGTCCGCCGAGGCGGCGGCGTCCCGACCGGTGATGGCGTCCACGATCGGCTGCCCGACGATCTCCCGGGCCTGCGCCACGCGCTCGACCACGGGCCGGTCGTGGCCCACGCCGTTGGCGAGGCTCACGGTGATCGCCTGCGCCATGTCCTCCGGGTAGGTCGAGGTGGCCTCCGGGTTCTCGAAGACGGAGGTACGGGCGCCGGGCGTGCCGGTCTTCTGCTGCTCCAGCGACTGCTCCTTGCCGGCCGCCCACTCGATGAACTTCCAGGCGTTGGTCTGGTTGCCCGAGGCCTCGTTGATCGCCAGGCCCCACGAGGGGATGTTGTACGGCTTCGAGCCGGCCGGACCGGCCGGGAACGGCGCGAACCCGACGTTCTCGGCGACCCGCGACTTGCTCGGGTCGGTGGCGTTCGCGTAGAGCGAGTTGGCCTCGGGGTAGAAGGCGGCCTGGCCCTGGGTGAAGATGGCCATCGCCTCGGACCAGCTCATGTCGGTGCTGATGTTGGCCGGACCCTGCTCGCGCAGCAGCCCGCCGTAGAAGGCGTACGCCTGCTTGGCGGCCTCGCTGTTGACGGCGGAGTTGCCCGACTCGTCGACGAAGTCGCCGCCGAAGCTGTAGAGGAAGCTGGAGAACTGGGTGACGGCTGCGGCCTTACCGGTCCGGGCCACGAAACCCGCGACGCCCGGGTTGTCCGCCTGGATCTTGATCGCCTGTGCCTTCAGCTCGTCGAGCGTCTGCGGCGGGGCGCTGAAGCCGGACTTCTCCAACAGGTCCTTACGGTAGTAGAGCACCTGTTGCTCGGTGATGATCGGAATGCCCACCACCTTGTCCTCATAGGTGGTGGCGCTGACCGGCGCGTCCTGGAAGTCGGCGAAGTCGAAGTCCGCGTTCTCCTTGGCCTTGTCGGTCAGGTCGGCCAGGTACCCGTTCTTGGCGAACAGTCGGCCTTCCTGCAGCGGCCGGTACATCATCACGTCGATGTCGTCCGAGCCCGCGTTGAGCTTCACGTTGTACTGGTCCGAAAGCTGGTCCTCGCCGAGCTGGGTCACCTCGACCTTGAGACCGCTCTGCTGCTCGAACTCGGGCAGCGCCTTCCGGATGTTCTCGGTCCAGACGTGGTTGACCAGCGTCACGCGCACGGTGTCCGACGCGCCGCTGTCGTCACCACCTCCGCCACAGGCGGAGAGGGTCATGGCGGCCACGACCGCCAGAGATGTCCCAACTGTTGATCGACGTCCCACGTCCGTCTCTCCTTCTGTCCTGGCCGACGCCTCGGGGGGACGGGCGCGACCTCGGGCTGTTACATCCGCTTAACGTCCGGATGCTAGGCCGAAAAAGCAGACTTATGCAAGGGGGAGACCCAACTGATATGATCCGAGCCGTGAAGGTTCCCTCACCTGGGGTGACACCCACCCAAACCGCCCCGACCGAGACCGGGCTGCACGGCCGCGTCCTCGACCACCTCGGTACGGCCATCTGCGGTGGTGAGCTGGCATCCGGGGCCGTGTTGAACATCGACGACCTGGTGGACCGCTACGCCGTGTCCCGCTCGGTGGTCCGGGAGGTCCTCCGGGTGCTCGCGTCGATGGGATTCATCGAGACCCGCCGCCGGGTCGGCGTCATGATCCGTCCGGCCCACCACTGGAACGTCTTCGATCCCCAGGTGATCCGCTGGCGACTCGCCTCCGTCGGCCGCATCGCCCAGATCCGGTCGATCACCGAGCTGCGGACCGCGGTGGAGCCGCACGCCGCCTGGCTCGCCGCCCACCGGGTCGATCACGACGAGGCCAGCGATCTGGTCGGCCTCGCCGCCAAGTTGTGGGCCGCCGGCAAGGCCGGCGACGAGGAGCGTTTCCTCAGCCTCGACATCGAGTTCCACCAGCGGGTGCTCCGCGCCTCCGGCAACGAGATGTTCGTCAAGCTCCAGGACCTGGTCGCCGAGGTGCTCATCGGCCGCCACCACTACCACCTGATGCCGCACTACCCCCACGAGCAGGCACTGCAACTGCACGCGGACGTCGCCCAGTCGATCCAGCGCCACGACGGCGAGACCGCCCGCGAGGCGATGGTGCAGATCATGGAACACGCCTTCGAGGAGATGTCCTCGATCTGGGAGCAGGGGCGCCCTACCGGGCCCGCCCCCGAGTCGGCCTGATCCCGCAGCCACACCGCCACGATCAGCGGAGCGGGCGTCCGTACGATGCGGGCATGGCGTTGCTGCACCGGGCGGAACTTCGCCCCACCAAACTCGAACTGTTGGCGACGTGGCTGCCCGGCCGCGCCTGGTATCGCGGCGACGCCGACGCCGAGGTGGCGCGGGTGGCCGCGTACCGCTTCGACGATCCGGCCGGCGAGGTCGGGATCGAGACGCTGTTGGTACGCGCCGGGGGCGGCCCGGTGCACCAGGTGCCGCTCACCTATCGCGGGGCGCCGCGCGACGGCGCGCAGGAGTGGTTGATCGGCACCATGGAGCACTCGGTGCTGGGCCGGCGGTGGATCTACGACGCCTGCGGCGACCCGGTGTACGCGTCCGCGCTGGCTCGTGCCGTCCTCGCCGACGCCGGGCAGGCCGAGGAGTACTTCGAGGTGGACGGCGTACGGCAGGTCCGCCCGCCGAACATGGAGATCGTCAGCGACGCCCCGGCGACCGAGGCGTCCCCGGCCGGTGCGGTGCGTTCGGTCGAGGACGGCGACCTGACCGTGATCGTCACGGACACCGTCGAGCTGACCGTGGTCCGCCGTCCCGGCTCGGGCGAGGCGGCACCCGGGGTCGCGCTGATCGGCACCTGGGACGACGTCAGCGCACCGCTGGCGTACGCCGTGCCGCGCTGACCGGCGCCGGTCGCAGTCGCCGAACGCGGCGAGATCCAGCCGGTCCAGTCGCCCCGGATCGGCGATCACGTCGATCTCGACGATGCGCCCGCCTGTCACGGCGAAGGCCATCACCGACAACGGACGACCTCCGGCGATCACCACCACCCCGGCGGTGCCGTTGACCACCGCCGGCCGGGCGAACGGCGAGAGCCCGCCGAACGACGTGGCCTGGGCGGCGACGGTGGCGGCTCCTCGGATCACGGTGGTGTACCGAGCACGGTCGGTGCCGCCGTCCGACCGCAGCACCACATCGGGATGCAGCACGGCGACCAGCCCGTCGATGTCACCGTCCCGGGCGGCGGCAAGGAACGCGTCGACCACCTCGCGCTGCCGGACGCCGATCTCGTCCGGCAGCGGCGACTGCCCGCGCACCCGGCGGCGGGCCCGGCTGGCCAGTTGACGCGCCGCCGACGGCGACCGGTCGATCATCGGGGCGATCTCGTCGAACGGCACCGCGAACATGTCGTGCAGCACGAAGGCGAGCCGTTCCGCCGGGGTGAGCGTGTCGAGGACCACCAGCAACGCCAGCCCCACCGAGTCGGCCAGCACCGCGGCGTGCTCGGGATCATCGGCACCCTCCGGGCTGACCAGCGGATCGGGCACCCGGGCGTCGAGCGGTTCCTCGCCACGACGTCGACGGGTACGCAGGGAGTTCAGGCAGACCCGGGCCACCACCGTGGTCAGCCACGCGGGCAGGTTGTCCAGCGCGGCGGCGTCCGTACGGGCCAGACGCAGCCACGCCTCCTGCCGCAGGGGTGGCCGCAGCGGCCCCGGGGTCGAGCAGTTCCGGGCCGACCTCCTGAGCGGCGAGGGCGTCGAGCGGGCGGTACGCGGCGTCGACACGGTGCTGCACCTGGCCGGCGGCCAGAAGGGCGACGACACCGTGGCCCGCACCCTGGTGCAGGCCGCCCACCAGTCCGACGTACGGCACCTGGTCTTCATCTCGGTCGTCGGCGCGGACCGTGTCCCGCTCGCCTGGCTGCGGACGAAGCTGCACGCCGAGGAGGCGATCAGCGGCTCCGGCCTGCCCTTCACCATCATGCGTGCCGCACAGTTCGACGAGCTGGTGCTGACCATGGCGCAGAAGCTGACCGCGCTGCCGGTGGTCCCGGCCCCCGGCATGCGGCTTCAGCCGGTGGACGGCCGCGAGGTCGCGGCACGTCTCGCCGAGTTGACCCTGGGGACCCTGGCCGGTCAGGTGCCGGACATCGTCGGCCGGACGACGCGCAGTATGCAGGATATGCCCCTACCGCAACGGGGCGAACCTAACCCTGGACGGCGCCACCGTCGGCACGCGGACCTGGGAGGCGTTCCTCGCCGAACGGATCGTGAGCCCGCGGTCGGCGGCCACCGCCCGATAGACCGACGGAGGGACAGCACGCAGCGCCACCGGTTGGTAACGTGGCGGCGATCTGCGTGGTGTCCCTTGGGGAGGGTCGTGTGTGGGCGGACGAGGCGGCACTGGACGCGACGCAGCGCCGCCTCGACGAGTGGGAGTCGACCCTCGCCGACCGGGCGCGGCGGGCACAGTCCCTGGCGACCCGGGTCGCGGCGCTCAACGGCACCGCGCACAGTCCGGACCACACCGTCGAGGTCACCGTCGACTCGGCCGGGCGGCTCGTCGACCTGCGGCTGGACGACCGCGTACGGCAGCACTCCGCCGCACACACCGCGCGCCTGATCGTGGCCACCACCCGCACCGCGTACGCGGACCTGCTGCGCCGCGTCACCGTGACGACCCGCGAGACCGTCGGCGCCGACGACCCGACGGGGCAGGCCGTCGTCGACTCCTACCGGCGGCGGCTGGGCGACGAGCGAAGCGACCCCGATGCCGACCGGTGACGCCGTCCGGGTCGACCCCGACGACCTGACCGCCCACGCGGCCCGCCTCGACCGGCACGCCGACACCCTCGACACCGCCCGTCGGGCCGGCCAGCAGGTCCGGCTCGACACCGACGCGTACGGCCGACTCTGCGCGATCATGCCCATGCTGCTCGACGGCCTGCACCGCGTCCTGGTCGACGGGATCGGCACCGCCACCACCTCGGTCCGCGACACGGCCACCCGCCTGCGCACCGGTGCCGACGCCTACCGGGCCGCCGACGCGCGCGCCCGGCACCGTCTCGACCGGATGCGGGAACGGCGTGACCGGTAACCCGCTCGTCGCCGCACCGACCCAGGCCACGCCGAGCCCCTGGGCCGGCGTCTGGATCTGCGAGGACATCGAACTCATCGCCCGGGGCGTACGCGAGGGAAGCTGGATCGACGGCAGCCTCGGCGTGGTCAGCGCCGGTCTGGACGCCCTCGCCTTCGTCTCCGACCCGGTCGGTGCCCTGCTCCAGTACGGCATCGCCTGGCTCATCGAGCACGTCAAACCGCTCAGCGAGGCGCTGGACTGGCTCGCCGGCGACCCCGCGCAGATCACCGCACACGCCCAGACCTGGCGCAACGTCGCCGCGTCCCTGCGTACGGAAGCCACCGAACTCACCGACGCCGTCCGCAGCCAGGTGACCGGCTGGGACGGCAGCGCCGCCCGCGCCTACCGCGCCTGGGCCGCCGAACAGCACCAGGCCGTCACCGGCCTCGCCCAGGGCGCCGAGACGATGGCCGCCATCACCGAAGGCACCGCCGGCCTGGTCGCTGCCGTCCGGCTCCTGGTCCGCGACGCCATCGCCACCTGCGTCTCCCGCCTCACCGTGTACGCCGCCGAACTCGTCGCCACCGCCGGACTGGCCACCCCGCTGGTGGTGGAACAGGTCACCACACTCGTCGCGTCCTGGTCAGCCCGCATCGCCAAGCTGCTACGCGGCCTGCTGAACAGCCTCCGGGCGATCATCCCCCACATCCGCCGCCTCGCCGACCTCATCGACCACCTCAAGCGCGCCCTCAGCAGACTTCGACGAGAGTTGCCAACACCTCACACGCCTGCCGATCCCAAGCCGACCCACAAGCCACGTGACCCCCACCAGCCTGACTTCACGAGTCCGGACATCGACCCGAAAAAGATCACGGCGTACGCCATGAATCCGGACCATCCCGTTGGCAAGAACAAGTACCGGGTCATCAACTCCGCCACCGGCCTGGGCCCCGACGACTCGGAGTCGATCCTTCAACAGGTACGGGACGGCGTCCGTGCCGGCAGCCCGCTGCGGGGAAAGTCGGATCAGTTCGGCGAGCGATGGAACGTCGACCTACCGCTGTCCGGTCCGAAAGGAACGATCATCGTCCGCACCGCCTGGATACTCGAGAGCGGCGCCTCCACGCCCCGCATGGTGACAATCTCGTTCCCACCGAAGGAGGGCTGACCGTTGGACCTGTATGACGTGGTCGCGCTGCGAGAAGGGATCCCGGACGAGAATCTGGCGCCGGGGGCTGTCGGCACCATCGTGCACGTCTTCGATCACGTCCCGGCCGCGTACGAGGTGGAGTTCGCCGACTCGGACGGGCGGACAGTAAGCATGGTGACCCTGACCACCGATCAGATCCGTCCGCTCGGCACCCCTTCCTGACTCCGGGCTGATGACCGCCCTTCAGGTCAGGATGAGGGGATTCGTCAGGGCGGCCATCTGCCGGGTGGGGTGACGGACCTCGACGCGGACGAAGCCCGCCTCGTCCGCCGTGGTGTGCCACCGGGTCGTTCCCGTTCCGTCGGGAGGCAGGGCTTCGCGGTGCACGGTGCCGCGTTCGGTGTGCAGGCTGACGACACCGGACGGTACGCCGGACACCCAGACGCGTACCGTGGCCTGCTCGCCACCGGTGGACAGGCGCTGACCGACGGCGGCGACGCGGTCGGCGGACGACGCCGTGACCTCCAGGTGGACGCTGGTCGACTCGGCGATCCAGCTTCGGCCGTGTCGGAGGCCGGCGAGTATCGCTTCGGTGCTCAGGTCCTCGGCGAACACGACGGTGTGCGGTGTGCCGAGTTGGCCGGCCAGGTGCACGTCGCTGTTGCCGACCGCCGGGCGCCAGCGTCCCCGGTGGATGTCGTGGGCCAGGGTGCGTACGGTGGCCCCGGGCTGCCGATCGTGGGCTGAAGCACCACCGGTGGAGACCTGCGGATCCCGCACTTCGTGGGGATGCACGCGTTGCAGGTGCTGCCGGTCCTGGCGTTGCTGCTGGGCCGGTTCCGCAGCGGGCGGCTGGATCAGCGTACCCAGGTGCGGCTGCTGGTGGTCGCCGGTGCGGCGTACGGCGGGGGGACGGTGCTGTTGACCTGGCAGGCGCTGCTGCAGCCGGACGCGCTGACCCTGGTCGCCGTGGCGGCGCTGCTGGTCGCGACCGTGGTGGCCACCGGTGTGGTGATCGGGCGGCGACGCCGGACCGGACCGGCCGAGCCCGTCGAGGTGAGCGCCGAGGGCGGACCGGATCGGGCCGACACCGAGCGGGTCGAGGCGGCGGTATGACCGGCACGCTGTTCACGCTGACGTTCGCGCTGGTCGCGCCCTTCTGGGCGCTGATGATCCTGCTGCCGCGCTGGCCCCTGACCACCCGGATCATCGCCTCGCCCCTGATCGTCGCGCCGGTCCTGGCGATCTATGCGGTGCTGGTGCTCCCCACGCTGGGCGAGGTGCTGCCGGCCGTGGCCTCGCCGACCCTGGACGGCATCCGTGAGCTGTTGGGTACCGACGACGGTGCGGCGGCGGCCTGGGCACACATGATCGCGTTCGATCTGTTCGTCGGGAGGTGGGCGTGGCGGGACAGTCGGGAACGGCGGATTCCGGCGCTGGTCATGGCACCGGTGCTGGTGTCGACGATCCTGCTCGGGCCGATCGGGCTGGCCGCCTACCTGGCGGTGCGTACCCGCTGGACACGGCCGGTCTCACCGTCGGACAGCAACGCCTAGGCTTGGTCACCGTGGGATGGCTGGGACGGTTGTTCGACGCGCGGGACGCCCGCGTGCGGATGGTCCTGGTCATCATCGCGGGCCTCCTCTACCTGTCCTTCGGTCCGCTGAACGCCGATACGCCCACCACCACGCAGATGCTCCTCGCGGTGGCCGCGTTCACCGCCGGGCTGCTGCTGTTCCGCCGGCTGGTGGGCAACCTGGTGGTACAGGTGGCGCTACTGGCGGTCGCGATCCAGGTGGTCGACGACGTGATAATCAACCAGGTGGGCGCGGGATGGGCGTTGTTGGAGCTCACCCTGCGGGCGAGCCGGCCCTGGCCGACCTGCGCAGGCTGTCGCGGTGCTACGCGACCCGGAGGGCGTACGCGGGGACGCGGCGCTGACCGCGATCGAACCGTCGGCGGTACCGGCCGCGCTCGGCGCGGCGGTGGACCGGGCCCGCCAGGCCGGGGTGACGGTGGAGGCGGACGTCGACCCGGGGGTCGCGTCACTCGACGCGGTACGGGGCATGGCGGTGCTGCGCCTCACCCAGGAGTCGCTGACCAACGTCGCCAAGCACGCCGGCACCGCCGCCCTGGCGCGGCTGACCGTCAGCGTGGTCGGCGGCGCGGTGCACTGGGAGGTGACGGACAACGGGCGCGGCACGGTGCCGGCCGTGGTGCCGGCGGGTGGCGGCCACGGCATCACCGGGATGCGGGAACGGGTCGAGGTTCTCGGCGGGCGCCTGGAGGCGGGGCCGACCGGTGCCGGTTGGCGGGTACGCACGGTGCTGCCCGCCGTGCCGGAACGCGACATGTCGGCCGGGCCGCGCGCGGCGGAGGCGTCGTGACCCGCGTGCTGCTGGTGGACGACCAGCATCTGATCCGCGCGGGCCTGAGCATGCTCTGCGACGCGCAGCCCGACATCGAGGTCGTCGGGGAGGCCGACAACGGCCGCGAGGCGGTCACGATGGCCGCGCGGCTGGTTCCCGACGTGGTGGTGATGGACCTGCGCATGCCGGGCGTCGACGG
Organism: Micromonospora craniellae; assembly: GCF_014764405.1. NCBI lineage: Bacteria > Bacillati > Actinomycetota > Actinomycetes > Micromonosporales > Micromonosporaceae > Micromonospora > Micromonospora craniellae. The sequence goes on along the minus strand of NZ_CP061725.1, from coordinate 6,231,633 downwards.
GATCACCGCGACCAGCCGCATCCTGGCCGAGCGTCCCGCCACCCGGGTGCTGGTGCTGACCACGTTCGGCGACGACGACCACCTGTATCCGGCGCTCACCACCGGCGCCTGCGGTTTCCTGCTCAAGGACGCGCCCCCCACCGAGCTGCTGGACGGCGTCCGGCGGGCCGCCGCCGGCGACAGCCCGTTCAGCCAGGACGTGCTGCGCCGCCTCGTCCACCGTGCGGTGCACGCCCGCGCCGAGACACCGGCACCGGTCGACGGCCTGACCGCCCGGGAACAGGACGTGTTGGACCTGGTTGCGGAGGGACTGTCCAACGCGGAGATCGCCGAGCGGCTGCACATCGGCGTGACCACGGTGAAGACCCACATCACCAGCCTGCTGACCAAGACCGGCAGCCCCAACCGGGTACGCCTGGCGCTGTTCGCCCGTGGCCTGTGAGGCCGGCTATCCCCCGGCCATCGCGCCCAGGACGATGTACGGTTCCGCGCCGGTGAGCACCGGCTCGGGCAGCGGTGCGTCGGGCGAGGAGTGGGAGAGGTCCTCCTCGCCGGCGTAGAAGCGGACGAAGGCGCGACGCTTGCCGCTGTGCCGGTCCCGGATCGTGCCGAGCAGCATCGGGTAGCGCGCCTCCAGCGCGTCCAGCAGCAGGCGCTGCGTGACCGGCCCGCCGTCCGGGCCGGCCACGTCGAGGCGTACCTCGCCGGTGACCTTGGCGAGGGTCTTCAGGTGGGCCGGGAGGACGACCCGGATCACGGCAACACCTGGACTTCCACGGAGAGCACCGGCGGCAGGTCCCGGACGATGGGCGACCACCTGTCGCCACCGTTCGCCGAGTGGTAGACCTGCCCGCCGGTGGTGCCGACGTAGATGCCGCACTCGTCGAGCGTGTCGACGGCCATCGCGTCCCGCAGGACGTTGACGTAGCAGTCGGACTGCGGCAGCCCGGTGGTCAGCGGCTCCCACTCGTCGCCGCCGGTGCGGCTGCGGTAGACCCGCAACCGGCCCTCCGGTGGGTAGTGCTCGGAGTCGCTCTTGATCGGCACGACGTAGATCGTCTCCGGCTCGTGGGCGTGCACCGCGATCGGGAACCCGAAGTCCGACGGCAGGTCACCGCTCACCTCACGCCAGTTCGCGCCGGCGTCGTCGCTGCGCATCACGTCCCAGTGCTTCTGCATGAACAGGGTGTCCGGCCGCGACGGGTGCTGGGTGATGTGGTGCACGCAGTGGCCCACCTCGGCGTCGGTGTCGGGTATCTCCCCCGACCGCAGTCCCCTGTTGATCGGCAGCCAGCTCGCGCCCGAGTCGTCGCTGCGGAACGCGCCCGCCGCCGAGACGGCGGTGTAGATCCGGCCCGGGTGCACCGGGTCGAGAATGATCGTGTGCAGGCAGAGGCCGCCTGCACCCGGCTGCCACGACGGGCCGGCCGGGTGGGTACGCAGGGCGGTCAGCTCGGTCCACTTCTGGCCGCCGTCGCCTGAGACGTAGAGGGCGGCGTCCTCGGCACCGGCGTACACCGTGTCGGGGTCGTCGCGGGACGGCTCCAGGTGCCAGATCCGCTTGAACTCCCACGGGCGCGGCGTGCCGTCGTACCAGAGGTGCTCGCCGATGTCGCCGGTGTAGGCGAAGTCGTTGCCGACGGTGTCCCACGTCCGGCCGCCGTCGTCGGAGCGCTGGATCAACTGCCCGAACCAGCCGCCGGACTGTGAGGCGTAGAGCCGGTCCGGGTCGGCCGGTGACCCGGTGAGATGGTAGATCTCCCAGCCGCCGAAGTGCGGCCCGTCGACCGTCCAATCGGCCCGCCGACCGTCCGAGGTGAGCACGAAGGCGCCCTTGCGGGTGCCGACCAGCACCCGTACGCCGGTCATGTTGGTTCACCGCTTCGCTCCGCGACGCCACGAGGCGCCACCACACGGAGCTGACACGTCACTCGCCGATCCTCGCTCATGTCCTCATTCTCCCGTTCTGTCCGATGGATCGCCCGCTCATCCCATCCGCCACGCCGGACTTCGTCCCTTGCTGTCCTACCCTCCGGGTACGACAGATCCGCCAGGCGCGGCAGCGAACGCCGGTCACCGGTTCCTCCGCACACAAGGCATGAACGAGGACGCCGGCTGCACCGACCCACGGCAGACTCCCGACGTCCGGGAACGGCGTCAGCGCCCTGACCGGGACAGGCGCGGCAGTCGGAGGAACTGCGGCCACGCCCGGGCGTCGGCACGGGAGTCGCACTGGCACTGTCGGCAGGCGAGGTCTTCTCGTCTCTTGAGCTGAGCGCACTCTTCGCGCTCTCGATCGCCGAGGTCCACGGCGTCCCCATCGACGAGGTGGAACGCCGCCGGACGATCGTGTTGGGGATCATGCTCGGCGGGAGCGGCTCCGCCACCATCACCAAGGTCGCCGAGCGTACTGGGCAACACTGGGGACGTCAGGTCGTCTTCGGCCCGCCCCGTCGGAATGGTCGTGAGCGCAGGGCGGTGAGGTGCCGCAGACCGACGCGGCCAGCGATGGCAGCGCGGCGACTCGGGCCAGCACCGGCCGCCACGTGCCGTCCTGACCGTCCGGCCCGATCTCGACGCCTTCGAGCCACACCCACTGCCCGTCGTACCACTGGCTGATGTGCAGCCGGACCCGGACGATCCGTAGCCGCAGCGGACCGGCTGGATACCGGTAGTCGGCCTTGCCTAGCCGGACCAGGTCGCCGGGCGCGACGCAGACCTGCGGAACCACTGACACACCGACCACGGCCGCCCCGATCGGGCACTCCTTGCCGCACGGCAACCCGACTCGGGCAGTCAGTGCCGCCTGTCGTACCCGCAGGATCAGCCGGTTGCGGATCTGCGCGGGCGACAGGTCGAAGGCGCTCACCGCAGGTGCGTCCGCAGAAAACGAGTGATGGTCGCCTCGGCCCAGGCCGCCCGGGGACATGTGCCGTCCGCGCGGCAGTCCGGGCATTTCCGGGTACGCGGATCCTCGGCGGGCCGCCGCCGGTGCTGGTTCGTCAGCCGATTCGCCTGCTCAAGCTGGTCCGAGGTGACGCCGTCGCCCGTCGCCGCCCGATCGGGCTCGGCCGGCGGCCCCGCACAGGCCGGCGCCGGGAACCTCCCCCGGTTCCGCCGCCCGGCCAGGCCGTCGTCGTAGTGCCCCTCCCCCTGGTTCCGCGCCCCCGCCGGACGCTCCTCGGGCTGTTCGTAGACCTCCGTGCCGTCGCAGCGCGAGGTCACCCGCAGCTCCGGTACGACGAGTTCCACCGCCACGCGCCGGAACCGCCCCGGCACATCCCCGTCCGGCACGGCCTGCCCGGTCAGGTCCAGCGCGACCGGCCCCGGCCGCAAGAACCACTTCCACCGCCTACCCATGTTCCGCCACGCCTCCCCTGCTGACCGCTCGGGCCATCGATACGATGTGAACAGATGCACAGCCTACACGCCTTCTAAGCATGCGCAGAGAGCATCTGCACAGAGAACATGTGTTCAGTTCGCCTGCTCTTACCGTGGGCGCGTGGGAGAGCTGCGCCTGGTGGCAAGCCAGGAGATTCAGGACCTGCTCGGCGTGTCCCGCACGCGCGCCTACCAGATCACCAACTCGAAGACCTTCCCCGACCCGGTGGCGGTCCTGTCCGTCGGCCGCATCTGGCGCGCCGAGGACGTGGAACGGTGGATCAGAACCCACCGGCCGGATCTGCAAGACACCGAGGCGTAGCCGACACGGCAGCGGGTACTGCACGCAGAGCGCATGGCGCTCCCGGCGACACCACGCGCGGTACGTATTCAGCTTGAGTTGATCGGTTGAGCGTGGGCTGCTGTCTACTGTGGCGGTGGCGGCTGCCATGATCTTGGTGTGCATCCGGACTCGCGACTTGACTCGATCGAGCAGCTTGTCGTGGTGGTCGCCCAGTTGCAGGCTGAGGTGCAGCGGCTGCGGGCGGACAACGAGCAGGTGCGTGCCGAGAACGCCGTGCTGCGTGCTGAGAACGCCGACCTGCGGCGTCGGCTGGGGATGAACTCGTCGAAGTCGTCCGTGCCGCCGTCGTCGGACGGCTTGGTCCGCCCTCGTGCGCAGGCGGGGGCGAAGGCCGGTGGCCGGCGGCGGGGTAAGCAGCCCGGGGCGTCGGGGTTGACGTTGCGGCTGGCCGAGGATCCGGACCGGGTGGTGCAGCACCGGCCGCAGCGGTGTGCCGGGCTTTCGTGTGGTGCTGATCTGGGTGACGGCCGTGAGTACGGGCGGCAGCGGCGGCAGGTGCTCGAGCTGCCCGATCGTCGGCCGGTGGTCGTGGAGCATCAGTTGATCTCGGTGGAATGCGGCGAGTGCGGGCAGGTCAGCGAGCCTGCGGTGCCGGCGGGTGTGTCCGGGCGGGTGCAGTACGGCACCGGGGTCAAAGCCGCCGCGGTCTACGCGCGGGCCGCGCAGTTCCTGCCGTTCGCCCGGGTCGCCGGGCTGCTGGGTGATCTGCTCGGGGTCCGGGTGTCGACCGGGTTCGTGCATCAGATGGTCGCCGAGGCGGCCCGCAGGCTCGGGCCGTTCGTCTCTCGCACGGCCGCGTTGCTGCACGTGCAGCAGGTGCTGCACGCCGATGAGACCCCGGCAAGGGTCGGCGGCGGCTTCAAGTACGTGCACGTGGCTTGCACCCCTGAGCTGACCTTGTTCCACGTCGGTGGCCGCGGCAAGGCCGACATCGACGCCGGGGGTGTGCTGCCCGGGTTCACCGGCACTCTGGTGCGGGACGGCTACGCCGCTTACCGGCACCTGACCGATGCCGAGCATGCCTGGTGCGGGGCACATCTGATCCGCGATCTGCGCGGTGTGCACGAGTCCGACCCGGCCGGGCAGCAGTGGGCCGAGGTGATGGCCACGACCCTGCTGGCGGCCAAGAAGACAACCGAGCAGGCCGTCGCCGCCGGCCGGGACTCGCTGTCGAACGACGAGATCAGTCACTTGCGGGCCTGTCACGCCGGAGCCCTCGCTTACGGCCGTGAGCAGAACCCGCCCGATCGTGACGGCAAGCTGTCTCGGGCCGGGACGCTGATCGAACGCTTCGCCACGCACCGCGACATGATCCTGCGGTTCACCGTCGACCTGGCCGTGCCCTTCACCAACAACCAGGCCGAGCGCGATCTCCGCCCGGTCAAGCTCCAGCAGAAGATCTCCGCGACCTGGCGCACCCTGCAAGGCCTGGCCGACTTCGCCACCCTGCGTTCCTACCTGTCCACCGCCGCCAAACACGGCAAAGACGCCCTCGACGTGCTCAAACAACTCACCACCGGACCATGGCTACCCGAACCGGCAACCTCAAGCTGAATACGTACCACAACAGGAGGAGTCGGATTCACGACACCCTTTGCCTGCGACCACCGCCTAGGCTGCCACGACCTGAGTCGAGACGCAGTTCGTGCGCCGTGACTGGCTAGACCAGCAATACCCTTTAAGATCCGTTTTCTGACCATGTGCCCGAACGGATGAGGTGACAGCGCTCCGATGGTCGCAGCAGCAGAGACCACCCTGCAAGGTCTGCTTGAAGGTACGAAGCAATACCAGCCTCCCCGAGTCAGAGGCGATTTGACTGATCGAGGGCGATAAACGAAAGGTGCTCCTGACCTGCAAGGATTTGGGTGTCGAGTCCATGTCCACAGCAGAAGCGGGTGCACCTTTCTGGTGAGTAAGGGTAGCGGGTGGGATCAGCGGCTGGTCGTCGGCGCGGGCGGGAAGGGTCTGGTCGGTCACGCGGGTGCGGTCCTGCTGCGCAAATGCGCAGATCGGACCGGTCTGACCAGCGGTTTGAACAAGGTGCTACCGCGCGGCAAGGGCCCTGGGTGGTGGGATCGCGGCACGGTCCTGGTCTCACTCGCGGTCGCGATCGTGCTCGGCGCCACGAGCATGTCCGACATCGCGGTCCTCGCCCATCAGGGATTGGTCTTCGGTGATCGGCCGTCGGAGCCAACCGTCCGGCGAGCGTTGGCCGGTCTCGACGAGACCGCGCTGAAACGGATCGGCAAAGCGCGGGCGAAGGTCCGCGCTCACGTATGGGCCCTGCTCGCCCGCCGCCCGCAAGGGTTCCCGTGGCTGACGGTGGCGGGCAAGCTGCTGTCCGGGTGGGTGGTCATCGATCTGGACGCCACCCTGATCACCGCTCACTCACCGAAGCAGGGTGCGGCGGCCACGTTCAAGAAGGGTTTCGGGTTCCATCCGCTCGGTGCGTGGTGTGCGAACACCGCGGAATGCCTGGCCATGCTGCTGCGGCCCGGCAGTGCCGGCTCGAATACGGTCGCCGATCACATCCGGGTTCTCGGTGAGGCGATCGCTCAGTTGCCGGTCGCCTACCGGCGCAAGATTCTGATCAGGGTCGATGGGGCCGGTGCCACCCACGACCTGCTCGAGCACATCGAGGCGATGAACCGGCTGTGGCGCAGCGTGAAGTTCACCGTCGGCTGGACGATCACCGACGCCGACGAGATCGCGATCGAGCAACTGCCTGCTGAAGCGTGGACCGACGGCCTCGCCCAGGACGGCACGGCCGTCGACACCGCGCATGTCGCGGAACTGACCGGCCTCAACCAGCGCCTGGAGAACTGGAACGGCCGGCTACGGCTGCTCGTGCGGCGCACGAAGCCGTCGGCCCGGCACGCGAAGAATCTCACCGCGCTGGAGAAGCGGACCGGCTGGCGGTACGCGATCGTCGCCACCAACATCAGCCGGATCGCCGGGGTGCCGGGCTCGCACCAGCCGCAATGGATCGACGCTTTGCATCGTTCGCACGCAGGAGTGGAAGACAAGGTGCGCACGAACAAGGCCATGGGCCTGCGGAACCTGCCGTCGAAGGCCTGGACCGTCAACCGCGGCTGGGTCCTCGCCGCCAACATCGCCGCGGACATCACTTCCTGGACCCGGTTGCTCGGCCTGCACGACCAGGACGACCTCGCCCACGCCGAACCCGCAACACTGCGTTACCGGCTGCTGCACCTGCCCGCGAAACTGGCCGCCCACGCCCGCCGGCGTGTCCTGTCCATCCCCGAGACCTGGCCGTGGGCCGACGCGTTCACCCTCTGCTGGCAGCGCCTCACCCTGCTACCACTGACAACCTGACCCTGGACCCCTGTACCTACCAGTAGAAAGACCGTGACCGAGGGCCCGGAGAACTCGCGCTTCCACAGCGACACGTGGCGATATCACACCCAAACCGGGTGGACAAAACGGTCAAGCCGAAACGGTCAGGCAGGGAGCAAGACCCTCTGACGGATCGAGGCCAGGTGCCCCTTTACCAGCGAACGTACTCCTGGCAGGACCATCAACTGGAACGTCTCTGGGACGACATCGTCCGGCTCGCCGAGGACCGGGCAGAAAACCCGAAGGCGACCCACTTCATCGGTTCGCTGGTGCTGGCTCCCAGCCCCGACAACGGTCCGGCCGGTGTCGTGGAGTTCCTGGTGGTCGACGGGCAGCAGCGCTTGACCACCCTTTCGATTCTGCTCTGCGCGATCCGTGATCACCGGGTGGCGAACGAAGGTGAACAGCACCGCGACCGGCTCACCGACCAGTACCTCATCAACAAGTGGACGCCCGCACGACGGTTGAAGCTCGTCCCCACCCAGGCCGACCTCGACGCTTATCTGGCATGTGTGGACTTTTCGGCTCAGGCTGGCGGGGGTGCCGTCGGAGGCGCATATCAGTTCTTCCGAAACCGGCTCGCGGAACCGGCGGTGGCTGCGCAGGTGCAACGCCTGGAAGATGCAGTAATTTTCGGGTTGGCCGTGGTCTCGGTCGTGGCGCATGCCGATGACAACGTCTACCGGATCTTCGAGTCACTGAACAACACCGGGCTCAAGCTAACGCAGGCCGATCTGCTGCGCAACTACCTGTTCATGCGCCTACCGAACAGCAGTAAGGCTGTCTACGACGCGCACTGGCTGCCGCTGCAGAGGCGGCTCACCTCCACCGAGCTGGAACTTCTGTTCTGGCTTGACCTGGTCCATCGAGACCCACGGATAACACAGGGCGACACGTACGCGAGGCAGCAGGCGCGGCTCGATCGGCTGAGCACCGAAGAGGACATCGAAGCAGAGGTGCGACGGTTCGCCCGTCTCGGCGCGCTGTTGGACGTCATCCTGCACCCCGACAAGGAGCAGAACCCGGACGTACGGCTCCGGCTGGAGCGTTTGCACTCCTGGGGCACCACTACCGTGTACCCGCTCCTGCTGCACCTGCTGGATCGCCGCAACCTGGGCACCGCGACCAACGCACAGGTCGCGTCGGCAATGCGTTACGTGGAGAGTTTCCTCGTACGGCGGCTGCTGATCGGCCGGGCCACCGCGAACATCAACCGCAATCTGCTGTCCATCGTCACCGAGATGGACAAGAACCTGTCAGTCGACCAGGCGGTGCACGCCTACCTCTCCGCCGGCCGCAAGTACTATGCGACGGACGCCGACGTGCGCCACGCGGTCCGCTCATTGCCCTTCTACACGAACGGGCGGGCGGCGCAGCGTTCGCTGGTGCTGCGGTGGTTGGAAGAGTCGTACGGCAGCAAAGAGCCGATCTCGTTGGCGAAGCTGACCATCGAGCATGTGCTGCCACAGAGCATGAGTCCGGAGTGGCAGCGCATGCTCGCTGCGGACCTCGAACCACACGAGAACGTCATCGAGGTGCACGAGGCCCTCAAACACACCTTGGGCAACCTCACCCTGACCGGGTACAACGTGGAACTAGGCAACAGCCCGTTCGCGACCAAGCGGGTTCGGCTCGCCAAGAGCGGTCTGTCTCTCACTCGGGACATCGTCGCCTTCGAGCGCTGGGGACGGCCGCAGATCTACAAACGCGCAGACGCCCTCGCTGAGCGAATCATCGATCTCTGGCCCGGCCCCACCGATCAGGCGGTCGATCAGTCAGAGGTGCGATGGGACCTCATGGAGAAGGCACTCGCCTCATTGCCGGCTGGGTCCTGGACGACGTACGGGGACCTCGCCGCTCTGATCGGCACCGCGCCTCAGCCGGTCGGCAACCGGCTGCGCAGCGTTCCGGTCACCAACGCCCATCGGGTGTTGCAGGTCGAGGGAACCATGGCCGCAGGTTTCCGATGGCCTGACGGTCGTACGGAGGACCCGGTCACGGTGCTACGTGCCGAAGGGGTCTCCTTCGACCAGCATGGCCGAGCCGACCAGAGCCAGCGCATCGACCTCGACGAGTTGGCGCAACTGACCGGACTGGCACCGGACGAGTTGCCCCGACGGATGCCCCGGCCCCGCCCCGGTGAAGGGCAGTCCCGCACCGATCGCTTCACCGAGCAACTCATGTTGCTGCAGCAGAACACGGCCGTCGCCGAGGCCACGCAGGCACTGCTCGACCGCTGGAAGGATCTCGGCGGCACGCTGCTCTACGGCGGCGCGGCAGAGACATCCTGCTTCCTCATGGCCCGCGAGCGCGGTCACCGCGACGGCGACATCTGGCCGATGACCATCTACCCGAGCGGCAAGGCCGAGGTGGTCTTCCAACACCTGGCCAATCGCTCGCCGTTCGACGATGTTGCGCTGCGTGAACAGTTCCGGCAACGCTTGAACCAGCTTCCCGGGGTGAACATCGCCGCCGCGAAGCTCACTCTGCGCCCCGGCTTCCCGCTGACAGTCCTCGCCGACAGCAACGCCGCCGCATGCCTCGTGGAGCACCTTCAGTGGTTCTACGAGCAGGCACATTTCTCCGAGGAGGCGGGGGAACCGCTCACGACGTAGCCGCAGCGAATGCTTCACATGTCCGCTGCCTTCGGGGGTGTTCCGACGGCGGGCTCCTGGCTCAACTCACCCTGGCAGACAGGGGCCTCGCCGCGTGCCCGACGCAGGTTCGCCTGAGCACCCCGATTGCAGTGGCCGCAACTCTGTTACGTCGCGTCAGGTGCCGGTGCCCCCGTACGTGCCCTGCTCCACCACCGAGGGCTTGACCGGGAACTGTGCCAGAGCTGTCCAGTCCTCCATCGCGGCGAGGAGGAGCTTCTTGATCTGGGTCTTGGTCTCCTCAAGAGCTAGGTCGATGAAGCACTGGCATCTCGTCAGGTCACCACCGTTGACCAGACACAGCAGCACTCCGGTCACCTGTAGACCGCGCGCCGCAGCCACCATCTTCGCGTCCGGGGGCAGCGGAATGTTCGACGCGAGCTGACGGGCGAAGGCCTGCACGATCCGGTCACCACCGAGGAGGGCAGCGAGCCAGGCCGCGACGGCCCCGACCAGATCGTGCAGCATCTTCTTCCCGGTCAGGATCGCCCCGGCCATCTCCGCGAGCAGCTTGCACCGCCCACGCCGCCGACGGTTGAACAGCTGCTGCCAGGTCTCCTCGGTCACGTACTCGGTGACACACTCGGACACGACGTTGGCCCACCCGTCGTTCAGAACCGCCACGCAGTACTCGGCGGCTTGCTCGACGCGCTCCTGGCGACGACGCTCCCGGGCTGCGCTACCCCGTCCGCCTCGCGAAGCGCTTCCGCGAACACCCCGACGCCCTGACGGCGTCGGGCGGCGACGCGGCCTTCTCTCCTTGGTGTGTCGCGGCCCAGCCTCGGGCATTCCGACGTGGTCTCGGCAGCGCGCCCCAAGCCCGCCGACCGGTCTCTTGCAAAGCGTGTTGTCCTTGCACCGCGCACGGCACTTTGGCATCGCGTCATCATCACGTCACTCAGAGGTGATGGCTGTCAGATATCCGTACCTGGCGACTGCTCTTCCGCCGACCGTAATGCGACGGACCAGGTCGATAGTCGGGCGATCATGGGAACGCGGACATCCCCCGGTAAGCCACTTCCGACGGACAGTGGAACCAGTCCGCATGATCAGCCTAAGATGGCGGCTCCATCCGACATTCGTCGACAGATGTTCTGTTGTCGCACCATCCGTGTTTGGACGCCAGCGGGCTCAATCGAACCCAGGGAGCTGGCTATCTGCTGAGCCTTCTGGGGGACTCGCCGTGACCGATGCTCCGATTGACGCGGACAGTTCCGACGACGATGCCGCCAGAGAGGCTGTCGAACGGGATCGGGCCGAGCTACGCACCTTCATCAAGGGGCTCAATCCGGGCGATGTCAAGTCAGGCGACTGGTTCTCGAAGCTCGTCACACAGGCCATGAGTTCCTACACCGACAAGGTCGACTGGCAGTACTTCCAGGAGAAGTACAAGGGCGTTCCGGCGGATGGTATCGTCGAGCAGCGGATCACGATGGCCTCGCGGTACGCCGCGCTCCAGGGCGGACTCTCGGCCGGGGCGTACTCGGCGGCGGTCGCCGCCACCGTCGGCAGCGCTGGCGGTGCCTCGCCGATCGCGCTGCCGGCCGCTGCGGTGACCCTCCTGGTCGACCTCACGTACATCACCCAGCTTCAGTTACGCCTGGCCTACGACATCTCCGTGCTGTATCGCGTCCCGCTCGATGTGTCCGACCCGGACGACATGTGGAAGCTCATCCGGGTGGCCTTCACGATCAAGAGCGGGGAGGTGGCGCGGGAGAGTGTCACCAAGGCGGTCCCGCTCGTGGTACGTCCATTGATCAAGAAGTTCTATTCCGGCCCTGTCCTGACCGCCGCGAAGGGGCTTCCCATCGTCGGGAAGCACCTCCTGCAGCGCAACGTCATCAAGGTCGGCATCCCTCTGGTCGGCATCCCGCTCACGGTCGTGCTGAACCGCTATACGACGCTGGTCGCGGGCCGGCACGCGCGGGACGTGTTCCGTAACGAGGCGCGCGTTATCGAGATTGCCTGGAGGCTAAGCAGCCGGAGTCAGTACCCACAGCTGATGTTGTGGGTCGCGTGGCTCGTCATCACCGCGGACAACAAGATCGGCGACGATGAGACGCTGCTGATGAGACACCTGGCGCGGATCGTCCGCGAGAGGCACGGTGTGGTCGATGACCAGCTGGCCAACGTGGTGGACATCGACCCCGACGATGTGTGGAAGCGTCTGGACGCCGAGCCCGGCGACCTGACCGAACTCCTCGATGTCGCCAGCCGGGTGGCCACCGTGGACGGCGACCTCAACGCAGGTGAGAAGGAGGCCATCGCAGAGCTTCGTGGCCGTTGCCACCGATCCTGACTCGGCGCGGCCCGGCGAGCCCGTCCCGCACGCCGCCGCGGACCTCACCCGGCCTGCGGTCCACCGCGATCGGCGAGATCGCCGAACCAGGTGAGGGCGTGCAGTCCCGAGGCGATGCCGTAGTCCAGGGTCGCCCGCTGGTACGCCGCCACATCGCGGAACTCCGCCGGCACCTCGATCGTGTCGAGACGTTCCTTGAGGGCGGTCAACTCGGCGAGATCCGCTGCGGCCCGCTCCTGAATCCGTCGCAGCACCGGTGCGCGATCCGCCGGGTCGAGCAGCCCCAGGAAGAACAGTCGGGAAAGGGTCGCTGTCTCCAGGTCTGCCCCGCTGAGTTCGCCCGTCATCCAGCGGTGGAACTCCTGCCGGCCCGCCTCGGTGACGCGATAGACCTTCTTGCCGCGTCCGCCCGGCTCGGTGCTCGCGACCTCGATCAGACCCTTGCCGAGCAGCGTGTCGAGGGCCCGTTTGATGCTGCCTGAGCTGGCGCTGTAGAACAGCGCGACGCCCGCCTCGAAGCTCTTGATCAGGCTGTACAGGCTCTGCGGGGCGAGCAGCAGCAGGCCCAGGATCACGTGTGCCACACCGGAGATCCTACCCGGTTGACTCTCTTAGACATGCCTAGTAGGCATGTTGCATGCGAAGAGATCCCTTGAGGCCACACACCTTCACGGCACCCGGCAACCGCGTGACCGACGAGGTCGACGCCGGCCTGACCAAACTCGTGCAAAGCTTGAGTGCCAGACCTGCTCTGCATCACGCCAGCCTCGCCGTGTCCAGCGCCGACGGGCAGCGCCGCTGGGCGGGCGGATCCGGACCGCAGGGCAGCGCCGAGCCGGAGGTACGCCCGGAGGCGCCCTTCTTCATCGCCTCGATCACGAAGCGGTTCATCATCACGCTCGTCCTACAGGGTCATGCGCGCTTCGGTGCGTAGGTCACGCAGTGCTCGTACTGCACGTGCGGCGCGGGGTGGACCGGACGCCGCAGATCACCGTACGCCACCTGGCCAGACGGACGCGGGTAGATAGGTGGAGATCGGAGCGGCGCTGCCGAGGCGATGCAGTGCAGCCGACAGAAGATGTGGCGCATCGAGAGCGGCCTCGGCCCGGCCCGCCCCCTCGACGTCAAGGTCATGTGCGAGCTGTACGCCGCCACCCCCGAGCTGACCGCCGCCCTCACCGCCCTGGCCACCGAAACCAAGGCCAAGAGCTGGTGGCACTCCTACGGCGACGCCATCCCCGACTGGTTCGAGCTGTACGTCGGCCTCGAATCCGCCGCCCCCCGCCTGCGGGAGTACGACGACGCACTGATTCCCGGGCTGCTACAGACCAGGGGTTACGCCCGTGGCGTCTACCAGTACCGATCACGGATCTCGGAGCAGGAACGGGAGCGGCTGGTCGAGGTTCGGCTCCAACGCCAGACGCTCCTGGAACGCCGTCTCCCGCCCGCACCACAGTTCGAGGT